>JBIOUO010000295.1:0-5201 GCA_044867195.1 Ilumatobacteraceae bacterium
CCCCGATGTCACCCCTGTCCCTCAGAGGTGGCCGATCCACGGCCCGCCAAGTCTCGAATGTATGCGCTGCAGCGTTGCGCGTGGGTGATGTCCCTGTCAACTGGGGCGATCGTACGCCCCGTCCGAAGGCCGCGTTCGCGCACCGGCGCCTGGCCGGCGCGTCGGTGGTGGGCGAACGCGAGGGCCGGTGCTGCGTTTGCGCACCGGCGCCCGTCTGGCGCGTCGGTGTGCGCGAACGCGAGGTGGCGGTGTCGGGTTTGCGCACCGCTGCTCGGTCGGCGCGTCGGTGTGCGCGAACGGGAGGTGGCGGTGTCGGGTTTGCGTACTGGTGCTCGGTCGGCGCGTTGGTGGTGCGCGAACGCGAGGTGGCGGTGTCGGGTTTGCGCACCGGCGCTCGCTGGGCGAACCCGGGTGCGCGAACGCGGTGGGCCGGCGCCCTGTGGAGCCGCCGCTCGCAGTCAGGCCGTGGCGAGCAGCGCCGCCACGGCGTCGTCGTCGAGGCGGCGGAAGCACCGCCGACCGTTGCCACGAGCGAGTAGTGCGACCTCGAGATCGGCTGCGGGCAGTGTGCGGTCCGGACCGGCAAGGGCGGCCGTGCCGGCACGGACCGCGGCGCCGTGGTCCAGGCCGTCGCGGTACGAGTCCGTGAGCCGTCCGGCGATGGCGTCTGCGTCGCCGCCCAGCACGGTGTAATCGCGGTGGTCGAACACGGTGCCGTCGTACTGGATGTGGAACATCTGATCGCCGGCCGGCGCCTGCCCGACCTCGGCGACGAGGATCTCGACCTCCAGCGGCTTCAGCTCGTGGGTGAAGATTTGCCCGAGGATCTGGGCGTACTGGTTGGCCAGGCTCCGGGCGTCGACATCGTCACGGCTGTACTGAAAGCCCTTGAGGTCGGCAGCGCGGACGCCCGCGACCCGCAACTGGTCGAACTCGTTGTAGCGGCCGACACCGGCGAAGGCGATCCGGTCGTAGATCTCACTGACCTTGCGCAGGGTCTCGGAGCTGTTCTCGGCGACGATGGCGATCCCGTCGACGTAGCGCAGGGCGACAAGCGCCCGGCCTCGGGCGATCCCCTTGCGGGCATAGTCGGCCCGGTCTTTCATCACCTGTTCCGGCGCGACGTAGAAGGGCATGCTCACGACGACACCTCGCGTATGTGCGCCACGCCCCGCGGGGTGGTGTGGGAGTGCGCGAACGCGCGTCCGGTGAGGCGGACGTGACAAGGTGCCCTGTCGCGTCTGTGCGCCAGAGCCCGCTGGGTGGTGTGGTGGTGCGCGAACGCGTCAGCCGTCATTGCCCTGCCCGCAAGGTGGCGGCGAGGCGTTCGTAGCGCGCAGCGAGCTCGTCGTCGTCGACCGGCGTCCAGCCGTCCGCCGTGATCGTGGCGACGATCGGATAGATGCCACGGAGCGCGTCTGGGCCGCCGGTCGCCGAGTCGGCGTCGGCAGCTTCCCACAGCGCCCGGCAGGCGAGATCGATGGCCCCGTCACGATCGAGGTCGGCGCGCCACCCCAGCTTGACGACCGTCCCGGCGTGCAAGCTGCCGGACCCGGTGGCGACGTACTCCCGCTCCTCGTACCGGCCGCCGGTCACGTCGAAGTCCCACAGCCGGCCCCGACCACGACGGGCGTCGTAGCCGGCGAAGATCGGCACCACGGCGAGGCCCATCATCGCCGACTGCAGGTTGCCACGGACCATCATCGAGAGCTGGTTCGCCTTGCCTTCGAGGCTGAGCGCTGTGCCCTCGACCTTCTCGTAGTGCTCGAGCTGGAGTTGGAACAGACGCACCATCTCCATCGCCGGCCCGGCAGCACCGGCGATGGCGACGCCACTGAACCGGTCTGCCTCGACGACCTTCTCCATCGTCCGATGGCTGATCAGGTTGCCGGCCGTCGCCCGCCGGTCGCCGGCCATCACGACACCGTCGGCGTACCGCATGGCGACGCACGTCGTCGCGTGGGGCACGCCGGCCAGGGCGTCGGCGTCGCCACGAGCGACACGCGGCATCGCGCCGAGCCGGCGCAGCAGATCGGGGAAGCTCGACCCCGGATCGTCACCCGGGGTGAACATCGGCATCGACATCGCGGGTTAGAGCCGGGTCCCCAGCGCGTGCGACCTCACTGTCCGCCCTTCTGGACGTATGACTTGACGAAATCCTCGGCGTTCGTCTCGAGGACCTCGTCGATCTCGTCGAGCAGGTCGTCGAGCTCCGCCTTGAGCTTCTCCCCGCTCTCGGAGACAGCCGGTGCCGCCTCGTCGACGACCTCCTCGCTGGTTCGGGGTGTCGTGCGTTGCTTCTGCGTCCGTTCGGCCATGCTCCTGCGCCTCCTTGCTGTCGTCCCTCTCCGCCTACGAACCGAGGCGTTCGAGCAGCTCGACAGCGCTGTCGCTCTCGTCGATCAACCTAGCCACGTGGTCCGCTGTTCCGCGTAGAGGCTCCATCATCGGGACCCGCCGCAGCGGCTCGCGCCCGATGTCGAACACGATCGAGTCCCAGTTCGCCGCCACGATGTCGTCCGGGTACTTTGCCAGGCAGCGGCCCCGGAAGTAGGCGCGGGTCGTGGTCGGCGGCGTGCTGACAGCGGCGTCGACCGCTGCCGGGTCAACGATCGTCTCCAAGCCGGCCCGCCCTGCCAGCCCCTTGTCCGGTCGCATGTCGTGGTACTGGAGATCGATCGCCTTCAACCTGGGCGAGCCGGGCTCGACGCCGTGGCGCTCGGCGTAGCCGTCGACCAGACGCCGCTTGGCGACCCAGTCGACCCACGATGCCACCGATGTCGGCTCGTGCTCGAGCCCGGTCAAGACGTGCTCCCAGCGCCGCAGCACGTCGCGTCCGACCTCATGATTGACGCATCCCAGCCCGTGCAACTGCTCGTACTTGCGCGCCCGTTCGAGGAGGCCCCATTGGATCTCCAGGGCCGTGGCCCGGCGACCGTCGCGGAGCATGATGGTTCGCGACAAGGTCGGATCATGGCTGATCTGGCGGATCGCCGCGACCGGGTTGCCGAGCAGCCAGTCTTCCCCGAGCGCGTCATCCTCGATCATCGCCAGCACGATCGCCGTGGTGCCGATCTTGAGGTAGGTGGCCACCTCGCTCATGTTGGCGTCGCCAACGATGACGTGCAGGCGCCGATACTTCTGGGCGTCGCAGTGCGGTTCGTCGCGGGTGTTGACGATCGGCCGCTTGAGCGTGGTCTCGAGGCCGACCTCCTCCTCGAAGAAGTCGGCCCGCTGGCTGAGCTGGTACGGCACGTGGTCGCTCGGCACGCCGGGCAGCTCGCAGCCGACCTTGCCGGCACCGGCGAAGACCTGGCGGGTCACGAAATGCGGTGTCACTTGCGCCACGATGCGCCCGAACGGGGTCTCACGGGCGAGCAGGTAGTTCTCGTGGCAGCCGTAGCTGTTGCCCTTGCCGTCGGAGTTGTTCTTGTGGACGATCACCTCGGCCGGCCCCGTCGACGTGGCAACGAGCTTGGCGGAGGCGTAGACCATGCTGCGGCGGATGATCTCCTCGGCGGCTCGGTCCCAGCGCACCGCCTCGAGGGCGGTTGACACCTCAGGGGTCGAGATCTCGGGGTGGGCGTGATCGACGTAGTAGCGAGCGCCGTTGGTCAGCACCGCGTTGACCAGCGTCGTCTCGATCTCCGGGGCGATGACGTCGTCGAGCGAGAAGCCGCGGGCGTCGTTGGCCGGATGCTCGTCGTCGAAGTCCCAGCCGACGCGGCCCCGCTGTGGGCTCGTGGTGGCCGCGACGTAAGCGTTGATGAGGAGCGAGGACGCGGAGACAGGGTTGTTCTCGGCGCCGCGCACGACGATCCCATATTCCGTCTCGATGCCGCAAACCTTCGGCAGCGCCATGGATGGACCCTAGCGACGTGGAGGGCTGCTGCACGGGGCAATCGCCCGTGGCGTTTGTCCAGCCAGCGCCGCTTCGCGGCAGCTGGCTGGACAAACGTCAGCGCAACGAGGTTGCAACGAACTCTCAACATCGGCCATGACCGGTCTCCCGGCCTCTTCCGTCGTTGACGGTGACACCCCCGGCGTACGGTCATGTGCACCGACATCTCCGAGCGTCGCCGGCCACGCGTCGGCCAACCGCTGGTACGAGCATGCGCAGGAGATGGTGGAGATGGTGGAGATGGATGTGGCGGAGATCAATGGGCCGCTTGGGTTGGAGGACCTGGCGGAGCGCCAGGACGGGGTGGTCAGCGTTCGCCAGGCGATGGCGACCGGTTTGAGTCGCAGTCAGATCGGTCGCCGGCGGGCGGCCGGGCGATATAAGCGATGCCGCCGGGGTGTGGTGCGGATCGCCGGCGTCCCGCCGTCGTGGCGCCAGGCGGTCCGGATCGCCTCGATCGCGGCAGGTGAGCATGTCGTCGTCTCGCACGGCAGTGCCGTGCGCCTCTACCGCGTGCGGATGCCGCAGCCGGTTCACCCTCGTTGGCGGCGCGACAACGAGTTCATCGAGGTCGAGGCGCCGCTCCTGCGCCACGTCCGCCTCGAGGGTGTGCGCGGTCATCGGTCGGGGATGTGGGAGGACGGCGACATCCGATACGTCGCGGGTATGGCCGTGACGTCACCCCTGCGTACGGTGATCGACCTCAGCGCCCGGCTTGGCGTCGAGGGCACGGGACAGTTGGTCGACGAGTTGCTGCGCCGAGGCTTGCTGACCACCAAGGAGCTGAGGGAGCGCGTGCTGGTGCTGCGACCCGCGCCGGGTCGGTCGGTACGGGTGCTCCGAGCGGTCGCCGCGGCGCGTGGGGACGACTACAGCGCCGGGGAGACGAGCCTTGAGGCGCGGCTGCGTCGGGTGATCGACCGGTGCCGTTTCCCATCGCCCGTCGGCCAGCACTGGGTTCGGGACGGGAAGTTCAAGGTGCGCCTCGACTTCGCCTATCCCGACGTCAAGCTGTACCTCGAAGGCGACGGGTTCGGCTGGCACCGAATGCCGTCCGACCTCGACCACGATGTCCGAAAACGCAACGGCCTGGTCGCCCGCGGGTGGATCGGGCTGCACTTCACGGCTCGGATGACCGACGGCGAGATCGTCAGCCACCTCGAGACTTGCTTCGATCGACGTACTGGTCAATGGCGACTGCCGCGCTGACTGCGCAGCCAGCGCATCGGTCGCGGTGCCCGCGGACACCGGTTCGGGGGTGACGCGCGGCCGCGTTTGTTCGCTGACGCCCGCTCCGCGA
>JBIOUO010000296.1:0-6512 GCA_044867195.1 Ilumatobacteraceae bacterium
TCGCTCTTGGGCACGCGCGCCATGACGACCGCCAAGTCGGCGACGACGCCGTTCGTCGTCCACAGCTTGACGCCGTTGAGGATGTACGCCGAGCCGTCCTCCGTCGGTACCGCGGTGGCGGCCAGCCGGGCCGGGTCGCTGCCGACGTCGGGCTCGGTAAGCAGGAAGGCGCTGATGTCGTTGCGGGCGCAGCGGGGCAGGAACCTCCGCTTCTGTTCCTCGGTGCCGAACAACTTGATCGGTTCGGGAACGCCGATCGACTGATGTGCCGAGAGCAGCGACGCCAGCGCCGGGCTGGCTGATCCGGCCAGCATCAGCGCCTTGTTGTAGTAGACGTGCGAGAGCCCCAAGCCGCCGTATTCCTCGGGGATCATGATGCCCAGGGCACCAATGTCCTTCAGTTCGCGGACGACCTCGTCGGGTATGCGGGACTCCTGTTCGATGAGCTGACCGTCGACAGAGGTCTCGCAGAGGCGGCGCAAAGTGGCGAGGAACTCCTCACCCTTGCGTTGCTGCTCCTCGGTCGACCGAGGGTGGGGATGGACGAGGTCCATGTCGAGACGGCCGAGGAACAACAGCTTGGCGAAGCTGGGCTTGCGCCACTCAGTCTCTCGGGCGGCTTCGGCGACCTCGCGGGCTTCACGCTCGGTGGCGTCTACCCGGTGCGCATCGGTTGGCGGCGGGGCGATGGTTGTCAACGAGGAACCTCCTTCACTCGTTACTGACCGGTAACCGCAACACTACTCATTCTGTAGCTCTCGGCTCCCCGCGCCGAGCGCGCGAACGGGATCCGAACCACCACGTGGGCCGGCGAGGCAAGCGGAAGCTAGGCGAAGAACATCTCGTAGCCGCGGTAGACGAGGTACACGACCAGCGCCACGATCAGCAGCTTGAAGTGCCACGGCACCTTCTCGTCCTCGCCCCGCTCATCCGCTTCGTCGTCCTCGAGACGCCGATCGGGCGCCTCGAGGTCGGCGCCGCACGTCGGGCACCGGCCCTCTGGCGTCATCGCCGACGGGGCCCAGTACCGCTCGCAGTCGCCGCACCACGGCACGCGACTCACCGATCCCCGCGGCGCACGCGCAGCTTGAGGGGCGTCGAGCCGAAGCCGAACGCCTCGCGGATCGAGCGTTCGAGGTACCGCACGTACGGCTGGGTCAACTCGCGATTGGCGAAGAGCGTGAACGTCGGCGGGTCGCTCGCCCCTTGCACGGCGTACAGCACCTTGGCCCCCCCGCCGGCCGGCTGGCGCTGCTGCGCCTCGGCGAGCACCCGGTTGACGTCTCTGGTCGGCACCCGCCGGTGGTACTGCACGATCGCGTCTGCGAGCACAGGGCGCAGCCTGTGGACGCCCTTGCCGGTCAGTGCCGAGATCTTCAGCACCGGCGCCTCGCCGATGAACGCCAGCTTGCGCGCCAGCTCGCCGAGGATCGCCCGCCGATCGTCGGCGTCGGCAATCAGCTCCCACTTGTTGAGCACGATCACGATCGGGCAACCAGCGGCATCGACGCGCTCCGCCAGTCGCTGGTCCTGCCCGGTGACGCCCTCGGTGGCATCGATGACGAGCAGGGCGATGTCGGCGTCGTCGATCGAACGCAGGGCACGGACCAGCGAGTAGTACTCGGCCGAATCGTCGATCCGTGATCGCCGCCGCATCCCCGCCGTGTCGACGAACACGATCGGCCCGTCTTCGGTCTCCACGAGGGTGTCGATCGAGTCCCGTGTCGTGCCGGGAAGGTCGTGGACGACCGAGCGGTCCTCCCCCACCAGCCGGTTGAACAACGTGCTCTTGCCGACGTTGGGCCGCCCGACGATCGCCACGCGCGGCGGGCGCGGCTCATCGGGCGTCCACGGCTCGTCATCCTCGGCCACGCCGGGCGCCGGTTGGTCGTCTCGCGGGGCGGCGGCGACGCGCTCGACCACGACGTCGAGCAGGTCACCCGCGCGCCGCCCGTGGAGGGCGCTGACCGGGTACGGCTCGCCGAGCCCGAGGGCGAGGAACGCCCATCGCTCGTCCTCGCGGCGGTCGTTGTCGGCCTTGTTGACGACGACGACGACATCGTGGTCCCCGCGGCGCAGCCAGTCGGCGATCGCCTCGTCCTCGTCGGTGACGCCGACCGAGCCGTCGACCACGAACAGCACGACGTCGGCATCGCGCACGGCAGCCTCGACCTGCCGGCTGACCTTGGCCTCGAGGTCGGAGCCACCCGGCATCCATCCGCCGGTGTCGATGATCCGGAACGGCACGCCGAGCCACTCCGCCTCCAGCACCTTGCGGTCACGGGTCACGCCGGGACGGTTCTCGACGATCGCCGCCTGCTCACCGACGATGCGGTTGAACAACGTGCTCTTGCCGACGTTGGGCCGCCCGACGACGGCGACGGTGGGCAATCCACTGGCCCGCTCGGCGACGCCGGTCACTGGTGCACCCTGACGAAGTGCGACGCGCTCGGCAGCCGATCGGTGCACCCGTGACCGAAGACCGTGTCCAATGGACCTCGCTCGAAGACTCGCTCGGTCATGAGCGCAGCTCATGACCGGTCGGCGGCACGAGCGCCAGCGCGTCGCGCAGCGCATGGCCATCGGTCGCCACCACCTCGACCGGTCTCGGCAACCCGGCCACGGTGCGACCGTCGAGGAACACGCCGTCGTCGGAGAGGCACACGTCCGGCAGCAGGTAGCGGTGACCGGCCGGCTCGGCGGCCAAGACACGATCGAGATCGGCGCCGGTCATCAGCCCGGTGACGCCGGTGTTGCCGCCGAAGAACTCGTTGACCACCGGGATCACCCGCACGTCATCGCGTCCGACCCCGGCCACGAGGGGCGTGATGACCCGCGCGCCGAGCTCGCCGGTCAGGACCCCGACGGGCGCACCCCGACGCGGCCGCAGCGAGACCGCCGCGGCACCTGCTCGCTGCGTTTGTGCGGCGGCGCGCGCCGGGGCGGGCTCGGCTGAGCAAACGCGCAATCCGGTGTACGCCGCCGGGTTCGGTGGCAGTGGCGGGACGCTCCCGGCGGCGTCGACGGCGGCGAAGAAGCCGCGCCGCACCCCTGTTGCCCCAGGCGACTGGGCCGTGAACTCCAGCTCGAACGTGCGGGCCATCCCGATGCCGTCCTCGTGCATCGGAAAGCCCTCGTAGTCCTCCGCGGCGGGGAACGTCCGCCCCGCCAGCAGGTAGTACTCGTCGGCGGCGTGGACGAGGCGCCGGCGGAGGGTCGCCAGGTAGACGTCCTGCCACTCCTCGACGGTGTCGACGGCGGCGGCGGCTTCGGTGGTGGTGTGCGGCCGCATCCCGGCCTCCGGGTTGAACCGCGACACCCCGAGCGGCACCACGGCCACGGTCGCCAGCTCGGGATACTCGTCGAGGATGCCGGCCAGCGTGTCGTCGAGCGCGGCGCCGTCGTTGACGCCGGGGCAGACGACGAGCTGGCCGCGGACCTCGATGCCATGGTCGAGCAGAGCCCGCAGCCAGCGCAGGCTGGTCGCCCCGCGGGGGTTGCGCAGCATGCGCGCCCGCAGCGCCGGGTCCGTCGAGTGGATGCTGACGTGCAGCGGCGACAGGCGCTCGGTGACGACGCGCTCGAGGTCGGCCTCGGTGAACCGGGTGAGCGTCGTGAAGTTGCCGTACAGGAAGCTCAGCCGGTAGTCGTCGTCCTTGAGGTAGAGACTCCGGCGGAGCCCCTTCGGCAGCTGGTAGATGAAGCAGAACTCGCAGTGGTTGTCGCACGTGCGGATGCGGTCGAACAGGGCGCTCGACACCTCGGCGCCCAGCGGCTCGCCCTCCCGCTTGTCGATCTCGACGTCGAGCGCGATCCCATCGCGCACGACATCGATGCCGACCACGGCCGCATCCGTCCACAGTCGCCACTCGATGACGTCGCGGGGCACCTGACCGTTCACTCGGCGCACCGTGTCGCCAGGCCGCAGCCCGGCGGCGGCGGCCGGCGAGCCGGGCGCGACGGCGACGACGACAGCCTCGGACATGGCCTGCAAAGGCTACCGGCGAGGCCCTGTCGGTAGCCTCCAGGCGGATGAGTGTGCACGACCAGCTACCGGCCAAGGCGCCGGCGACCAGCGTCGAGCGGGTCCTGCTGGCCGAGCCGCGCGGCTTCTGCGCCGGCGTGGAGATGGCGATCAAAGCGCTGGCGTGGATGGTCCGCAGCTTCCCGCCACCCGTGTACTGCTACCACGAGATCGTCCACAACGGCCTCGTCGTCGAGCGCTTCGAGGCCCAGGGCGTCGTGTTCGTCGACGACATCGCCGAGGTGCCACCGGGCTCACCGATCATGCTGTCGGCCCACGGGTCAGCGCCCTCGGTGGTCGCCGCCGCCCGGGAGCGTGGCAGCTACGTGGTCGATGCCGTGTGCCCGCTCGTGACCAAGGTGCACCACGAGGTGCGCGTCCGCGCCGGCAAGGGATACCGGATCGTCTACGTCGGCCATGAGGGCCACGAGGAGGCGGTCGGCACGATGGCGGTCGCTCCCGGCGCCGTCACCCGCGTCGAGTCGGTCGCCGACGTGGCCGCGCTCCCCGAGCTCACCGAGCCCGTCGCCCTGCTCGCCCAGACCACGCTGTCGCACCGCGACTGGTCCGACGTCGCGGTCGCCGTTCGCGATCGCTTCCCCGACGTCTGGGCGCCCGGCAGGAGCGATCTCTGCTTCGCCACGACGAACCGCCAGTCGGCGTTGATGGCGCTCGCTGAGCGCTGCGACGCGATCGTCGTGATCGGTTCGGCCAACTCGTCCAACACGCTGGCGCTCGAGAAGCTCGCCCGCGAGGCCGGTTGCGGCGCCGTCGTGCGCGTCAACGGCGCCGCCGAGCTGCCGCCATCGCTCACACGGACGGCGCGCGTCGTCGGTGTGACTGCTGGCGCGTCGGCACCGAACGAGCTGGTCGAGGAGGTCATCGACCGTCTCGCCCCGTCTGCGGGGGTCGAGGTCGTCCGCGTCACCGACGAGGACGAGTACTTCCCGCCGCCGCGCAACCTGCGCGAGCTGCAGGCGGCGATCGACGTCGCGGCGACGGTGGCGCTCGGCGGCGCGCTGGCCGCGCGAGCACCCGTCGACGATCGGCGGCTCAGCGCCAGCGGCGTGCTCGGCGCCCTCGCCAGCTGAGCGCGCCGCGTCTTCGTCCGGATCGGGGTCGCACGTGCGACCAGAATGCGGACGAAAACGAGGAATCAGTCGTCAGTTGCGGGGGACCTGGCTCCAGGGGACCTCGCGATCGACGCGGACGTCGCCGGGCAGGCCGAGCACTCGCTCGCCGAGGATGTTGCGCATCACCTCGGTGGTGCCACCCTCGATCGAGTTGGCGCGGCTGCGCAGGAACGCCTTCTGCGGCGTGTCGTAGCCCATCGCCGTCTCCGGGCGGACCATCTGGTAGCTGCCGTAGAGCATCCCGTCGGCCCCGAGCAGGTCCATCGTCTTGGACCACACGTCCTTGTTCAGCTCGGCCGACGCCATCTTGCCGATCGAACCCTCCGGGCCGGGGTCGCCCATCTTGCGGTTCTGGTTGGCTCGGATGTTCGTCAGGCGCAGGACCTCGGCGCGGATCCACAGCTTCATCACCTCGTCGAGCTCGGCCTCGCGGCGCTCGGCGGGCAGCTTGGAGAACACGGTCACCAGGGGGCCGATGGCGCCCGAGCCGCGTTGCGGGATCGAGCCGCCGATCGACACCCGCTCGTTCATCAGCGTCGTCAGCGACACCCGCCAGCCGTCTCCCGGTGCGCCGAGACGCTCGTGGTCGGGGATCCGGGTGTCGGTGAAGTAGACCTCGTTGAACTCGGCCTCGCCGGTCATCTGGCGCAACGGTCGGACCTCGACACCGGGCGCGTGCATGTCGACCACGAACGCCGTCAGCCCAGCGTGCTTGACGGCCTCCGGATCGGTGCGCACGACGAGCAGTCCCCACCTCGACAGGTGGGCGAGCGTGGTCCACACCTTCTGCCCGTTGACCACCCATTCGTCGCCGTCACGCACGCCCCGCGAGGACAGGCCGGCGAAGTCCGAGCCGGCGCCCGGCTCGGAGAACAGCTGGCACCAGATCTCCTCGCCGGTGAACAGCGGGCGGAGGTAGCGCTGCTTCTGCTGCTCGGTGCCCCACACGACGACCGTCGGGCCGCACATGCCGTAGCCGATCGGGTTGCGGAGGGCGGAGTTGGGACCCCCCGCGGCGAACACCCGCTCGTTGACCAGGCGCTGCAGCTTCGGGTTGACGCCGAGCCCACCGCTTCCAACCGGGAAGTGCACCCACGCCAGACCGCGGTCGAACTGCTCGCCGAGGAACGTCGCCGGCGGCGTCGAGCGGGGCGGGAACTGCTCGAGCAGCTCGTCGACGAGGGTGACGACCTGCTGTTCGTCAGTGGTCGCAGGGGACGTCACAGGGGACTCGGTCACGGTCATGCGCCCAACCTACCCGCCGGTAGGGTCGCCGCCCCGAACCAGACGGCCTCCGCGTTTGTGCGCCAGTGCGCCACGGACGGTGCACCAGCGAACAAACGCGGAGGGTGCGG
>JBIOUO010000297.1:0-4681 GCA_044867195.1 Ilumatobacteraceae bacterium
AGCTTGCCCAGCCGGAAGAAGGTCAGCGCCGTCGTGCCGCCGAAGCACAGCGCAACCGCGTCCTGGTAGCTGAGGTTCTCGGGAATCGTGGCGATGTCGCCCTGCTCGGCCACGGTCACGTACTCGGCGTGGCAGCCGAAGTCGAACCCGCGCGAGGCGACCACCCTGTCGCCCGGCTGGAAGCGAGTGACCGCGCTCCCGACGGCCTCGACCCGCCCGGCCATCTCGAAACCGAGGATCGGCTGCCTCGGCTTGCGCACGCCGAGCTTCAGGCGCATTGCCAGACGCAGCCCGCGTGGAACACGCAGTGCGCGCACCCGGGCGTCGCCGGAGTTGACCGTCGTGGCAAACGCTTTGACCAGCACCTCGCCGTTCGCCGGCACGGGCGTTGGCGCCTCCCTAATCTGGACGACCTCCGGCGGTCCATATCGATCGCAGACTGCAGCCTTCATCGTTCACCCCGCCGGTCCATCACGGCACCGTACCAGTGACCCGCATTCGCCACCGCGGCGACGGTCGCGCCGCCGTCGCTTGGCCGCGCCGCGATCCGGTGCCATGATGTCGGCGGAAACGCCGAGCGAGGAGCCACGAGGAACCGCAACCGTGAGCTGGCCGGGATTCGACGACGTGCAGCACGAGGCGCAACGGCTCGCTGCCCGGATTCCTCAGCCGCTCGCGCCGCTCGCGCGCGTCGCCTACAACTACCGGTGGTCGTGGGCGCCTGACGGCCCACCGCTGTTCCGGGACCTCGACCCGCACCGCTGGGAGCTGTGCGATGGGAACCCTGTCCGCCTGCTCGAGGAGACCTCCCCCGGCCGGCTCGTCAAGGCTGCCCGCGACCCCCGCATCGTCGAGCGGGCGCGGGTGCTCGCCGCGCTGATCGACGACGATCTCGAACGACCGCCGATGTCGGCCGACCTGTTCGAGGCGCCGATCGCGTTCTTCTGCGCCGAGTTCGGTGTGCACGGCTCGCTGCCGGTGTACTCGGGTGGTCTCGGCATCCTGGCCGGCGACGTCGTGAAAGAGGCGTCCGATCGGGCGCTCCCGCTCGTCGGCGTCGGGCTGATGTACCGCCACGGCTACTTCCATCAACGCCTCGACATCTCCGGCTGGCAGCACGAGTTCTGGATCGAGACCGACCCGGAGCGGCTGCCTGCGGCACGGGTGACGGCGGTCGGGGGTGAGCCGCTGCACGTGACGGTGAGCATCCGCAACCGGCCCGTCACGGTGCAGGTGTGGCGCGTCGACGTGGGGCGGGTCCCGCTGTACCTGCTCGACACGGAGCTCGCCGAGAACTCGGCGATCGACCGGTGGATCACCTCCCGGCTGTACATCGGCGATCCGTCGATGCGGCTGGCGCAGTACGCCGTCCTCGGGATCGCCGGCATCCGGATCCTGCGTGCGCTCGGCATCGACCCGAGCGTCGTGCACTTGAACGAGGGCCATGCCGGGCTGGCGACGCTGGAGCTGGCGGCGGAACGGGTGGCGAGGGGCGAGACGTTTGACGAGGCGATCGCGGCAGTACGCCAGAGCGTGGTGTTCACGACGCACACTCCGGTACCGGCGGGAAACGAGACCTACGACCCAGCGCTGATCATGTCCGTCGTCCCCGACCTCCCGGCCCGGCTCGGGATCGACGAGCAACGCCTCCTCGATCTCGGGCGCGCCGGCTCCGGTGACCCCGGCATCGTCCCCCTTGCCATGCGCATGAGCAGGCGGGTCAACGGCGTGTCGCGCCGCCACGGCGAGGTGGCGCGGGCGATGTGGACACCGCTGTTCCCCGGGCGGTCGATCGACGAGGTTCCGATCACGCACGTCACGAACGGAGTGCATCCGCCCTCATGGGTGTCTCCGCCGTTCCGCGCCCTGTTCGACCGCTACCTCGGCGCGGACTGGGTGTCGAACGCCGACGACGCGGCGACGTGGGAGCCGATCGACGACGTCCCCGACGCCGAGCTGTGGGCGGCGCGCAACGCGGCGAGGACAGCTCTCGTGCACTTCGTGCGCACACGTGCGGCCACCGACCGGCTCGCCCGCGGGGAGCCGATGCGGTACGTCGAGGCTGCCGAGCAGGCGTTCGGGTTCGACACCCTCACCGTCGGATTCGCCCGGCGCCTTGCCACCTACAAGCGGTTGCACTTGGTGACCGGCACGCGACAGGCGGCTCACCTTTTCGACGAGCCGCAGGCAGTCCAGTTGCTCCTGGCCGGCAAGGCGCACCCGCTCGACGACACCGCGAAGCGGACGCTCCAGTCGATCTTCGACGTGCGGCGGGTGGTGCTGACGCGCATGTCGGAGGCGGCGTTCAAGGCGGCGTACCTGGAGGACTACGACCTCAGGATCGCCGCCACGCTCGTCGGCGGCTGCGACGTGTGGATGAACCTGCCGCGGCCACCGATGGAGGCGAGCGGCACGAGTGGGATGAAGGCCATCTACAACGGGGTGCTGAACGTCAGCGTGCTCGACGGCTGGTGGGCCGAGGGGTACGACGGCGACAACGGGTGGGCGATCGACGGTGACGTCGACGACGACCACGAAGGCCAGGACCGGCGCCACGGCGCGATGCTCTACGACATCCTCCAGCGCGAGGTGGTGCCGATGTTCTACGAGCGCGACGCGGCCGGGATCCCACGCCGATGGGTGGCCCGCATGAAGCGCTCGATACGAACGCTCGCACCCGCCTTCTGCACGGCGCGGATGCTCGCTGAGTATCGCGACGACGTCTACGAGATCCCCCAGCCCGTACGGTGATCGCCGGTCGCGAACTGGGCGGGAATCGTCCCAGGTGGGCTTCTGGGCGGGAATCGTCTCGGATTCCGGGACGATTCCCGCCCAGATACGATCGGCGGTGGCCGTGTCAGCCGGTGCCGAGCTCGGCCAGGCGGGGCGCGAGCGGGACGCAGACCCGGTCGATCCACTCGTCGGGCGGTTCGCCGGACGGCATCACGACCACTTCGTCGATCCCGGCTGCGGCGTAGTCGGCCATCTCGCGCAGGAAGCCGTCGATGTCGCCGGTGCCGAGCGCCTGCCCGACGTACAGGATCGTCTTGCGGATCGTGGCTTCGTCGCGCCCGACGTCGTCGCAGTGGCGGCGGAGCACGTCGAGTTTGCGCGCCACGTCGGGGGCGGATGCGCCGAACAGGTTGCAGGCGTCGCCGTAGCGAGCGACGAGCCGCAACGTCTTGCGTTCGCCGCTGCCGCCGATGAGGATCGGCGGGTGCGGGCGGCTGATCGGCGGGGGCGAACAGAGCGTCTCGGTGAGCTGGTAGTGATGGCCCTTGAACTCGCCGTTGTTGGCGGGATCCCACATCTGCAGGCAGATCTGGAGCGCTTCCTCGAGCCGCTCGAAGCGCTCGGCAAGCGGCGGGAACGGCACGCCGAGACCGCGGTGCTCACGCTCGTACCAGGCCGCTCCGATCCCGAGCTCCGCCCGCCCGCGGGAGAGCACGTCGAGGGTCGCCACGATTTTGGCGAGCAGACCGGGATGCCGGTAGGTCACGCCTGTGACGAGCAACCCGAGGCGAGTGCGGGTGGTCTGCGCGGCGAGGAACCCGAGCGTGGTGTAGCCCTCCAGCATCGGCTGGTCGGCGGGCGCTGCCTGTTCCATCTGGAAGAAGTGGTCCATCACGGACAGAGACGTCGCTCCGGCTGCTTCAACCGCGTCCGCGGCACGGGCGAGCGTCGAAGCGATCGAGTTCGGGGCGTCGGGATAGTCGAAGCTCACGATGTGGACGCCAAGCTCCATGCGGGTACCTCCTCGGATGGACCGTTGGGCGGAGAGTGGTCACCCAGCTCGCGCTACGGACAGGTCTGTAGCGCGACAATAGCGCGCACCACACGAGGAGGTCAGCGCCCACCGATGCCCGACACCACCACTGGCGACGCACGTCAGCGGATACTCGTCACGGCCGGCGAGCTGTTCTACGAGCACGGGTTCCAGGCGATCGGCGTCGACCTGATCGTGCGCCGCTCGGGAGTCGCCAAGACGACCCTCTACCGGCACTTCCCCTCCAAGGACGACCTGATCGCCGCCTACCTCGAGGACTCGAACCGCCGGTTCTGGGAGTGGTTCGACGGCGCCATCGCGCGTCATGATCGTCCGCTCGATCAGCTGAGCGGGCTGTTCGACGCCGTACAGCGCCTGGCGACCGGTCCCGAATGCCGTGGGTGCACGTTCCAGGTCGCCGCCGGCGAGTTCCCCGACCCGGATCACACCGGGCACGAGGTCGCCCGGGCCCACAAGCGAGCGGTGCGGGCACGCCTCGTCGAGCTGGCGCGGGCCGTGCCCGTCGCCGATCCCGCCGTCCTCGCCGACGGGCTGATGATGCTGATGGACGGCGCCTTCGCGGCGACCCGCATCCACGGGCGCCGGAGCCCAGCTCGCCACGTCGGCACCGCCGCCCGCTTGCTCATCGCTGCCGCCGCTGACCGGACTCCGCCATGAGCGCTCGCGATCAGGCGGGACGCATCGCGAATGCCATCATGTGCAGCGCATGGCAACCGACCACCCGCTCGCCGCGCTCGCCGGCACGTGGCGTGGAGGCGGCGCCGGCAAGTATCCGACCATCTCGCCGTTCTCCTACACCGAGGAGCTGCTCATCGCCCCGGTGCCCGACCGTCCCGTAGCGCACTGGCGTAGCACGACCCGCGACGCTCCGACGAACGAGCCGCGCCACGCCGA
>JBIOUO010000298.1:0-2555 GCA_044867195.1 Ilumatobacteraceae bacterium
TGCTATCGCGCTCACCGAAGCAGGCGTCGATGCACTGTCGGTGACGGTCGGCCCGGTCCCGGTCCCGATCGGCCCGGTCGAGCTGCGCCCGCTGCTCGTGATCGGCGCCGGCACCAACCCGGATGGCGGGCGTCTCGTCGCCCTCGGCCTCGACGTCGACGGCACCCGCCAGTTCGTCGCCCGCTGGCTGCTCGACACGGCGACAGTCGAGCTGGCAGTGCTCAGCGGCGACGACGTCGACACCGCCGCCGATGCCGTCGCCGCCGCGCTGGTCGAGGCCGTGGCGTCGCTGGCGGCGTCGATCGCCCTGGCGACCGCTGAGGTCCAGGCCCTGCTGGCGACGACGATCCCGTCGGGCGCGACGACGACCACGATCGCCGACCTCTTGGAGGGCGTCGTACTCGATGGCGGCACGCTCGACACCAGCCTGTTCCAGCTGACCGGGCTGACGCGCCGCGTGGTCCGGCTGATCGACAACCTCGCCGCGGCGAACATCACCCTCGAGATCGAGGGACTGACGATCGGTCTCGGCCACGACCCGTCCGGCGTCGCCGGCATCACGCTCGACCTCACCGACCGCGTCGAGTTGCCAACCGGCGGCGAGGTCACGCTGGCCATCGAGGTCGACGACTCGTGGATCGACCCTCGCCCGCCGAGCGCCGGGCTGACGCTCGGGTTGGTCAAGCTCGCCGGGAACACGATCACGTTCGCCCCCAGCCTGACGGTGGCCGGCGTCGGGCTGCGCATCCTGCGCACGAACGGACCGCTGCTCGACCTCGGCCTGACGATCGAGTCGGTCGCCCTGCACACGTTCGCCAGCGTCAGCGCGGCCCAGGTCAGCGGCGGCGCCCAACTGCAGGTGAGCAACCTCGCCGTGTCGCCCGGCGGGGCGTCGGGCGGCAACGCCATCGCGTCGGGGATCATGTCCGACACCGGCGGCACCAAGCCCAAGCCGTCGTTCTCGCCGGCGCTGGCGATCCAGAAGCACGGCACCAACCCCGTCGCGGTGACGCTGCGCGCGGGGGAGGGCGACGGCCCGTGGATCGTCGCGATCCAGAAGGGCTTCGGCCCGCTGTACATCGAGCAGGTCGGGCTCGCCGTGGCGATGCCGTCCAAGCGGGTCGAGTCGATCGGCCTGCTGCTCGACGCCCGGGTCTCACTGTTCGGGCTCGCCGCCGCCGTCGACGACCTGTCGGTCACCTATTTCGTCTCCAAGGGCAGCTTCTTCGAGCCGCGCAACTGGGAGGTCGACCTGCGCGGCCTCGCGATCAGCGCCGAGATCGGGCCGCTGGCGATCGCCGGCGGGCTGCTCAAGTCGGGCACCGGCGACGACGTCGAGTACCTCGGGATGCTGCTCGGCCGCTTCGGCGTGTACGGGCTGACGATCTACGGCGGCTACGGCAAGCACGCCGGCGTCGTGTCGTTCTTCGCCGTCGGTGCGGTCGTCGGCCCGATCGGCGGCCCGCCGGCGTTCTTCGTCACCGGCATCGGCGGCGGGTTCGGGATCAACCGCCGGCTCGTCGTGCCGACCGACCTGTCGCAGTTCGCCACCTACCCGCTGATCCAGGCGCTCGACCCCGGCGCCAGCCCGCCCAGCGACCCGATGGTCCAGCTCCGCCAGCTCGGCCAGTTCTTCCCGGCTCAGGCCGGCACGTTCTGGTTCGCCGGCGGGATCAGCTTCAACAGCTTCGCCCTCGTCGACGGCGTCGCCGTGGTCGCCATGCAGTTCGGCGACGGCTTCGAGATCAGCCTCCTCGGCCTGGCCCGGATGGCGCTACCGCGGCCGCAGGCGGCGATCGTGTCGATCGAACTGGCGCTCGTCGCGCGCATCTCCTCCAAGGAGGGGGTCGTGTGGGTGCAGGGCCAGCTGACCGACAACTCGTGGTTGCTGTATCCCGACGTCCGGCTCACCGGCGGGTTCGCGTTCGTGGTGTGGTTCGCCGGGCCGCACCGCGGCGAGTTCGTGCTGTCGATCGGCGGGTTCCACCCCGACTTCCACCGCGACGGCTACCCCGAGGTGCCCCGCCTCGGCCTGCAGTGGCGGTTCGGCCCGGTCACCGTCAAGGGCGGCAGCTACTTCGCGCTCACGTCGGAGGCGGTGATGGCCGGCGTCGACGTGCAGGCGTCGGCGTCGTTCGGGTGGGCGTGGGCGAAGGCCTCGTTCGGCGCCCACGGGATCGTGTTCTTCGACCCCTTCCACTACGAGGTCTCGGCGTACGCCCGCGTCTCGGCCGGGATCACGATCGAGACCTGGTTCGGCGACATCTCCTTCTCCGTGTCGCTCGGCGCCCGGATCAAGGTCGAGGGCCCGGACTTCCGCGGCACCGTCACCGTCGAGGTCGGGCCCTGCGACGTCACGCTGTCGTTCGGATCGAAGACCAACAACGCCACCCCGGCCCTCGGGGCCGCCGAGTTCGTCCCCAAGTATCTCGAGGAGGCGGCGTCGGGCGTCGCCCGGGCGATCACGTCGATCGTCACCGCCGGCGCACGCGGTCCCGGTCCCGCGGCTGACGGGCGCGAGCAGCCGACGCCCGACGGCTCGGTCGCCCGGCCGT
>JBIOUO010000299.1:0-3130 GCA_044867195.1 Ilumatobacteraceae bacterium
CCAGCCAAGCTGGATCGATCGGCGATCGGGGGGCTCCGACAGGAGCCTCGGGTGGGTGTGAGCCCCGAAGGGGCCCCCGACGGAACCGCAGGTTCCGTCGGGGACAGCCGAACTCCCCGCCGGCTCACGTGCCTATCCGCGCATGCTCGAAGTAACGGGGGGGTACCGCCGTAACGTACACTTACCGCTGTAACCGTACGGAAGGTCATAGCTCTGGAGCTGGCGGGCGTCGAGGTCCCGATCGTGTGGCGAGGTCGGCGGGCGCGGGCATTCGTGCCGATCCGACTCGCCGAACGTGACCTCGCGCTCGACGCCGACACCATCGCACGGACCGCCCGGGCGCAGGCGACGGTCGAGTACGGCGCCGATGCGATGGCGGAGGACTACGCCGCCCTCGCCCGGCTGTTGCTGCGGGCCGAGGGGGTCGCCTCGTCGTTCGTCGAAGGCGTGACTGCGCCGGTGGTCGACATCACCCTCGCCGAAGCCGCCCTCGCCAGCGGGGCCGGCGGACACGGCGACCGATCGGCCGCGGCGTGGGTGGCGGCGAACCTCGCCGCGATCACGGAGGCCATCGACGAGGCGAACGCGGGACCGCTCACGGTCGACAGCCTGTGCCAGTGGCACCGGACGTTGATGACGGGGAGCCCGACGCCCGCCGAGCATGTCGGCGTGCTGCGCACCGAACAGGGGTGGATCGGCGGGACATCTCCGCTGGACGCCCATCTCGTGACATCGCCGGCGAAAGAGGTTCCGGAGCTCGTCGACGACCTCGTGTCCTTCGTCAACCGCGACGACGTCGACGCCGTCAGCCAGGCGGCGATCGCCCACGCCCAGTTCGAGGTCATCCACCCTTTCGCCGACGGCAACGGCCGGGTCGGGCGCGTGCTTATCTCGTGGATCCTCGTTCGGCGCCTCTCGCTGGTCACTCCGCCGCCGGTGAGCGTTCGGATCGCGGCCGATGTCGGCGGCTACGGCTCCGGGCTCGTGCTGTTCCGCATGGGTGATCACAACTCCTGGGTCAGGTGGTTCGCCGATGCAGTCTCTGGTGCTGGCCGGGCGCAGCAGGAGCTCGTGCGAGCGGTCGAGCGGTTGCGGCGCGAGTGGCGCGAGCGACTTGCCGCGCCCCGAGACGGCAGGAGGCGGCTGCGCAACAACGCGTCTGCGTGGCGGGTGTTCGACTTGCTGCCGGGCCGCCTGGTCCTCAGCGGACCTACCGTCGCCGCGGAGCTCGACATCCCGTTGAAGTCGGCGAACCGTGCGCTCCGCGACCTCGTCGACGCCGGCATCCTCGTCGAGCACGGGACCGTCCAATCGACCGGTCGCGGCCGGCCCCGCCGCCTCTACACAAGCGTCGAGCTCCTCGGTCTCACCGGCTCGAACCCGTTGCCGGCATGACGAGTTCGACGATGGCTGCGAGGAGTCACGGCTGCGTGGCTTTGGTCCGCGTCTGCCGTCGAATCGGGTGCGTTGGGCGGACCAAAGCGATGCGTTGGACCTGAGGCAACGAGCGCTACCGGTTCCTGAATCTCTTCGTTCGCGTGTTGCTTGCCGAACATATATCCACTAGCATACTGGTGTGCAGACACAGGTCGTCGCCGAGGTCGCCACACTGGCCGCCGCCGACATCGCCGCCTGCGACCGCGCTGCCCTCGCCGAGTTGGTCACCCGCTCCCAACGCGTCCGCTCGTGGCTCGACGCGTTCGACGCCACGGTCGCTGCCGCCGCCGCCCGGCTCGCCGCCGAGGGTCGCTGCGAGCCGCCGGGAACACTGCTCACCGGCGGCGGACGGCGCTCCGGACGCGACGCTCAAGCCGCCGCAGCACGCGGCAACGTCTGCCAGCTGCTGCCCGGCGTCCATCAGGCGCTGGCCCACGGCACCCTGACCGGCGGTCATGCCGACGCCCTGGCCCGACTCGCCGGCGACCTCGACGACGCCGGACGGGCCCGGCTGCGAGAGCTGGAACCGAACCTCGTCGCCGCCGCCGCTGCCACGTCGGTCGAGGCGTTCTGCCGCGACGTCGCCGAGTTGGGCCGCCACCTGTCGGGCGACGAAGGCGTCAGCCGGCAAGAACGGCTGCGCCGCCAACGGTCACTGCCACGGTGGGTCGACCGCCACAGCGGGCTGTGCCACACCCACCTGACATTGGATCCAGAGACCGACGCCAAAGTCTCGGCCGCCCTGGACGGCGCCGTGGCCGCCGAACAGGCCACCGCCCCGCCCGACGACCAGCGGTCGTTCGACCAGCTGCGGGCCGACGCAATGGTCAACCTGATCACCGGCGCCCGCCAACCCGGCCACCGCCCGCCCGAGATCATCGTCGTCATCGACTGGACCACCCTGGCCCACGGGCTGCACGGCGCCACGGTGTGTGAGACCGGTGACGGCCAACCCCTCCCCCCAGCAGTAGTGCGCCGCCTGGCGTGTGACGCCGAGATCATCCCCGTCGTGCTCGGCGGCGACGGCGTCGCCTTGGACGTCGGACGCAGCCGGCGCACCGCGACGTGGGCGCAACGCCGGGCGTTACGGGCGATGCACCGCACCTGCATCTTCCCCGGTTGCACGGTGCGCTTCGCCGACTGTGAGATCCATCACGTGACGCCGTGGGAGCACGGCGGGACCACCGACCTGTGCCGTCTGGCCCCGGCGTGCAGCGTCCATCACCATCTCGTGCATGAGGGCGGCTGGACGCTCACCCTGCACCCCGACCGCACCGCGACGTGGACCCGACCCGACGGGACCGTCCACCACCACGGCCCGACCATCGACACCACCCCCAGCGGACTGACCGACCTCGTCGACTTCGACGACGGGCGGTCCGACGCGACTGCGGCGGGCGGTGACGGGCCGTCAGGCGACGAGTTGATGGACGAGCTCGCGGCGATGGTCGACGCGGCCTTGAAGCGCCGCACCGGCCCGCCAGCCCGCGACGGACCCGACCCCGGCAGCTGACCCGCCCCGACCTTGCCCGGGCACGCCCGGTAGAGCCCGGTGGCGCGGGCCGCCCGAGTTCGTGCGCGGCACGGAAGCCGGCCACGTCGGCCGAGTCACCCGCCACCTACTTCGAGAGCTCTTCACCCGCCGTCCCGCGCACCCAGCCCCGGTCGGTCATCCCGCGAACACGCTGGAACG
>JBIOUO010000300.1:0-2410 GCA_044867195.1 Ilumatobacteraceae bacterium
AGCAGATCGTGAAGGGGGTGATCATCCTCGCCGCCGTCCTCATCCAGCGACCGGAGCGCATCTAGGGCCTCGGCGGAGCGGCAGGAGCCTCTCCGCCCAATCGGTGGAGCCGGCGTGTGCCGGCGCCCAGCTCGCTGCCGATCGTCCGACGGAGCCGGATCGATCGCCGGTCGGGGGGCTCCGGCCCAAGGGCCTCTGCCCCCCAAACCCCCCGCCATGCGCTCGAACTTGCTACTCCACTTGACAGTTTTCTCGTGGTGCGCGATACAAGATGTTGTAGATGCACAACCGAGAACACTGCACGAGAGGAGTAGGAGCATGTTGATGCGCACTGACCCGTTCCGTGAGCTCGACCGGGTTGCCCAGCAGGTCTTCGGCACCGCTGCCCGCCCGGCGGCGATGCCGATCGACGCCTACCGCAAGGGCGATGAGTTCGTCGCCCTGTTCGACCTCCCCGGCGTCGACGCCGACTCGATCAACCTGACCGTCGAGCGCAACGTGCTGACCGTCCATGCCGAGCGACATCGCCCGGGCGACGACGACGTCGAGCTGCTGATCGGCGAGCGTGCGCAGGGCACGTTCAGCCGCCAGCTGTTCCTCGCCGAGACGCTCGACACCGACAAGATCAGCGCCGAGTACGTCGACGGCGTGCTGCGACTGCGGCTGCCGGTCAAGGAGCAGGCCAAGCCGCGGCGCGTCGACATCGCCGTCGGCCGGAACGCGCCGGCCTCGATCGAGACCAACGCCACCGATCGCGAGCCGGTCAGCACGAACTCGTGACCAGCGGGAGCGGGGCGCCGCCCGCCGACGACAGCCGCGTGCGGCGCCCTGCACCGTTCCCCGACGACGGTGCCCCGCTCTTCACCGTCAGCCAGGCCGCGGTCGTGCTCGGGGTGCCGGCGGCGTTCCTCCGCCGTCTCGACAGCGAGGGCGTCGTCAGCCCTGCCCGCTCGCCCGGCGGCCAGCGGCGCTACAGCCGGACGGAGATCGGTCACATCGCGACCGTGGTCGGGTTGATGGGTGAAGGGATGACGCTCGCCGGGGCGCAGCGCATCATCGAGCTGGAGAACGAGATCGCCGCCTTGCGCCGGGAGCTGACGAAGCACCGCCGCCTGGCGCCCGATTCGAAGCGCTCCTGAGCCGTCCTGAGCCGTCCTGATGGCTCGGTTCATCGATTCTGTCAGCCGTTTCGGGCCGGATCGGGCAGCGAACGGCTGACGGAACGGCGGTACAGTGCCGCCGTGCTGATCCTAGGCATCATCCTGTTCGGCCTGGTCGTGGGTGCCGTCGCCCAGCTCGTGCTCGGAACAGGTGGGCGCGGCGTCGACTGGACGATGGCTCTCGTCGCCGGGCTGGTCGGGTCGTTCGTCGGGGGGCTGCTGGCCAGCCTGATCGCCGGAGACGGCCTGGCCTTCCGGCCGAGTGGCATCATCGGGTCGTTCATCGGCGCGATCCTGGTAACGCTGGTGTGGCGCTGGGCCGCTGGGCGTAACGCGCCGTCCGGGGCGACCCGCCGCCGGTAGGACGACCCTCGGTCGGACCGTCGCTGTTGACACCGCGCGGGCCCAGGGTTAGAAGGGGACCTGATCGCCGTCACTGAAGCGCCCTCGCGCGCCGTGGTCGGCGTCGGAGGGAGTGGTGGCGATGAGCACTCGTTCGAGCCGTCGTCGACGATCGGTGGTGGTCGTCGTCGCCGCGGTGCTGGCTGCATCGTGGATGTCGTCACCGAGTCGGGCGCTGCCGGTCGACATCAATCCAGACGTGTCGACCAATGCCAACCCCAATGCCTCGACGGGCGGTCGGGTCAACCACATGGCCACCGATCCAACGACGAACGACGTGTTCTACCTGGCGAGCGAGTACGGCGGCCTGTTCCGCTCGGCTGACGCAGGCGTGACCTGGACCCATCTCGACGGGCACCTGCCGACGATCGGTTGGGATGTCGAGGTCGACCCGACGAACGCCGACCGGGTGTATGCGGCGTCGTGGTACGACGGGCGTGTCGACTCGATCGCCGGGATCAACGTCAGCGCTGATGCGGGTGCGACGTGGAGCCATCCGGAGACCGCGTACCCGCTGCCGGAGTTGGAGGGGACGGCACGGGACAACACGCCCGACGCCGGGTACAGCTGCGTCAACAGCCGCACCGAGCCGTCGGCGTTCGGGATCTCGATCCGCCCGGGCGCTGCCGGCCCGGTGGTGGTCGGCACTCGATGCGGGGTCGCCATCAGCACCGACTCCGGCGCCACGTGGACGTTCCGCGATCCGAACCCGGCGGTCGGCCGGCGCCAACGCGATCTGGGACACGTTCGTCCACCCCGACGGCACGACGATCGATGTCTGTGGCGTCGGCGGCCACTTCCGCTCTACCGACGGCGGCCTTGCTTGGGCCGGCGGCACCGGTGGCCTG
>JBIOUO010000301.1:0-36000 GCA_044867195.1 Ilumatobacteraceae bacterium
TCACCACCGCCTACCGGGCCGGCGGCGGAACCTCGCTGTACTCGGACTGCCCCCTCCAGCGTCGCCTCCGCGACATCCACGCCCTCGGCCAGCACTTCATCGTGCGCCGCGACACCCTCGTCACCGCGGGCGCGATCCTCGCCGGTCAGGACCTCCAGCTGATGGTGTTCTAGGTCGCGGACGTTGGTACCGGGTGCCGACGACGAGAAACAGCGTGATCGCCCAGAAGAACGAACAGTCGGTGCTGGCTTGGGCGAGCTGCTGTGGCCACCGACGCGCCTCGTCGTCGGTGAGCGCTCCGGTGACCTGTGCGACCGATGCCATGGTGGCGAATGGTTCCAGCGCCGGCAGGCGGGCGTCGCCGACGGTGATCGTGTCCGCGTTGATGCACGCATCGGTCATGCCGGTGGCGGCGAAGAGGCCCGGGAGTCGCCGGCCGGACCAGCCGTTGGGCATCTGTTCGGCCCAGCAGGTGATGACGCGGTTCGTGAGCTGGGGATCGGGCGCCGTGGATGGCGTGCATCGCCCAGTCGCTGTCGATGACGGCGATCCGGCCGCCGGGCCGGGTCACGCGCACGAGCTCCGCAAGCGCGGCCTCGGGCCGGTCCAGGTGTTGGAACACTCGCTCGCTGTAGGCGCCGTCGAAGCTCCCGTCGGGGAGGTCGAGGCAGGTGATGTCGCCACGGCAGAGCTCGACGGTCAGCGTCGGGTCGGTGCTGCGGCGTTCTGCTTCGGCGGGCATCGTGTCACTGGCGTCTACGCCGACCATGCTGCCGCCGGGTGCGAGTGCCGCCGCGAGGCGCCGGGTCATGTCCCCGGTGCCACACCCGGCGTCCAGCAGCCGGCCGCCGGGTGCGGGGGCGAGGAGCTCGACAGCGCGGGTCCGAAGCTGCTTGATCGCTGGCAGGCGGGCCTGAATGTCAAGGGCGGCGACGAGCGAGGCACGGTCGGGGTGAGCATCGACCGCACCGAAGCCAGTGTCGGTGGAGGTCACGGGTGCGGCGCTCACGCCCGGGTGGCGGTGGTGAGCCAGGCGCCGGACTCGTAGACCACGCCGTCGGCGGTCTCGTGAGCAGCGATGCTTGCGCGCAGATCGTCGAGCGCCCCCGCGCGGCCCGTGTCGTCGAGCCCTTCGAGCATCCAGCCGAGCAACCCGGCCACGAGGTCGTGGGCGTCGACGGTGTGGTGGCCGAACCACATCGGCGCGGACACCCCTTCGACGCTGATGTCGGTGTAGCCGGCCTCGGTGGCCACGACCCGGATGAGGTCGGGGTCGGCGAGCGTGAAGGGCCCCGGTGCGTCCGGCGGCGGAGTCGGGAGGTCGCGACCGGCCGCCAGCGCCGCGGTGAACTCACGGAACCACTCGTTGAAGGGCGGGGGCTGCCAGGTGAGCAGCACCAGCCTCCCGCCGGACCGCAGGGCGCGCCCGATGTTGGCGAGCGCCTCGGTCCGGTCGCCGAAGAACATGGCACTCGTGCAGCCGATCGCCACGTCGATGGACTCGGAGTCGAAGGGATGGATCTGTGCGTCGGCCTGCACGAAGGTGACGTTGGTGAGCCCCTCGGCTCGGGCGCGCTGGCGCGCCACCTCGAGCATGGCCGAGGACAGGTCCACCCCGAGCACCGAGCCGCTCGGTGTAAGGCGTGCGGCGTCGCGAGTCGTCTGGCCCGTGCCGCAGCCGACGTCGAGCACGCGGTCGCCGTCGGCGATGGCGGCTGCGTCGAGGAACCGGTGGTGGTAGGCGGTGAGTGCGCGTTCGAAGTGGTCGGGGTGGGCGGCCCAGTAGGCACCCTCGTCGCCGTCCCAGGCGTGGAGCTGCTCGCAATTGGACGGGTGGACGGTCACGGAATCGGTGGTGGTCACGGTCGGCTCCCTTCCGATGATACTCTCCCTTTGGGAGAACAATTTTGTCCCAAGGGGAGAAAGATGTCAAGTGCTCCGACCCTGTCCACGACCTCCTACGCCATCCTCGGTCTGCTGGCGGTCAAGCCCTGGACTACCCACGAGCTCGTCGTGCAGGTCGACCGCAGCCTCCGCCGCATATGGCCGCGTGCGCAGAGCAAGCTGTACGAGGAGCCCAAGAAGCTCGTCGCGCATGGCTACGCCCGGGCCACCGACGACGCCGTGGGACGGCGACCGCGCACCCGCTACACGATCACCGCGACGGGACGCCGCGCGCTCGCCGCCTGGCTGTCGGAGCCCGGTGATGGGCCGGTGCTCGAATGCGAGCAGCTGGTCAAGATCCACTTCGCCGACAGCGGCACCAAGGCCGACGTGCAGGCCAACCTGGCCGCTATGCGCGCTTGGGTCCTCGAGCAGAACGAGGAGAACCTCGCTACCGCCCGGGCGTACCTCGAGGGGCACGCTGCGTTCCCCGAGCGCGCCGCGCTCAACCAGCTGCCGGGGCGGTTCCTCACCGAGTTCTACGTCACGGTCGCCCGCTGGGTGGAATGGGCCAGCCGCGTGGTCGAGGCCTGGCCCGACGACGTCACCGAGGCCCCGTTCGACCTGGCCGCGGCCGAGGAAGGGGTGAGCCTCGCCGAGAGCATCCCTGGCCTGCTGGACCAGCGCGAGAGGTGAGGGGCAGGACAGCGGTCATCAGGCGGTGGCGACGAGGTATCGGAACGCGTTGTCGTGGCGCGACGTGCCGTCGGCCCGGATGCTGGGCTCGAGCGCGTCCCTGAGGGCGGCCTCGACAGCGGCGCGACCGGTGACCTGGATGGCGCGCTGCGCGGGGCCGGATGACAGGTGGCCGCGCACCGCGGTATCCAGGTTCGGGAACACGAACGGCACTGCGACCTCGTCGGCGTGCTTGGGGGTCAGTCCGGCGGCGGTGACGAGGTCCTCGAGCTTCCCGGGTTCGCTGAGGGCAAAGGGACCGCCGGGGCCGGGGGGTGGGGGAGGCAAGAGCCCGCCGATCGCGGCCCGCACGACGCGTGTCTCGCACCGTTCGGCCGGAGACCAGGTGACGACCGCGACACGTGCGCCCGGCTTGGCGACGCGGGCGACCTCTCGAAGCGCGGTGACAGGGTCGGCGGCGTACTGGACGGAGTTGAAGGCCGTGATGGCGTCGAAGGTGTCGGCTTCGAACGGGAAGTCCTCGAGCTCGCCCTGGCGGATGTCGGCACCGGGCAGGCGGCGGCGGGCGACGGCGAGCAGGCCCTCCGATGCGTCGAGGCCGCTGCCCGTTGCCCCGCGCCGGCGGGCGAGCTCGAGCGCATGGCCGGCTCCGCATCCGGCGTCGAGCAGGTGCGTGCCGGCGGTGACGCCGACGCCGTCGAGGACTGCGTCATACAGCGGGGTCGACAACGGCTCGACCAGCGCGGACCAGTCCTCGGCGAGCGCCCCACAGCGACCCTTGTATCTCGGCGGTTCCCATGACGTCTCCTCCGGTCAGGCCGCGGCGTGGAGCAGGCGGTCGATGTGGACGGGGTCGAAGAACTCGATCGGTGAGACGGTGCCGGCGACGACGCTGACGAAGGCGTCCATCGCCGCCTGGTTGCCGGCCATGGCCGCGAAGAGCCGTTGCAGCTCCGCCGGTGGAGGCTCGAGGGTGGCGAGCTGGGTGGTGAACTCGTAGATCGGTGCGGCGTGGGCGTCTCGTGCCGCGTGGGCCTCCGCCATCACCTCCTCCCAAGGGCGAGCGCCGCCCAGGAACGAGTCGACCGCGTCGGTGAACCGGTCGGCGTCGGCGAACGCGTCGAGCATGCCCTGCGCGGTGATCGGATCCTTGGCGTAGCCGGCGTCGCCGATCAGGACCCACCCGGGGCCGTAGGGCTTGCGGAACACGTTCGGGACACCGCCGCCGTGGAACCGCTCGACCCGTGTCGCCGTCCGCACGCGCTCGGCGAAGTCGGGGACGAGGTCGAGAGTCGTGAGGTAGTTGCCCTCGATGTCGGCCCGGTACGCGGCGGCTTCCTCGGCGGGCCAACCCACGATCACGAGGGTGAGGTCATCGTTGGTGGGAATGGCGGCCATGCCGCGGTCGGGGCGGACGAAGGTCTCCATGCCCTTCACCGGAAGGTCGCTCCAGTAGGAGTAGACGGCCCACTGCAGCACCGGCTTGCCGCCGTACTCCGGCGCGTCCACGGCCTTGGCGATCGCCGACTTGACTCCGTCGGCACCGATCACCACCGGCGCACGTTCCTCGACCTGGAGGCCACTCGGTCCTCGTCCCCGGATGCCGACGACGCGTCCGTCCTCGACGAGTAGCTCCTCGAAGGTGAAGCGCTCCCGGATCTCCGCGCCCGCCTCGGCGGCGGCGTCGACGAGGATCTTGTCGAGCACCGTGCGGCGGGGCGCATGCGCCACCGCGGCGCCGTCGGCCGCCGGTCGGGGCGTGCCTTCGATGGTGACGGGTCCGAAGTCGAAGGCGTAGGTGTCGATCGGTGGGCAGCCGGTGGCGAGGACCCGGTCGGCGAGGCCCCATCGGCGCAGAGAGGCGATCGCCGGCGCGTGCAGGAGGTGGGTGGACACGGTGTCGCTCGGGAAGCTGGCCCGGTCCACCACGAGCACCCGGTGGCCGCGCCGTGCCAGGAGCATCGCGGTCGGGGCACCGGCACAGCGGGCGCCGACCACGATGGCGTCGTAGGTGGGATGGTCGGTGGTCATGCCCGAACGATGCGCGATCAGGCCCGTTGGTGCATCGGGGAGGTCCCCTAATCCGGGCCTGGTTCGCTGAGCACGCTCGAGTCCCGAACTGCGTAGGCGGCGGCTTCGGCCCGGGTGCGCAGGCCGAGCTTGGTGAGCACGTTGCCGACGTGGTGTTCGACGGTCTTGCGGCTGATGTAGAGCCGCTCGGCGATCGCGGGGTTGGACAGGCCGTGGCCCAGCAGCCCCAGTACCTCGGCTTCGCGCTTGGTCAGCCCGCCGACGGTGGAGGCCCTTCGCGTCGAGGTCCGGACTCCGAGCGAACGAAGGAGCGCGGCTGCGGCTGCGGCGTGGCGACCGGCGTCGAGCCGCTCGAACTCGTCGAGCGCGGCGCGCGCCTCCGCCAGCGCCACCTCGGTCCGATCCGCGGCCAAGGCCTGGGCCAGCTCGAGCCGCGCTCGGGCCAACTCGAGCGGCATCTGCGCCCGCGTGAACCCGTTGAGCGCTTCGCGCAGGCAGGCGTGCGGATCGCCGTTGCCCGAAGCGAGACAGACCCGCCCTCGTGCCAGCGCGGCCAGTGCGGTGACGTACGGGTTCCGTTGGCGCTCGGCCGCCTCGATCAGGCTCGCCAACGCGACCTCGGCTGCCCGGACGTCACCCAGGGCGAGGTCCACCTCGACAAGGAGCTCCAGGAGCGGCGGCGCGTCCAAGCTCCGTGGGTCGGTGGTCTCGAGCGCCCGCTCGAGGACCTCGCGGGCCAGCGCGGCCTCGCCCCTGGCGAGGTGGATCGCGGCGCGCGGCCGGGCCGCCTCGCCGGCGATGAACGGGTCGAGGCCACCGAGCAGCTGCTCGGCCTCCTCGTAGCGGCCCTGCCGCACTCGGAGGTCGGCCAGGCGGACGAGCGCGCCGCCGCGCAGGATCGACGATCGTCCGCCGAGCCCCCACAACCGGACCGCCTCGGTGAGCGCAGCGTCCGCCTCCGGCCAGCGACCGGCGGCGGTCAGCACGCCCCCGTAGTGCGTCCGGCAGAACGCCGACACCGACGGCAGGTGCCGGCGCGCCGCGATCGTCTCGCCCATGCGGATCCACTGGTCCGCCCGCGCCACGTCGCGTGCGTGCTCGCAGGCCGAGAACAGCTGGCAGAACACCTCCTCGAGGACGAAGAAGTCATCGACCTCGCCGCCCGAGAGTGCGGCGAGCGCCTCGTCGAGCAGGCGCATCCCCGCCTCGCGCTCGTCGCCGTGCACGAGGCTCGCTCCGAGGTAGCCGAGCACCGCGACCTCCAAGTCGGTGTCACCGGCACCCCGGGCAAGGGCGAGCGCCTCGCGTAGCCGTTCGTTCTTCAGCTCGCGCTCGGGCTCGAACATGCCCGCGTTGAGCGCCACCCACCCCCGCTCGGACGTGTCGCCGACGTACTCGAGGAGCGTCTCGGCCCGAGCATGCCACCCGCGTGACACGGCGAACTCCCCCATGACCGAGTGGTACATGCCCGCCAGAGTGCGAGCGACCCTGATCGCGCCGAGCCGGCCGCCCGAGGCACGGAAGGCGGCGTATGCGCGCTCCCAGGTCTCGATCGCCGACGCGAACTGCAACTCGAGGTAATCGGCGCGGGCCAGGATCTCCAGCACGTCACCAGCGCGGGCCGCCTCACCGAGGTCTTCGACCGCGGCGCGAGCGCCGCGAGCATCCCCAGCCCGGAGGGCAGCCCGGGCAGCAGTCACTCGCTCGTCGACGCTGCCAGCCACACCGACAATTATGTGCGATCTGGAGGTGTTCGCCCGCGGTCGTCGTGTGGTCCATGCGGTCAGCGGGGGGCGATCTGGTTGTTGGCTTCCTCGAAGTGGCGGCGGGTGCGGTCGAAGTCGTAGTCGACCTCTCGTCCGGTCTGCTCGTCCCATTCGCTGCGGCCGGGCCGCTTGGTGATGTCGCCGCCGTAGACGTGGATCGCGCCGGTGAAGCTCGCTCGCGGGTTGGCGACGGAGTGGATGGTGTCGTCGCCGAGGAGGGCGACGTCGCCGGTTTGCAACTGTCGACCACCGGATTGAACGATGCCTTGGCCGGTGCGCCGGTAGAACGTGTTGTCTTCCTGGCCACCGAAGAGGCCGATCGCGGCCCACATCAGGTGGTCGTGGGGACGGAACGCCATCCCGGGCGCCCACACCACCTTCAGGACCGTCAAGTCGTCGGAGACGTGGAGGGGGACGAGCTCGGCCCGGGTCGCAGGGAGCGCCCGCTCCAGCTCGGCGGGGGTTCGCAGTGCCCGCCCGAGCACCTCTTTGATGGCGAGCCGCGGCTCGGTCTCACGGACGGCTGTAGTGCAGTCGGCCACGAACTGGTCAATGTCGAACATGTCGGTCCTTCCTCTCGTTGAACGGTGCTCGTGAGCAACAATGAGCGGGGCCGCTTCCACGGCACTTTCACGATGCTTCTGCGAGGCTCGAAGGAACGACTGGTGGCGTTCGACATCCTGGTACTCGGCCCGGTGAGGGTCGTTGCTGGCGACGGGCAAGAGGTCGCGCCCAAGAGTGGCCGCCAGGTGACACTGCTGGCGGTGCTCGCCGCCCGCCGGGACCGGGTGGTGAGCGTGCACGAGCTTGTCGACGCGTTGTGGGGCGACGATCTGCCGGCACGCCCGACCGCGGCGCTGCAGTCCCAGGTGTTCCGACTGCGCCGCGTACTGGCCGACCCTGCGTGCCTGTCGTCTGAGGGTGCCGGCTACCGGCTTCGCCTGCCAGCGGCGCGTGTTGATGCGGGCGGCTTCGAGCGGCTCGTGGCCGACGCGCGTCGCCACCATGACGATCCCGAGGGAGCGATCGGCCTCTATGACGATGCCCTGGCGCTGTGGCGCGGCAGCGCCTACGCAGAGGTGGTCGATCACGACGTCGTACGCGCCGAGGCGGTCCGGCTGGAGGAGCTACGCGTGACGGCGGCGCAGGAACGCGCGTCACTGCTGTTGCGGGTACGACGACCCGATGATGCGGTGGCCTCGATGGACGAGCTGATGGTCAGCCAGCCGTTCCGCGAGGAGCCGGTCGCGATCCGCATGCGAGCCCTCGCCACCATGGGCCGCCACGCCGAAGCGGTACGAGCGTTCGCCGACTTCCGGCGGACCCTCGGCGAAGAGCTCGGGCTGGAGCCATCACCCGAGCTCGCCGCCCTGGAAGCTGACATCCTGCGACACAAGACGAGCCGACGCCCGACGATCGGTTTGCCAGGCAACTCCTTCGTCGGCCGGGAGCTGGATTTGGCGACCGTCATCTCCGCGCTGTCCTCGGCCCGGCTGGTGACCTTGACGGGGCTCGGCGGGATCGGCAAGACCCGCTTGGCGCTCCATGCTGCCGCCCGCGTCGCGGAGCAGTATCCCGATGGCGTCTCGGTGGTCGAACTCGCCGACATCGATAGCGACACCGCCGTCACCGCCGCGGTTTCGACCGCGGTGGGTCTCTACGACGCGCCAGCCCTCGAGCGCATCGTCGACTTCCTCAGCACACGCACCGCGCTGCTCGTCGTGGACAACTGCGAGCACGTGCTCGACGGTGCCCGCACCCTGGTGTCGGCCGTCCTCACGCGCACACGCGACGTCCGGATGCTCGCGACCGGGAGGACACGGCTCGGCGTCGAAGGCGAACACGTCCTTCCCGTCGCGCCGCTGCCCATGCCCGAATGGGACGATCCAAGCGCGCCGGGAGTGGCGCTGTTCATCGATCGGGCCGTAGCCGTCCGTCCCGGCTTCGCCGAGAGCCACCCGGACACCGCCACGATCGCCGAGCTCTGTCGGCGACTCTCGGGCATCCCGTTGGCCATCGAGCTGGCCGCCGCCCGCACCATGACCCGCACTCCCACCGAGATCCTCACCGACATCGTCGACCATGCCGAGCGCCTCGCCGACCGCCACCGCAGCACCCCCCGCCACCGATCGCTCGCCGCGGTGCTCGAGTGGTCCGAAAGCCTCCTCGCGCCAGTCGAGCGACAAGTGTTCACGCACGTCGCCGTGTTCTCGGGCGGATTCACCGCCGACGCCGCGTGCTCGGTCACGACCGAGGTCTCCTCCGACGCGGTGCTCGACACCCTCACCGAGCTCGTCGAACACTCATTGCTCAGCGCGGTTGACGTCAGTGGTGTCACCCGATTCATGATCCTCGAACCGATCCGCGAGCACGCCGAGCGCCGCTTGGCCGACAGCGGGCAGCTCGAAGAAGTTCGACGCCGTCACGCCACCTGGTTCGCCCGATGGATAGACGCGGCCGACGCTGGCCTCCGCGGAAGCGATGAAGCCACCATCGCTCACGTCATCGCCCACGAGCTGCCCAACCTCCGTGCTGCGCACCGATGGTCCGTCGCCAACGACATCGCCGTCGCCGCCCAGATCGTCGCAGCTCTGTACTGGTACACCTTCTGGTACGGGGCCACCGAGGTCAGCGACTGGGCGCTCGAGGTCACCGAGCGCGAATCACCGCCGCACCCGGCCATCGCTGGCGCACACGCCACCGCCGCCCTCGGCGCCTGGCGCCGCGGCGAGCACCAACGCGCTCGCGCCCTCGCGGCCCGCGGGGTCGAGCTCGCCGGCGACGACCCGGCAGCGCGGTTCGCCTGGGAGGCGCTCAGCAGCACCGCCGTCGTCCTGGGTGACTACGACGAGGCGCTCGCTTGCCACGCGACCGCCCGAGATCTCGCCCTGCGAGCCGGCGACATCACCCAAGCCGCTCGAGAGACCGCGGCCCGGGCGTTGACCCTCGGCTACCTCGAGCGAGCCGATAGCGCTCAAGCCGAGCTCGACCAAGCCAGAACACTGGCACGCCGCACGGCGAACCCAACTCTGCACGCGTTCTGTGAGTACGTCGCCGGCGAGCTGCAGCTCGAGTCCGCACCAAATGACGCGCTCCTTCGACTGTCGAGCGCCCGAGAGGCCGCCCGCAAACTCGGCAACCGCTACCTCGCCGCCATCGCCGGCACCTCCGCCGTGAGCTGCGCCGCCCGGATCGGCAAGCCGACCGACACCCTGGCCGACTACGCAGAGCTGCTCGACTACTTCGACCGCACCGGGTCCATCACCCAGCAATGGACCGTCGTCCGGTCGCTGATCGAGACACTCACCAAGCTCGACCGGCTCGACGAGGCGGCGACGCTGCTCGGCGCGCTGGACGTGAGCACAACCGCCGCCCCCCTCATCGGCACCGACGCCGAGCGGATCGCACAACTGCGCACGGCCCTTGAACGACGCCTCGGCAAGAGCAAGCTCGCGGAAGCAACCGCACATGGTGCGACGCTCGGCGACCAGCAGGCGCTCGCCGTAGCTCGCCTGCACACCACACATCCGAACGACCGCCGCTCGCCCCCGTAGCAGACCACGTTTGAGCCGACACCCCTGTTTGAAGGTCCTCCTCAGGTCGGCACCGACCGCTCGCGAAGCCGCTACTGGCTTCACCGACAACAGCGGCCAGGCGGTCCGAACGTCCGCAGGACCAGCGTCTCGCTGCCGGCGTCATCAGCTGCAGTGCCGTACAGTCCTCCGCCCCACATCGCCATATCGTCGCGATGGCATCGGCGCGTACCACTGCTTCCCAGCGCCGGTCAGAGCGAACCCGGTGGCCCCAGTTGCGCGACGCCGAATGCCTCCGGACGCTTGTCCATCGGCCGTTCGGCCGTGCCGCGCTCGAACTCGTCGACCACACGGCCGTCGTGCGCGAGTCGCGCGTGCCGACGGGTTGGTGGCATCGATCGCGATGATCGGCGGCGCGGCATCGGCGATCCCCCGCTCAGCGCGCGATTATCGTTCGCCAGCGGCCCGACCCTCGCACTCGGCGTTGCTGCCGCCGCTCGACCACCCACTCAACCCACGGACTGCAGGAATCGGCTGATCTCGGCCGCACACGTCTCGGGGTCCTCTACCACGCACGCGTGGCCTAGTCCCGGGAGCACGACGAGCTGTGATGGCGAAATCGCGGCGTGAAGCGCCTCGGCGTTCGCGAGCGGCGACCGGGCGTCGGCCGCGCCATGCAGAATCAGTGTCGGTACGTCGATGGTGGGCAGCACTGGGCGGAGGTCGGTCTCGGCCCCGATATAGCCAGCCGCTCGAATCGTTGCCGGGCGGATGTTCTCCCGCATCATCGAGGCCAACGTGGCGTCTCGATCGGCGGGTATGAGGTCGGAGAAGAGGCCCGGGTAGGCCTTCGGATCGAAAGCGTCGCCCAGGTCGGCCATGCTGTGAAACATCGCGAGCCGTCGAGCCACCTCGTCGGGCGGCAGCGAGCCGGCCCAGCCTGCGTAGCCACCGATGAGCACCAGACTTGCTGCATCTTTGGGGCGGCGCTGGAACAGCGAGAGGGCGACCATCGTCCCGAACGAGTGGCCCACCAGATGCGCCTGCTCGAGGCCGATCGCGGCGATGAAGGCGGCGAGGGCGTCGGCGAACTGTGGCGCCCGCCAGCTGTCGTCGATGTTCGACGACTCCCCGAAACCGGGCGCGTCCCACGCGATGACGGTGTGGTCACGTGACAGGTTGGGGAGCATCCACTGCCAGATGCGGCTGTCGCTCGGAGCACCGTGTAACAGGACGAGTGGCGGGCCCGAGCCCAGCGCCGTGTAGGCGATGCGCAGTCCGTCGACGTCGACGTGCTCCATACTTGAATCTTGCCGCGGAACCCGGCGGCGGCGACGTCGGGTTGCGACATCGGTGCGAGGTGCCATTGACCTTGCCGACGCTGAGGCTGACACGAGACGTCTCCGTGACGGCGGCTATACCGCTCAAGGTCGGGCACGTCTCTGGCATTATCGAGCGCCGCATCGGGGCCGCAGTCGCGCACGGGGCAGATGGAGGCCACCGTCACGCTGCGCTGCGGCAGTAGCACGACGATCGGACCGGCACCTCCGAGCGTGCGAGTGCCTGGGCCAGCAGAGCCTGCACGTGCGGTCGCTCGACTGTCTCGCCTCGGGCACCGAGGCATTCGTCGAGTCCGTGCAACGACCACACGTTGCGGGGGTGCTGGACGGCACGCGGCAGCGTGTCGTCGAGGCCGAGATCGGCACGGTAGATCGCCTCCGCTTCGCCATGACGTCCTTGGTCCAGCAGTAGCGCAGCGAGTGCGTGACGGGGTGGCTGCATCCAACCCCACGGTTCGTCGTACACGAGTTCGTCGGAGGCGACGACTGCGTCGCGCAAATGGTCGAGCCCTTCGTCGATGTGTCCCGACTTATAGGCGAGCTCGCCCTGGGCCATGTGTCCGGCGATCACCAACACGCTCTCGGCCGGATTGTTGAACATGTAGCGAGTCTCCTGGACTGCCGCGCGAGCAGGGCGGAACAGGTCGAATTCCGCCTCGGCGTCCGCGATCCGCCCGAGATTGGCCAGCGCCACGGTCCGCGCGTAACGCTGCAGCGCGGTCGTGAAACTGAAGAGTTCGGCATCGTCGGGCAACGGCTCATCGAGGACCTCCTGCCACATCCCGAAACGGATCAGCACGTGCAGCCGGATGCCCCAGAACGCCTCGAAGAAATCCGGGAGGAAAGCCACCGTCTCGACCGGCAGCAGTTGCTGCAACGCGTCTGCGGCGGCGAGCGCCTGCGACTTGCGGCCGATGAACATCGCACCGTAAGCCTCGAAGTGGACGTTGTGGACCCGATACAGGGTGTAGAAGTTCGCGCTCCCGGCATAGTCCTCGAACTTGCGATCGACCACCGCTGCACGCTGATTGCGAGTGACCACGTTGTGGTAGTCACCGCAGAGCACGTCGATGTGCGTCGCCATGTGCTGCAGATGCCCGCTGTCGGGGACGATCTCACAGAGACGATCACCATGACTGAGCGCGAGCTCCGGCCACGGTGACATCTCCATCAGATGGATGTACAGATGGAGGAGCCCAGGATGGTCCCAGGCCCCCGGCGTGTCGGCGAAGGCACGTTCGAGCGCCGCGCGTGCCTCGACTGTCGATGCGCCAACCGCCGGCATCCGAGCTGGGAGGTCCCACAGCAGCCACGGAGTCCGGTTCATGCCGGCCTCGGCGAACACGGCCACCGCCTCGCGATCGTGAGGATGTGCCTCGTACACCGGGCGCATGGCGTCGGTGAACGCATCGTTCCACGGACCGAAGTCCTCGATCTCGGGGTCGGTCGGATAGCCCGCCGCAAGTGCCCGAATCATCGCCGCCTCGACCGGCGACAGCCCCGGCAGTGCCTGCGCCGTGTCGAGCGCAGTATTCGCCTCGGCGAGGGCGGCCGCCTTCTCCTCGGGCTCGAAGAGGTCCCACGGCCTGTTGTAGTTCGGCCCGATCGCGTACGCGAGACCCCAGTACGCCATGCCGCAAGCCGGATCGGCGGCAATGGCCTTGCGGAAACACTCCACGGCCTCCTCGTGGTTGTACCCGTAGGTCCACCTGAGACCCCGGTCGAACCAGGTCTGCGCCTCGTCAGAGGTCGTGGTGACGGCGCGTGTGTAGTTGCCGAGGTCGAAATACTCCATCGTCTGCCCCCATCTCCCTGGCACGAGCGTAACAAGCCGGAATTCTCGAGAAACGGCGCCTGCCCGACGCGCCACCAGGACGGCCCCAGGTCAGGCCCGACTTTCTCGGTGACACAGACGGGCTGGAGTGACCGATGTTGACCGGTGTGACACACCCTTTCGACGCCCCACACGCCCTGTTCACGCCCTTGACGGGCGGCACGTCGATCTCAACGTCTTCGACGACTGGATCCGACTGCCTCGCTCCGTGACCTGATCTGCGCTTGCGACCTCATGGAGGACGTCCCAAGTCTGCTGCCTCGAAGCCGCCGCAGCGTCCTCGATCGGCAACACTTCGGGGCGTTGCCCGCGTCGAGATGGTCGCGCGTTTGGGGAACCTGGCATCGCTCGCACCGCGGCCAGCGCCGTCGATCGGTGCGGCCCGAGCCGAGGTGCGAGCTGAGCGCCCTCCTGTGTGTCAGAGGCTCACCTCGAACCGCCTGCGTCCCAGGTGCCAGGTGAGTGGCGCGTCGTACGCTGCTCTGGTGACCGATGGTAGGAACCGGGCGCTGGAGGCAGCGACTGGCGCGCTCCGGTCGGCGGACTGGTCGACTGCGACGGCGCTGTTTCGCGCCGTCCTGAATGAGGACGAGGTTGGCGAAGCGTGGTTCGGTCTTGGCGTGGCGTCGTGGTGGCAGGGCGATGTCACCGGTTCGCTGGAGTGCTGGGAGCGCGCCCACGCGGCGTTCCGGCGCTCGGGTAACGACGTGCAAGCGGTGATCGCTGCCTTCTACCTCTGTCTTTCGTTCCGTATGAGCCTGGGCAACGAGGTGGCGGCCAACGGTTGGCTGCGGCAGGCAATGGCACTCGTCGAAGAACACGACGTGGCGCCGGTCGCGGGCTGGGTCGTGCTCGCGCGGGCCTACAGCGCGAACGACAGCCACGACCCGGCCGCGGCTGCTGACTTGGCCCGGCGGGCGATGGCGCTCGCCCGGGAAGCGGGCGATGTGGATCTGACGGTGTGCGCCACCTGTGAGCTCGGCTTTGCGCTGACGCTGCTCGGCGACCTCGACGAGGGCGGGTCGTTGCTGGATGAGGCGATGGCGGCGGCGCTCGGTGGCGATCGGGATGACCTCGACACCGTCGTGCTGGTCAGTTGTCGCACGATCACCGCGTGCCGGCGAGCCGCCGACCTCAAACGAGCGACGCAGTGGATCAACGCTGCGGAGGTCTTCCAGCGGGCGTATGGGTCGACGCACCTGTTCACCACTTGCAAGACCCACCACGGGGCGGTGCTGTTCTCCGCCGGCGAGTGGGCTCGCGCCGAGGCCGAGCTCGAGCTCGCGTTGCAGCGCGCGGGTGTCGCCGAGTCCGAGCTGCGGGCCGAGGCCATGGGCGTGTTGGCCGAGCTCCGGATCGCCCAGGGACGCCTGGACGACGCGCACCGACTCCTCGCCGGTGTCGAGGACCAGCCGGTCACGGCAGTCGCGCAGGCTCGGCTTCAGCTCGCAACCGGGCGCGCTTCGACCGCAGCCAGTTTGGTCCGCCGACGCTTGCGCCAGGTGGGTGATCACGAGCTGGAGCGCTTCGTACTGCTCGACCTGTTGGCCGAGACCGGCGCCGATGACCTTCCGGCTGCCCACGAAGCGGGCCCGAACGGGGTCGCCTGCGCCTACTGGTCGCGCGCCAAGGGACGGGCCGCCCTTGGCGCAGGTGTCGCCGGCGCGCTCGATTCCCTCGAGGATGCGCTGGCCGCCTTCGCAGCGACCGACCTCACCTACGAGTGCGCTCGTACGCGCGCCGTGCTCGCCCGGGCCTCGACTGGTTCGGATCGTGACATCGCGGCGCGCGAGGCAACGATCGCCTTGTCGACGTTCGAGCAACTGGGCGCGGCGCGTGACGCCGACGCGGTCGCCGCGCTCCTGCGTGCCCTCGGTGTTCGGGCCGTGCGCTCCGCGCCCAAAGGACTGCCGCTGCTGACCAGACGCGAACGGGAGGTGCTCGACTTGCTGGGCGAAGGGCTGTCGAACCCGGCCATCAGCGAGCGCCTGTACCTCAGTCGTCGTACCGTAGAGCACCACGTGTCCAGCGTGCTGCGCAAGCTCGGCCTGAACAGCCGCGCCGAGGCGGCCGCCTACGCCGCCCGCGCGACGAAATAGGTGAACTCACCGATGCTCGCCTAGCGCCGCCTTGCGACCCTGTTCCTATCTCGCCCGATCTCACGATGGAGGCACGCCGAGATGGGAACACCCAAGCGCATCGAGGTCGTCGGCGACCAAGCCGTCGTGATCGGAGCCAGCATGGCCGGCCTCTGCGCCGCGCGCGTGCTCGCAGACCGCTTCGCACGAGTCGTGGTCGTCGACAGGGACACGCTCGGCGACGACCCGACCCCTCGGCGGCTGGTGCCGCAGGGCCGGCACCCGCACCTGCTGCTGACCGCCGGCACCCGGCTCCTGAACGAATGGTTTCCTGGCCTCACCGCTGAACTCTGCGCCGCCGGCGCAGTCGAGCTCGACCTCAGCCGCGACTTCCTGTGGCACCAAGCGGGCGGAACCCAACGCCGGCCGGCGTCATCGCTGGTCGGGCCGTCCATGTCGCGCCCGCTCCTGGAATGGGCGGTCCGACGCCGGGTGTCGTCACTGCCCAACGTCGACATCCAAGGTGGCGTGAACGTCCGCGGGCTCACCCTCGACGACCACGCCGGTCGCGTCAGCGCGGTCCAGATCGGCGAGGGCGAGGAGATCGCGGCGGACCTCGTCGTCGACGCCACCGGGCGACAGGCGCGCACCATCGACTGGTTGGCGACACTCGGCTATCCCGCACCGGTGACGACGGTCGTCGAGGTCGACACCCGCTACGTCAGCCGCGTGTTCCAGCGAATCGACTCACCGGCACGGGACTGGAAGGCCGCCGCGGTGATCGGTGATCCCGACACGAAGCGCCTGGCCATGCTCCTGCCGATGGAAGGCGATCGTTGGATCCTGTCCATCGCAGGACTCAACGGCGAGATCCCCCCGACCGACGACGACGAGGTCCTCGCCTACGCCCGGCAGTTCGAATCGCCGGTCATCGCCGATCTCATCGCCGACGGGAAGGCCATCGGCGAGCCAGTCACCCACCGCTTCCCCGCCAACCAGCGACGTCACGTCGAGCGCCTACGACGGTATCCGCTGGGCTGGATACTCCTCGGCGACGCCGTGTGCAGCTTCGACCCGATCTACGGCCAAGGCATGACCTCGGCAGCACAACAGGCCGCCGCTCTCGGCCACGCGCTCGACCGTCACGGCACGATCAACCACGCCTTCGCCAAAGAGTACTTCCGGGCTGCCGCCCGGATCGTGAACGTCCCGTGGTCAATCGCCGTCGGCGCCGACTTTGCCTACCCCGGCACCAAAGGCAAGAAGCCGTTCGGCACCGACGTCCTCAACCGCTACATGGATCGCGTCGTGCAAGCAGGCCAACGCGACGACCACGTCGTCATCCGGTTCAACGAGGTCGTCGCACTTGTGCGCAGCCCCCAGTCGCTCCTCGCACCGTCCTTCGTTCTCCGCGTCCTCGCCCGCGCCCGCCAGACCGACCGCGTCAGGCGAGAGACCTACGTGCCCGCATTGAGCGAGCACGCAGCGATCGACACGGCCACACGCTGACCAGGCGACGCGTTCGGACGACTGGCGGCCCGCGAACAGCTCACTGAGTTCAACAGCCACAACCGTGGGCCACTCGCCCACAACCCGGCGGATGCCCAGCCCCGGATCACCGCACGCGCTTTCACGCAATCGCCCCTGAACACCGCCGCTGACCAGACAGTTTGCCGATGGACGGGGGGTGTGGTCTTCTGGCATTCCCCCAGCGCGGTAGCGCGCGTCCGAATACGCGCGGTACCGACGCCGCCGAGTGCGTCCAGCAAGCGCCGAACGCCCACGGCGCCGGCAGCCGATGAGGCCAGGGCGTCCTCGCCGTTCCTGCATCGACGGCTGCGTAGACGTCCGCGAACAACTGGGACCCGACCATCGTGATGGTGATCCCTGCGGCACTCGGCTTGCACCCCGAAAAACCGGTGTCAAAGTCCCCCCCGACACCATATACACGGTGTTTCCCCAGCTCAGAGAATGTGGATAACTCCGAGACCGACTTGAACCCCACGGCTTTTCGCGAAGGTGCCTTGTCATTGGCGTCGCGGGAACCGGATGGCCTGAGCCGCTGACTTGAACCCCACGAACGTCATTTGGCGCGCCGGCAGCGAGTCCGAACGCTGCCGGCGAAGGAGGGGTTTGGTGGGTTCGACGATGGTCCCTGCGAGCTGCGGCTGCGCGCCATCTGCGGACGCGAATCGAGCCCATGGTTTCGGACTAGGCGCTTCGAGGATGGCCGTCGCGGTGCGCGCCGCGATGTGAGCGCCGTGATGCCCCCCAGTTCGCGACGCGGGGTGACTCAACACAACACAACGCGTTCACCCGCGGGCGGGCTACGCGAGGGCGGCCGGGTGGGCGTGGTAGGTGCAGGCCGCCGCACGCTGTAGCACGCGAGCGTGCTACGCTGCGGTATGGCCTTCAGGACCACAGCGGCCAGAGAGCGTACGCATGGTGATGAGCCGCGCGAGCCGAGGCGCTTCGGCGTGCGCGACCTGCGCAATGACACCGCAGCGGTACTCGCCGAGATGGAGCGCGACGGAGTTGTCTACATCACTCGAAACGGTGAGGTGGTCGCAAAGTTGACCCCACACCGCGTTGAGTCCGATACCCGGACCCCGATACAGGCGCTGCTCGCCCGGCTGGCCGCAGTCGCGGGGACGAACACGCGCTGGGCCGACGAGTTCAGCGACGTGAAGCGGGCCGACATCGCCGTCCAGGACGACAGCCGGTGGGGGTGATGCTCGACACGAGTGCGTTGATCGGACTGCACGAGGCGGATCCGGAGGTCCGCACCTTCGTCGCCGGCGTGCTTGAGAAGCACGACGATGGGACCACCCCGAAGGTTCATGCGGTGACGCTCGGTGAGCTGTGGGCGGGGGTTCTCGCCGTCGGAGCTCCAGACAACCCTGAGAATCCGCGCGCGCCGGTGTTGGAAACGGCCCTGGGTCTCGACATCGAGACCATCAACGGGGACGATGCGGCGACGTTTGGAGCTCTCACGAGAGCGACGAACCGCGCGATGAGTCACAACGACAGGTGGATCTGTGCTGCCGCGATCCGGACCCGCGCGACCTTGATCACCCAGGACGAAGCGATGGCTACCCAGCTCAGCCGGTACTTCCAGACGCTCGACTTGATCGAGGGGCTGCGGTCATACATCAAGGTCGTGTACGTGCCACGCGATCCGGCGGACCTCGCCGACACGGAGGCCTCGAGGGCAGTCGACACACTCCGCATGGGTGATGAGATCGCGCACCTGATGTCGCTGCTCGACCCGCGCGAGGCGGAGGTGCTGAAGTTGCGGTTCGGTCTGGACCGCGGCGAGCCGCGGACAGTGCAGGAAGTGGGCGATCACCTTGGGCTGAAGCCCGCGCGTGTGGCCCAGATCGAGAAGCGGGCCATGGCTCATCTGCGGGCGGCGACGGAGAACGGTTGACAGAAGCCTGGTGACGGGGCCCGACGAACGGACAGGAGCCGAGCGTCGCGCGTGGCCATGCGCCGATCTCGGCAACCGAGGCAGGCGGGCGATGCCGGCCTGCCTCGAGATCGACTCGGTCAGTGGGCCTGGACATGTCCCCCGCTCGCTCACGAGGATGTCCGTGACGATGTCCTTCGCTCCCGTCATGCGGCGATGAACCAGCGCGCGAGCGGGGCGGGGGAGTGTTCGGCGCGTGTAGTCCGGTGCGGTGTCGGTCCTTCGGGACGGCGTCAGCCGAGCACTGCGAGTATTCCGCGGGTTCACCAGCGCGCGCGGGCCGGTGTTTCCATGACTCGGCTGGCCGGGATTCCTGCCGTCATATTGGGATGGTTCGGTCGGTCGGGCCGATACTGCGGCGCCGGATCGGCGTGCTGACACGTGCGGCGTCGCCATGTCGTCAGGTGACGGGCGGCGAGAAGGCGCCGGGGTCGTCTAGCGTCGCGTCTGGAGCGCCGGGAAGTCTGGTCGGCAGTCCTTGGGACGTCGTGTCCGGAGGGCACAAGTGCCACTGATGAACCCACCATCCTCCCGGCAGCTTCGCCCGGCGTCCTTTCTTCACCGTGACACCCGGCTGGCCCGGATGGCTCGTCCGCTGGCGCAGTTCCTGCGTGTTGAGGCGGCTGGTGGGGTGCTGCTTGCGGCGGCCGCGGCGGTGGCGTTGGTGTGGGCGAACTCGCCGTGGCGCGCCGGTTACGTGGCGTTGTGGTCGACACCGGTCGACGTCTCGGTCGGGTCGTTCCATCTCGCCGAGGACCTCCACGGCGTTGTCAACGACGGGCTGATGGCGATCTTCTTCTTCGTCGTCGGTCTGGAGATCAAACGCGAGTGGACCGTCGGCGAGCTGCGCGATCGGCGCCAGGCCGTGTTGCCGGCGATGGCCGCCCTCGGCGGCATGGTTGTGCCCGCGTTGATCTACCTGGCGGTCAATGCCGCCGGTGGACCGGAGGGCGCGTGGGTGGGGCATCCCGATGGCCCACTGACATCGCCTTCGCCGTCGGGGTGATGGCCCTGCTCGGGCGCCGGGTCCCGGCGCCGCTGAAGGTGTTTCTGCTCACGTTGGCGATCGTCGACGACCTCGGCGCGATCGTCGTCATCGCCGTCGTCTACAGCGACGACCTCGCCCCCGGCTTCCTGCTGGTCGCCGTCGCCGTCGTCGCCGCCGTCGGCGTACTACGACGGCTGCACGTCACCTATCCGCCGATCTTCGTGGCCGCCGGGATCGGGCTGTGGCTGTGCCTGCACGAGTCGGGTGTCCATGCGACGATCGCCGGGGTGCTGATGGGGTTGCTCACCCTGGCGGTGGCGTTGCAGCCCGATCTGCGGACCCAAGCCGTGGTCGACGCCCTGGAGAACCGCGACGAACTGACGGCCGAAGAGGTCCGGGCCACCGCGGCGGCGATCAAGGGTTCGGTGTGGATCGCCGAACGGGTCGGCGAGTTGCTCCACCCGTGGTCGAGCTATGTGATCGTGCCCCTGTTCGCCGTGGCCAACGCCGGGACCGTGCTGCAGCGTGATGCGCTGACCGGGGCGACGTCGGTGTTCGCCGGTGTCGGGCTGGGCCTCATCGTCGGCAAGTGCGTTGGTGTCACCGGGTTCGCCTGGCTGACCATCCGCGTCGGCGTCGCGCAACTGCCACGAGACGTCGTGTGGGGCCAGTTCGTCGGCGTCGCCGTGCTTGCCGGCATCGGCTTCACCGTGTCGCTGTTCATCACCGAGCTCGCCTTCACCGACGACGACCTCGTCGCCGCTGCCAAGCTGGGGATCCTCGTCGCCTCGATCCTGGCCGCGGTCATCGGTGCGCTCGTACTGGTCTCCGCCGGCCGACGTCGAGTGGTCGTCGCTGATGACGCGGACACGTGACGTGGCGGCCGCGTCGATGACCGTCCGACGACATGCCGGCACGGAGGTTCGACACGTCAGGGGGCCTGCCGCCACTGCTCAAGGCGGTCCCATCGTGCATGGTCCCCGTGTCCGTGTGGTGTCTGAGCGGTCCGGGTCGGCGCCGGCCCGGCCGGCTGTCGTGACGGTGTCGGAGCCGGTGATCGTCGCCGAGCAGCTGACCAAACGGTTCGGCAGGCTGACAGCTCTCGACGGTCTCGACCTGAGCGTCGAGGCGGGCGAGGTGTTCGGCTATCTGGGTCCCAACGGGGCCGGGAAGACGACGACGTTGCGGCTGCTCGTCGACGCTCTGCGGCCCACCGCAGGGCGGGCGACGGTGCTCGGCTGCGATCCGCGCGAACCGGCGACGAGGGCGCGGATCGGCTACCTGCCGGCCGAACTGCACATCGATCCTCGCTACACCGCCAATGACGTGTTGTCGTTCTTCGGGGCGTTGCGAGGCGGACTCGACTCTGCCCGTGCCGAGCAGCTGTGTGCCCGGTTCGCGCTCGACCCGACCCGGCCGGCGGGCGAGTTGAGCACCGGCAACCGGCGCAAGATCGGTGTCGTTCAAGCGTTCGCGCACCGACCCCAGCTGCTGCTCCTCGACGAACCGACCTCCGGGCTCGACCCGCTGTTGCAACACGAGTTCCACCAACTCGTCACCGAAGTGGTTGCCGCCGGGGCGACGGTGTTCTTGTCATCACACGTCCTGTCCGAAGTCGAGCAGCTCGCCGACCGTGTCGGCATCCTGCGCCGTGGCGTGCTCGTCGACATCACCACGCTCGACGAACTGCGCGGGCGCGCCCGCCAACACCTCCAACTCCACGTCGACGGCGACACCTCCCAGGCGACACAAGCCTTCCAGCACGTCCCCGGGGTGGTCTCGGCGACCCTGACTGGCGATGTCATCGACGTGGTCGTCGAAGGCAGCGTCGATGCCGCCCTCAAAGCGGCCGCCACGTTGACGGTGCGACGCCTCGTCACCGTCGACAGCGACCTCGAAGACAGCTTCCTCGCCTACTACCACGACGACCAACCAGGATGATCATCGCGGCCCGCTTCGAACGTGACCGCCGGCTCGCCAACCTCGCCTGGGCCGCCGGGATCGTCGCCGTCGTCGTGCTCACCGCGTCGCTGTGGCCGAGCATCGAGGGCAGCGCCTCGTTCGACGACGTCATCGACGACCTGCCCGACACCGTCAAGGCGCTGATCGGCGCCCACGGGGGCATCTCACTCGGGACCCCCGCCGGCTACCTCAACGCCCGCATCTTCGCCACCCTGCTCCCGGTGCTGCTCACCGTGTACGGCATCAGCATCGGCGCCCGAGCCATCGCCGGCAACGAACACGACGGCACGCTGGAACTGATCCTGACCAACCCGATCTCCCGCGTCCGCGTCGCCACCGAACGCGCCGTCACCGTCGCCGCCTTCCTCACCGCCCTCGCTGCCGTCGCCCTGCTCGCCCTCCTGCTCCTCGGTACCGCCGTCGACATGCTCGACGACCTCTCGCTCGTCCGGCTGGCCGGCGCCTGTGGAGGCGTCACGGTGCTGGCTGGCATGCACGCTGCGATCGCCTTCGCCGTCGGCGCCGCCACCGGCCACCACGGCAGCGCCGTCGCCGTCGCCGCCACCGTCGCCGTCGCCGGCTACCTCCTCGCCGGACTCCTCACCACCACCGACAGCCTCAACTGGCTCCAACACTCTCACCATGGCGTTGGCTGCTCGACAACAACGTCCTCGTCAACGGCACCCCGCCGGTCCCCCTGATCGTCGAGTTCCTGCTCAGCGTCGCGCTCGTCGCCTTCGGTGTTCAGCGATTCAACCGGCGGGATCTCCGCTGAACGGGCCGTCGAGTCCTCCTGCGCTGCGCGCGAGTGACAACGGGGCGTTCAGACCCAGCCGCCGGCGAAGCCGACGAACTGCCCGGTCGTGAATCGGCTCGTGCCGTCGATGAAGGGCAGCGCCATGTGGGCGAGCTCGTCCATCGTGCCGAGCCGTCCCATCGGCACCAGGGCCTCGACCCTCGCCCGGCCCTCGGGCTCCTCGGCCCGGTTGGCCCGCAGGAACCCCGGGAAGTCCATGAAGTTCGTGCCGATCGCGTTGACCTGCACGTTGCGTCCGACGACTTCCTCGGCGACGTTGCGCACGAGCATGTTGGCGGCTGCCCGCGCCGACGAGTACAGCGGCGCACCGGGCGTTGGGCGAGCGCCGGCGGCGCTGGTGAACACCAGGATTTGGCCGCCGCCGCGCTCGACCATCACCGGCACGATGCCCCGCAGGAACTGGTAGGGCGCCTCCACACATCCGACCAGCGCATCGCGCAGGTCATCGACGCCCGAGCGCAAGAACCGCCCGACGACGATCCGCCCGGTGAACGCCACAGCGGCATCGAGGCGTCCGAAGCGGTCAACGGCCAGTGACACCAAGCGCTCGGTCACCTCTGGCCGGCTGAGGTCGCCGGCGTCGTCGGCGACGGCGACCGCCGCGCCGACGGCTTCCAGTTCGGCGACCAGCCCGTCCTCGGGGTCGCCAACGACGAGATCATGCTCTGGCGCCAGCAGCCGAGCCAGCGACGGGCCGACATAGCCGCCCGCAGCGCTGATCACCGCCACGCGTCGCTCACCCATCACCGCGCCCCCGACCAGTCATCGCCGCCACGGTAGGCACCGGCCGCGCGGCCGGACCCACCGGCACCACACGTCGCATCTTTGGACTCGCGGGAGGGGATGCCTCGATCCCCGGTCCGTGGTGACATAGAGGAGGTGAGATTCTTGGTCACAGTCGACGCTGGCGATCGTCAAACCATGCATGAACACCATCGAACTCGATCAATCCACGCCGCACGGTCTGATGCGCTGCTTCGCTGACCGCCTCAACGCCGCCGATCTCGACGGCCTTCTGGCCTTGTACGAACCGTCAGCCGTCTTCGAACCACAGCCAGGAACGATCGTTCGCGGACACACTGCCATCCGCCACGCCCTCGACGAGCTGCTCGCCATCAAGCCCACGATCGTCGCCGACACCGTACAGACGCTCGTCGCCGGCGACACGGCGCTCGTCATCAACGAATGGCAGTTGACCGGCACGGCACCTGACGGCACACCGGTGCGCCAACAAGGCCGCAGCACCGACGTTGTCCGGCGCCAGCCCGACGGCCGCTGGCTCGTCCTCATCGACAAACCATGACACCTGAAGACCTGACCGAGCTCGTCGAACTTGCGCAAGACGGCGACCGAGACGCCGTCGAGGCGGTGCTCACCGCCGTCACCGACGACATCCACCGGCTCGCGCTGCGCATGACCGGTGACCGCGACGACGCGTTGGACGCCACCCAGGAGATCCTCGTCAAGGTGCTCACCCGGCTGTCCACGTTCCAAGGTCAGGCCGCGTTCACCACTTGGGTCCACCGCGTCGCCGTGAACCACCTCCTCGACCGCAAACGCAGCGCCGTCGAACGCTACGAAATGACCTTCGGCGCCTTCGCCGACGACCTCCACGACGGCCTCACCGCCCAGCCCAACAGCAGCCCGGAACTCGACGTGCTCGCCCGCGAAGTCAAGCACGGCTGCACGCTGGCCCTGCTCACCTGCCTCGATCGCCAAGCCCGTGTCGCCTACCTGCTCGGCGAAGTGTTCGGCGTCTCATCCCACGACGGTGCATGGATCTGTGAGATCAGCGAACCGGCCTACCGACAACGCCTGACACGAGCGCGGACCGCCGTCCGCCAGTTCGTCACCGCCCACTGCGGGCTCGTCTCCCCGGACACGGCGCGCTGCCACTGCCGACGCCGTGTCACCGTCGCCGTCAAACTCGGCCGGATCGACCCAGCCGTCGCCACGAACCCGACAGCCGCAGACGTCAACGCGGCCGTCGCCGAAATGGAACGCCTCTACGACACCGCCGCACTGCTCCGCAGCATCCCCGACCGCCTCTCACCCGACCAGGCCGCCGCCCACATCCGCGCCCTCCTCACGGCAGGCCGCTACCGGCTCCTCACCGATCCGACCCGGAACTAGCGACCGGTGCCGTTCACCATCGCCTCGTCCACCACCCGTGCGCCGTGACGTGCAGCCAGGCCGAGGCGACCGGCGCGTCGATCGTCACCTCGCCGGCCAGATGGTTGGCGGACCGAGGGGCGGACGGTCCGTTGCGCTGGATCGGCTCGAGCTACGACACACGCCATCCGTGGTCGGCGGGCAACGCCTGGTCTCGAGGTCGTCATCAGCCGTCCGAGCCACGAGGTCTTCGGCCGCCCGCCGACCCGACACCGTGGCCTGTTCCGATCGAGTTGAACCTCGAGTCCAGCTACCCGCCGCCTTCTTCGATCAGCTGGAGTTCCGTGGTGACGTCGATGCAGCCACCGATGCTGCGCGCGACGGGGCACCGTGCCGGGTGGGCGCTGTGGGCCCGCTCGATCGCCGCTCGGTCGGCGTCTGGTGACACCTTCAGCTCGTAGCGGACGTGGATCCGCTTGATGACGAGGACCTTGTCCTCGAGCTCGATTTCGCCGACGGCGTGGCTACGGAGACGACCGTCTCCGGCGGGGATGTCTCGTGCTTCGAGCGCACCCCCGAACGTGCCGGTCAGTCAACCGGCGGCGGCCGCCACGACATAGTCGAGGGTGGTGGCATGGGGTTCGAAGGTGCCCTCGGTGGCGTGGTAGTGGGCAGCGACGGCACCGTGGACCCCGAAGGCGACGGCGCCTTCCTCTGCCGGCAGGTAGGCGTAGCGCAGCGCCCCCTGGGCTCGTTCGACGTCGACCTCCGACCGGTACACGACTTCACTCACGGCTCGTCCTCCTCTCGACCATCGCCCCGACCCCCCGGCAGTCAGGGTATCGCCCACGTTGCCGGTGGTACATCGATCACCTCGGACCGGCGCAGGGGCGCTCACTTCGCGTGGCTCGGGGGACGTGACGTGTCGTCGTAGGGTTCCTCGCGCGACTTCGGGATCCGCTGCTGAGTCGAACCAGGGCATCGTGCCCGGAGTGCCCGGCGGTGGGCGACGCGCGGCTGGTCGAGCGCAACGCTCAGGTGCTGTTGGTACGGACCTGCGCCGAGCAGGGTCGCGACGAGTCGCCGATCGTGGGGGACGCCGAGTGGTGGCGGTGAACTCGCAAGGTTGTGCCTCCCGGCCCGTCACCAGCGGTGGCGGTGACCAAGCGGCTTGCGGCTTGGTTTGCGTCGCTTCCGAGACGCATTGCGAAACGTTCACGAAACTCGCCGATGTGCTCCTCGCTGCAGCGAAGGAGGCACCGTACAGTGCACAACCAGTGACGGTGGCCGACGTGTAGTCGCGCCGCCGACGCCAACGAGACGACCCGCGATGCCCGATTCCACCGAGCCCAAGGCCGACACCGGGGCGCTGCACCGGCGGCGGTGGCTGCTGCTTGGCACCGCCACCGTCGTCGTGGCCGTCGCCGCGGTCGGGTTGGCGCTGTTCCAGCCATGGAAGCTGTGGGTCGACGACACCGTCGACGAGGCCGCCCCTGCCGGCGCCGTGCCGATCACCTCGCCGACGCCGGCGACTGCGCCGCCCGCCCCGACCACCGCAGCGGCGGCGACGGACCCACCGAGCGTCACCGCGCCGGTCTCGGCGGCGCCCGCGACCACCACGGCCGCATCGGTGACCACGGTCGCACCGTCGACCACGGCGGCCCCGACGGTCCCGGCCACGCCCGTCGGTGGGGCGTTCATCGGGATCGACCACGGCACCATCGGGACGGCAGTGCTGCTCCAGGATGCGACCGGCGCCCAGTTCCTCCGCCTGGAGGATCTCGACACCTCCAACGGTCCTGACCTGTTCGTCTACCTGTCGACGAACCCGCCCGACGGTACCGAAGGCGTATTCGACGACGACTACCTCAGCCTCGGCCGTCTGGAAGGCAACGTCGGCAGCTCCAACTACCCGATCCCAGCGGGCACCGACTTGGCCCGTTACGCCAGCGTGGTGATCTGGTGCGACCGGTTCAACTCCGCGTTCGGCGCCGCCCCGTTGCGCTGATCGGCCTGGCCGGCCGCGGCCCGCCGCCGCGGCCACGCCCGCCGGGGGCTCGAGCACGCCGGTCTCGTCGCCGGCACCGCGTGATGTGGGAATGGATCAACACGTTCCTCGGCCGGGACGATGCTCGACCGCTGGACGGCCACATCGACGCCCGCGCCGCGTTGACCGCCGATCTCCGTGACGACTGCCGCCGCTGCGGGCTTCGACGCCACCGTGTGCTCGTCGGGACGCTCATCGTGGCGACGGGAGCATGCTCGACTGGCACCGGTGGTGAGCGAGAGGCGGGGTCGACGTCGTCGGTGGTCGCTCCGGCGGCGTTCCAGTACCCGCCCGCTCCGCTGGTCAACGCCAACGCCGCCACGCCGGCGGCGACGGCGGCATTCGAGCAGACGATCAGCGACGTGTCGGTCGCCAGCCCGTTGACCATCAGGGTGGAGCACCTGGTGGCCGCCGGCGATGCCCGGCACGCCTGGCTGGTCTCGGACCTGCTCCGATTCGCATCAGATCCGGCGGAGCTCGACATGCTCGTCGCCGCGTTCATCGAGCTCACCGGCGTCGACCCGGCCGCCGACCCGACGTTCGCCCAGAGCCCATGGAAGTCCGTCACCGACCACCTCATCGCCTGGGACCTCCCACCACCGCCCGACTACCGCCAGCTGAAACGCGGGCTTTTCACCCTCGTCGAACCGCGATGGGCGCCGTTCTTCGACGACGCCGACGCGGCGATCGACTGGCGCTGGGTCAGCTGGGGAGGCGTCCTCATCGACGACCGCCCCGCCGGCGCCACCGAGGAGTGTCTCCGTGGCTGCATCCCCGCTCTCGACGACCCGGCGCTGACCGACGCCGACGAGGGCGACTGGTACCCCGACGACGCCATCGTGTTCGGGATCCTCGAAGGAGACGACGCCGTCGCCCTGCCCAAGCACATCATGGAGATCCACGAGATGGTCAACATGACCATCGGCGGCCGCCGCTTCGGCATCCCCTACTGCACGCTGTGCGGCTCGGCTCAGGCCTACTACACCGATCGGCTCCCCGATACCAGTGATCCGCTGGTGCTGCGCACAACCGGGCTGCTGTCCCGCTCGAACAAAGTGATGTACGACCTCACCACGATGTCGGTGTTCGACACGTTCACCGGCGCCGCCGTCTCGGGCCCGCTGCAAGACGCCGGCGTCGTGCTCGAACTGGTCACCGTCACCGTCAGCTCCTGGGACGACTGGAAGTCGGAGCACCCTGACACCCGGATCATCGCCGAAGACGGCGGCATCGGCCGCAGCTACGACCTCGACCCGTTGGGCGGCCGAGACGACGACGGACCGATCTTCCCGACCGGTGAGATCGATCCCCGCCTCCCCGCCCACCAACAGGTACTCGGCGTGATCGCACCTGACGGCACGGCTGTCGCGTTTCCCGGCGACGCCGCCCGCCGGGCCCTTGCCGCCGGACGCGATGTCGCTGCGGCCGGCGTCGAAGTGCACTCCGCAGGAGCCGGCCTGCGTGCCCGCACGAGTGGAGGTGACGACGTCGCCTCGCATCAGGCGTTCTGGTTCGCCTGGAGCCAGTTCCACCCCGACACCCTGCTGTGGCAGGCCGATTGAACCGAGGCCTGCACACTGTGCTGATGGGTGATCGACATGGCCGCGAGATCCGCCGGATGCTCGGGCTGCTGGCGGTGATCGGGGTGGTCGCCGTCGCGGCGGGGTGCGGGGACGGCGAGGCGGGGGATGGCAGCGCGTCCGCAGACGTCCGGCCGTTCTCGCAGGTGCAGGCCGACGCGTTCGTCTTCGAGCCCGATCCGACGAACGCCGAACGGGGGATCTTCCGCGTCACCACCACGGAGCCGATGATCTGCGCCATCATCTGGGGCGAGACGGAGCAGCTCGGCAACTTGAACAACAGTCTGGCGATGAACGGCACCGGCATCGTCGACCACGACGTGTTCCTGCCCGGCGCCGAGCCCGGCCGGACCTACTACTTCCAGGTCCAGGGATCGACTGCCGACGGCACGCTGTACCGCTCGGAGACCGCCACGTTCACGATCCCCGCCGTCGCGGCTACGCCGCCGGTCGACACCGTTGATCGCGGCGACAACGCGGCGCTGGGCGCGACCGTCGTCGACGTGAGCTCTCAGTTCTCCGAAGCGTTCGCAGCTCGCAACGCGATCGACGACTCGGGAACGACGGAATGGTCGAGTGCCGGCGACGGTGACGACGCGTTCATCACGCTCGATCTCGGGGAGGTGCGAGACATCGGCGGGGTCGAGTTCATCACCCGCTCGATGCCCGACGGCAGCGCCATCGCCGAAACCTTCACCATCACCATCGATGACGGCGACAAGCTCGGCCCGTTCCCGGCGGGAACACCGGTCGCACCGAACTTCGCCGCTGTGCACTCGTCCGGACGGATCGTGCGATTCGACGTCGAGACGTCGACCGGCGGCAACGTAGGTGCCGTCGAGGTTCGCATACTGGCCACCTGACCACGTGGTCGTGTTCGCGGGGGCCTCGTCGCGCATAACACCGGCCGAGGCCCGCGAGGGTGCACTTTGCCTGCTACGGCGGCGTGAAGGATGGCCGTCATCGTGCTTGAGAGACCGACCGCACCCTGAGCCGTTGCGCCGGGGCGCGAAGCGGTTCGCGTGTCCGCAGTGCGGGTGTAGGCGCTTCCAAACGATCGTGTCAGCGCCGAGTACGTCACCGCCGGGGGTGAACTGCTCTCGCCCGCGATCGCCGACGGCGACGATGTTGTGGCACGGTACGTTGCCGGCTCGTGAGGATCGTCTCGAGCCGCGTGTGATCTCGTCGATCGTCGGGAGATTTCTGCCCACCACTTCGGACAGGTGCTCGACGAGCTGGGGACCACCGAACGGGTGGATGACGGCGAGGGCGGGGGCCAGATGGTGCTCCCTCGCCGAGAGGACCTCGCCGATTCCCTTGAGATTCGTCTCCGGTCCGCCTGGATCTTCGAAGCGGCTGCGAGCGTTCACGAGGACGGACGCGGCTGGAGCGGGCGCCTCGGCGGGCTGTTGCGAGGTTGTGGTCGAGAGCGGGTTGGCGGCGGGGCCGATCGCCGAACGGTGCACCGGGCTGTGAGGGGATCGCCTGGAGGGCGTGGCCGTGCCAAGGGTGGGCGGTTGCGGCGCACCCTTGAGCGGGTGCGGGACGCCTACTGGCCTATCCCGGCGGCGTGCGCGCTTGTCGCCGGTTTCGCCGCGCTGGCCCTGATCCAGCTCGACGAGGCGCTGCAGCGGGAGGGTCTGGAGCTCGCTTTCACCGGCGGCCCGGACAGCTCCCGCTCGCTGTTGTCGACCATCGCCGCCTCGACGTTGAGCCTGACGGCCCTCGTCTTCTCGATCACGATCGTGGTGCTGCAGCTGGCGAGCAGCCAGTTCTCGCCGCGTGCGCTGACTTCGTTCCTGCGCGACCGCTTGAGCCAGTCGACGCTCGGCGTTTTCCTGGCCACGTTCGTGTTCTCTCTGGTGACCCTGCGTGAGATCCGCGGTCAGGACGGTCTGGTCGACCGGTTCATCCCGGGCCTGACCATCTCGGTGGCTTTCGCCTTGGCCGTGGTGAGCGTGGGCATGTTCGTCCTCTACATCCACCACATCGCCCAATCCATTCGTTTGGTCAACATCGTGGAACGCATCGCGGAGGAGACGCGCGCAACCATCGAGCGGGTCCACCCCCCGCCGCCGGACGACGACGACGCCCAGGTGACCACCTGCGAAACGGAGGTCGACATCGACGTCGACATCGTGATCGACGGCCGCGTCCTGGCCGCGCCCAAGCACGGCATCGTCGCCTTCGTCGACTCGGACCGCCTGGTCGCCCTGGCTGTCGAGGCCGACGCCGTGGTGCGCGTTCTGCCGGACGTCGGAGATTTCGTGGTAGCTGGCGCAGCGCTGCTGCGCGTCTCGGGCGGTGACCAGGCCGATGACGAACTGCCCGGCGCCGTCGAGGTGGCGCGCGAGCGCAGCGCTCGCCAGGACGTCGGCTACGGCTTCCGCCAGCTCGTCGACATCGCCGAGCGGGCGCTGTCACCTGGGGTCAACGACCCCTCGACCGCGGTCACGTGCCTCGACCAGATCCACGATCTGCTTCACCGCCTCGTCAGTCGACCCGAACCATCTCGCCTGCACCGAGACGATCGAGGACGGCTGCGAGCGATCGTCCCGGTGCAACGTTGGGACGATCACGTCGCGCTCGCCGTCGATGAGATTCGTCACTGGGGCGCCGGCTCGTTGCAGGTGCGCCGCCGGCTGCAAGCCATGATCGACGACTTGCTGGCCGTCGCCGTGGGCGATCGTCGGCGGCCTCTGCTTGAGCGATTGCCGCTGTGGCCGGCGTTGACCGATCACGACGCTTGACCGCCGTTGCCTCGCCGTAGCCTGGACGGCTCGGCGCGCCGGGAAGTCTGGTCGGCACCCTCCAATCACGCGTCCCCGGATCGGCCATGTCCCAGCACCACCCGTCAACCGTCGTCCCTGACACGTTTCTGCACGGTGACTCGGCGCTAGCGCGCCTCGCTCGTCCTGTGTCCCGGTTCCTCGCCGTGGAGGCGAGCGGGGGGATACTGCTCGTCGCGGCGACGGTCGTTGCGCTGGTCTGGGCCAACTCGCCGTGGTCCGGCGGCTACGAGCAGCTCTGGTCCACACCGATCGACGTCACGGTCGGATCGTTCCGCTTCGAGGAGGATCTGCTCCACCTCGTCAACGACGGCTTCATGGCGCTGTTCTTCTTCGTCGTCGGGCTTGAGATCAAGCGCGAGTTGACGACCGGCGAGCTGCGGGACCGTCGCAACGTGGCCCTGCCGGCCATCGCGGCCCTCGGCGGCATGGTGGTCCCGGCCGCCATCTACGCCATGTTGAACTGGGGCGGCGAGGGCAGCAGCGGATGGGCGATCCCGATGGCGACCGACATCGCCTTCGCCCTCGGCGTCGTCGCCCTGCTCGGCGCACGCGTCCCGAGCCCGCTGAAGGTGTTCCTCCTCACGTTGGCGATCGTCGACGACATCGGCGCCATCGTGGTGATCGCCGTCTTCTACAGCGAAGGGATCGAGCTCGGTCCAATGGTGGCCGCCGCCGTCATCGTCGCCGCCGTCGCCGTCATGCGTTCGTTGCGGGTGACCTACGCACCGCTCTACGTGCTCGCCGGCCTCGCCCTCTGGCTCGCCGTCTTCGAATCCGGTGTGCACGCCACGATCGCTGGCGTGGTCATGGGTTTGCTCACCCCCGGCCGGCCGCTGCAATCCGACCTCGAGGCCGAGTCGCTGGTCGACGTGATCGAAGACCGCCACGAGCTGTCGGCCGAGGACGTGCGGGCGACAGCGCTCGCCATCAGGGGCTCGGTGTCGACGTGCGAGCGGCTGATTGACGCCCTGCACCCGTGGACGAGCTACTGCATCGTGCCCGTGTTCGCCCTGGCCAACGCCGGCATCCCGCTCGGCGGTGATCAGCTCAGCGCCGCGCCGAGGGTCGTCATCGGCGTCGTGCTCGGCCTCTTGGTCGGCAAGTTCGCCGGCATCACCGGCTTTGCGTGGCTGGCCACGCGCACCGGCGCGGGCCGGCTTCCCAACGGGGTCCGGTGGACGCAGCTGATGGCGGCGTCGGTGTTGGCGGGGATCGGCTTCACCGTGTCGCTATTCATCACCGGTCTCGCCTTCAACGATGGCGAGCGAGCGGGCCTTGCCGACTCCGCCAAGATCGGCATCCTGATTGCGTCCGTGTTGGCCGCCGCCGTCGGGGCGCTCCTGTTCGTCATCGCCGGTCGACGCAGCTCACGGGATGCCGCACCCGGTCCCGTCGTCGCCACCGAGCCGTGAGTGGCCCGCGACAACACGTCAGCCCATCTCCCGAGATGGCCGGCGAGACGTCCTGGTGGTGGGGATCCGCTTGCGGTTGTCAACAGGCTCGAGCCGGCTGTCCCTGGCGCACGAGAGAGCGTGACTGCCTACGCGGTGCGATGGTCAAGCCCCGCCTCCGATAGACGACGGCGTCCGGGAAGTGCCATCCGCCCGCTCCAACGTTCGTGCGCGACCTTCCTCGCGGCGAGGACGTCCCCGACGTCGTCCCTCAGGTGCGCTCATGCCGCGATGAACCAGCGCTCAAGCCGGGCGGGGGAGCGTTCGGCGCGTGTAGTCCGGTGTGGTGTCGGTCCTCCGACACGACTGAATCGGCGCGAAGGTGCAGGTCAGGGCGGTATGTCGAGGCGGTCGACGGGACTCTTGAGGCCGTTTGTCCGCGATTTGTCAGCAGCCGAACGGTTGCCGGGTCTGTCCCTTCCCAGCGCCGGCTACTTCACGCCCGGCAGTGACACCCCACGAGTAGTCTCATGCTTGTAGTTACAACGGTGGAGGCAAGCCATGGCGTCAACGAACGGATATCCCAAAGTCACGACGAAGGCTTGGCGCACGCTCCGCGGCCGCGCTGCCTCCGCACCCAGCACCAAGTTCACCCCGGCCGGCGTCGCAGCGCTCATGGGGATGTCCAGTCCCAAGAGCGCTGGCGACAACACCGTCTATCCGATGCGCCGTCTCGGCTTGATCGATGACGAAGGAGCGCTCACCGCGCGAGGCAACAAGTGGCGCACGGATGGAAGCTTCGCCGAGGCCTGTCAGGAGATCCTCGACGAGGTCTACCCGGCCGAGCTCCTCTCGCTCACCCGTGAGGACGGCCAGCCCGACGCGCAGCAGGTGCGGACCTGGTTCGATCACAAGGGTTTCGGAGAGTCGAACGCCCGCCAGATGGCTGCAACCTACGTGATGATCGCGAGCAAGGAAGTTCCGGAGGTTGCCACGGCCGCGCCGAAACCGGCTGCACAGTCGAAGCGCTCAGACCGACGTTCTCGTGCCTCATCAAGCCCATCGACGGCGAAGCCAGCTTCCGGGGAGAATGCGATCACGCCGCCCGCCGAGACGCCTTCCCCGGATCGCACCGGGCCGCAGGTGCACCTCGACATCCAGATCCACATTCCGGCGGAGGCGACCGCCGAGCAGATTGACCACATCTTTGGCAGCATGGCCAAGCATCTCTACAAGCAGTGAGGGCCACGGACGACGTCCATAGCTCGGCGAACCTTGCCCGCCAAATAGCAAGTGAAGTCGCCGAGTTCGCAGTGGTTCATCCAGAGCCCTCGCACGACGCGGTCAACGCGTTACCACCGGACGACGAGCTTCTGCTCGAGTTCGACCGCCGGATACTCGACGCCGATCTCCGGACGGCGACACGTTCTCGTTTCGTATCGAAGCATTACTCCGACGCGGTCGAGGCCGGCGTGAAGGCTCTCAGCGAGTGCGTGCGAGCGCGTACGGGACGCAGCGAGGACGGCGACTCCCTGATGACTGTGGTTTTCTCGCCGAACGCGCCGCTGCTCAGGGTGAACGGCGGCAGGACCAAGAGCGACGAAAGCGAGCAGCGCGGGCACATGCATCTCTGCCAAGGTGTCGTTGGCGCATGGCGAAATCCGAGGGCTCACTCCTTAATTGATGACGAGCCGGGCCGCGCGCTCATGATGCTCGAAACCATTGACGCCCTGATCGCGACGACGAAGGCGGCCACGCGAACCCGGAAGCGAAGGCACCCTGACAGAGGTTGAGAGCGGTGGTCGTTGCTTGTTCCGGAGCCGTGTCAGTCGTGTTCGCCGATGCTCGTGATCGTCCACACTCGCGACGTCGGGCCGTCTGTCCAGTAGATCCGAAGGCACTGATCGGGGCTCGTGCTCTCGTCGACCTTGAGGTGAGGTGACGGCTGGGCCGCGTAGCCAAAGCCCCGCCCGTTGAAGAACTGGCCCGGCGACATTCCAAGCGTGTTGGTGTGGTACAGGACGCCGGCCTCCAACACGGTCTGGCGTGCGCGCAGGAGCTCCCCCGGCCTGGCGTAACTGTCGAACCGGCGACCCGTTCGCACGGCCGCAGCGCTGAGGACGACACCTCGCCTGTAGAAGCCGGTCGCGGCCAATTCCTCCAGCGCGTCCATGGCCTGGGCCACGGTCGCCGGCCAGCCATCGGTCTCGACGTCTTCACCCTCGCTCGTGGGCGGTGACTCCATGGCCCGCTGCATCTCGGCGAAGTTGTCGCGCACCTGCTCGAGCTCGCTCTCGGTCCTGCTGAGCTTCTGCTGGAGCTCGGCCGCCTTCTGCTTGTAGTCCTCGACATCCTGGGTGAGCTTCGTGTTGTCATCTTCGATGATTCCGATCCACTCGCGGAGTTCATCGGCGTCGTCCGACTCGACCGCGGCGAGGACGAGCGCTCGACGTTGTTCCCGCTGGAGTTGGACCGCAGGGTGATCCGGTGTCGCCGCCGCCGACAACGTCCCGAGCCACGTCCGAAGTCGGGCGATCGTGTCCGTGTCGACGTGGTGCGGGAACGTCACGCGATGGCGTCGGAAGTCGTCGCCTTCGCCGGAGAACCCGGAGAAGAAGACACGGACAGCGCCGCGCCAGACCGATAGCTCCTTGCCGATCGAGTTCGTCAGTTCCCAGCTGGCCGCCGCCGACGACAGGACTCGAACGTGCGCGAGACCCGCGAGCTCTCGGCACAGCCTGCCGGGATCCAAGAGCGTCGAGCCGCTCGGCTCTGCGCGGCTCACCACGACTACCGGCCACGCGCGATCGGAGTCGGTGAGCAGCGACACGAGCCCAGAAACGCCGTATGGACCGACCTCTGCCCCGAGGTCCGCTGCGCAACGAACCGATCCATCACGAATGTCGAGGGACCGCAGCAGTGTGCGGACGATCGCCGGCGTGCCGAACTCGTAGTCGATCGGGGCGATCGCTCCGCCCCCGAGGGCGCTGAGGCGGATCCGGACGGTCACATGGGCGAGCTCCGAGGGCGGCCCGAGGCTGACCTCGGAATGCCACTGGAGGGCGGTGATCTCGTCGGCTTCTCGAAGAGTGATCGTGCATGAGCCGTCGTCGTTCTCGGCGGCCGATGTCTCGGCCGAGCTGTTGCCTGCTTCGATGTGTCGGTCGACCCACTCGTCCACGTAGCGACGAGCCGCCTCGTTGCGGTCCGTCTCGGACTTCAGGTCGATTGCGTACAGCTCGCGCATGATCCTGCTACTTCGTCCCGCTCGTCCGGGCCGCAGTGGCGCTCACGATCCCTCGATAACCGCGCTGGTGGGCGCGGGGCCGGTCTCCACAGCCCACCTCCACTTGCCCTTGACCTTGCTGAGCACCTCGGCCAGGTCCTTGTCCGTTCCGGGATCCGGGTGGACGATCGTGTCGATGAGCTGACCCAGGACGCTTCCGGCGTGGTACAGCCGAACCATGTCACCGGTCGTCGTTTCTCCGAGGCCGGGGTAGACCAGCACCCCCTGGGTGATCAGCGCGCTGCTCAGGTCGGCAGCCAGGCCGGACTTGATTCGTGTCGTCGGCTCGCCGGACTCTTTCCGAAGCAGTTCCGTGATCTGCGTGCGGGGGACGGTGACGAACGCGCGGCCGTCGAGCTGGTGCTTCAGCTTCCTGGCTACGGCTACGAGGTGT
>JBIOUO010000302.1:0-3217 GCA_044867195.1 Ilumatobacteraceae bacterium
CTGATGCGGGCGCTGGCCCGCCAGGCCGTGCAGCGCTTCGCCGGGATGGAGCCGGGGCGGCCCGTCGGCGGGACGTACTACCTCTACCGCACGCTGCGCAACCTCGACCTCGACGCGATGCTCGAGAAGCTGATGGAGGCGACGCGCCAGGAGGTCGGCGGCGAGCTGACCTCGCTCGAGGAGCGCCTCGAGCGCGAGGAGTACGAGGATCGGATCGAGAAGTTCAAGAGCGAGATCGAAGCGGAGATCCGCCGCCGGCTGGTGGCCGACCGCGGCGTCGAGGCGATGGCCAAGACGCTGCGCAAGCCGCTGCCCGAGGACGTCGAGTTCATGCACGCCAGCCGCGACGAGATGCAGTCGCTGCGCAAGGCGCTGTACCCGTTGACCCGCAAGCTCGCCGCCCGCCTCGCGCGCAAGCGCCGGCACGGTCGTAAAGGTCCGCTCGACTTTCGCAACACGGTCCGCCACTCGCTGTCGTACGGGGGCGTGCCCGCCGACCCGAAGTTCAAGTACCCGCGCCCGGCCAAACCGGAGCTGATCGTCGTCGCCGACATCTCCGGGTCGGTGGCCGCGTTCGCCCGGTTCACGCTGATGCTCGTCTACGCCATCCAGAACCAGTTCTCCAAGGTCCGCTCGTTCGTGTTCATCGACGGCATCGACGAGGTGACCGACTACTTCAAGGCGACCGAGGACATCCAGGAGGCGATCCACCGGGTGAACACCGAGGCCGACGTGGTGTGGGTCGACGGGCACTCCGACTACGGCCACGCGTTCGAGGTGTTCTGGGAGAAGTGGGGCAAGGACGTCGGGCCGAAGACCACCGTGCTGCTGCTCGGCGACGCCCGCAACAACTACCACGCCAGCCAGTCGTGGACGGTGAAGGAGATGCGCCACAAGGCGCGTCACGTGTACTGGCTCAACCCCGAGCCGCGCTCGTACTGGAACACTGGTGACTCGATCGTCGGTGAGTACGCCACGCACACCGACGGTGTCTACGAGTGCCGCAACCTCCGCCAGCTCGAAGGATTCGTCGAGAAGCTGGCGTAGGTAGGCAGCGTTTTCGGATCCTGGTTGCAGGTGCAACCAGGATCCGGACCAAGAGAGTCGATCGGGTCGTCAGAGCGTGAAGCGGGCGATCACGGCGGCGTGGTCAGTGGGGGCGGCGGCGGCCACCGGACGTTCGGTCATCGACGGCAGCGACGTGGCGGCGATGATGCGCACGCTCGGGATGTTGTCGGGGTTGACGAGGCGATGCGACGCGAAGATGTGGTCGATCAGCTCGCCGCGGCCGCGGAAGACGCGCGTGAACGTCGGGCCGTCGAGCGGCAGCAGGCGGTGGAGGTTCCACATCCGCCACCCGTCGAAGCGGTCGCTCGACTCGAAGCCGGAACCCGGCCGGAGGTCGATCTCCGACCCGCCGGGGCCTTGGATGATCTGGGTCGTCGCGGCGGCGGGTTCGTCGTTGAGGTCGCCGCAGAACACGACCGGCAGCTCGGTGCCACGTCCGACCCCCTCGCCGACCGGATCGGCCGGCCGGGTGAGCAGCCGGTCGAGCAGTTGGCGGCACGTCATCGCCTCGGCGCTGCGCCGGGCGAGCGCGTAGCCGGCGTAGCGCAGCCGCTCGCCCTCGTCGCGTGCCTCGAACCGTGTGCGGTCGGGCGATGACGGCAACGGCTCGTAGCTGATCAGCTTCGACTTGAGGTGCGCGGTCGCCACGGCGACCGTCGTGCTGCCGACGCGCACGGTCGCCGACAGGATGCCGCGTCCACACGTCGACGTCGTCGCCTCGTTGTTCGACGTCGCGGGGTCGTCGGCGGTCACGTCGCGGACCTGCACCGGGAGCAGACCCTTCGGGAACGCCGTCAGGTTGCGCACGTTGGTGAGCCGGCGCTGGGCGAGCAGGGCGACGCGGATGCCCCGGCCGTCGTGGGAACCGGTGACCTGGAACGGCAGCGGGGTCGCGCACGCCTCGGCGAGGTCGTCGAGGACCTCGTCCGGGCCCACCTCCTGCAACGCGAGCACATCCGGGCCGACCTTGTCGATGACGGCAGCCAGCGCGGCCAGCTTGTCCTCGTATGCCTGACGCGCCGGGTCGCCGTGGGCGACCTGGAACAGGTTCTGCACGTTCCAGGTCACGACCGTCAACGTGGCCATCGCCACCTCCCTCGGGATCACCCTTGAGAGGGACAGGCAGGCGCACCAGATACGTGCGCGCGGCGATCGTCATCCGATCGCGCGCGTCGTCGACTCAGCCGCCGGCGAGCGCGAACTGCGACGTGTCGATGTGGTACAGCGCGGCGACGTTGTCGCTGAGGATCGCCCTGGTCTGCTCCGGCGTCAGTTGCACCGTCTGGGTGGCGAGCAGCTCCTGCGACCACGGCCACGTCGAGTCGGAGTGCGGGAAGTCGTTGGCCCACATCAGGCGATGCCAGTTCATGTCGTCGGCGAAGCGGAACGCCGTCCAGTCGTCCTGGAACGTGACGTAGATGTGGTCGGCGAAGTACTCCGACGGCTTGCGGGCCAGCGTCACCCCCGGCGCCAGCCAGTTGCGGTGGCGGTTGTAGGCGTGGTCCATCCGGTACATGTAGTGCGGGACCCAGCCGGCGTCGGCCTCGACGCACACCACCTTGAGCCCAGGGTGACGCTCGAACACGCCGCCGAACACCAGCGTGCCCATGATGTCCTGGATGCTGCGGACGATCGACATGAAGCTGTTCAGCCGCGGCCCCCGCCACCCGCCGCCCATGGCGGTGAGGATGTGGAAGCTGAGCGGCAGTCCGAGGTCGACGGCAGCCTCCCAGAACGGATCCCAGATCGGGTGGTCGTAGTCCTCCTCGGTTCCCGGCGAGCCGGGCATCATCACGCCGCGAAGGCCGACGGCGGCGATCTCGGCGAGGTCGGCGATCCCTTCGTCGACCGTGCGCAGCGCGGTCTGCCCGGCGCCCAGCAGGCGCGCCGGCTCGACCGAGCAGTAGTCGCTGATCCAGCGGTTGTAGGCCTGGAAGCACGCCCGCTTGAAGTCGACGTCCGGGTGGTTGCAGATCAGCATCCCGATCGTCGGGTAGATCACCTCGGCGCTGACACCATCGCGCTCCTGGTCGGCAACCCGCGCCGTGGCGTCCCAGCCGGAGCGGTGGAGGTCGGCGAACACGGCGCCCGTCTCGGTGATCTCCTCGGCCGCCTTGCCGGCCGCGGCGACCAGGCCGAGGGCGATCGG
>JBIOUO010000303.1:0-8107 GCA_044867195.1 Ilumatobacteraceae bacterium
CCCAGCTGGCACGGATGGAGATCAAGGTGCTGTTCGAGGAGCTACTGCCGCGCCTGGCGGGCATCCGCCTCGATGGACCGGTCGACCGCCTGCGCAGCAACTTCATCGCCGGCATCAAACGCCTCCCGATCGCCGTCACCCGGGCGTAGCGGTCGCGTAGCTCGACGCCCCAGAGCGGGAGCGAGAGCGTCGCGAAGTGGGAGCACCTCGACCGGTGGCCAGTCGCCCGTCACCGTCGCAGTTCGTCTAGTCGTTGCCGAAGGCGGTCCGGATCGTCGCTCGTCTCGCCCTGGTAGTGCTCGTCGATCCGGGGACGGATCAGGTCGGCGTGCTCGCGTGCCAAGGCATCCATCTCGGCGACCTCCGCGAGGTGGCTGAAGAAGGCGCTAATTCGCTCGGTCGAGATGATGTCGTCGTCGCTCGAGGACCACTCGCTGTCCTGCTCGCTGACGTCCTTCCAAGGCGGCTCCTGGTGCGTCATCTCCGACAAGCGCGTCGCCGAGAACCGTCCGTAGCGGCTGACGACGTAACCGATGATCGACAACTCGTCGGGCGCGAGGGTGGCGGGGCGGTGCTCGACGCGGTGGTGCTTCTCGTCCACCCACAGGCGCGCCACGACGGGACCGAACGTGTAGGCGCGGATGGTCTCGGCGAACATCGGACGACCGCGGAAAGCCAGGCTCCAGCCCTGGCAGTAGTAGAGCAGCTTGTGCAACTTCGTGACGGGGACGTGGGGCAGTCGTCGACGCAGTTCGTAGGCAACGTCGTGGGCGGAGGTGCTCACCGTCGTTGGTCCTCCTTCCGGCGAGAGGATGAGAGTGCGACCGAGCGTCATGCGCTCATCGTACATTCGTTCGCAGGCTTCGCGCAACGCATGACGCCTGGCCCCCAACCGGCGTGCCCACCTTATGCCCGCTCAGGTCCTCGCCCTGGGTGCAACTGGTCGTGGTGCCAGGATGGCTGCCCGCGACCGAGCGAGATCGCTGACGAGACGATCCCGACCCGAAGGGGAGGAACCATGCGTGTGCGCAGAGCACTGGCGCTCACGGTCGCGGCCGCGCTGGCCGCAGCGGCGTGCGGGGGCGACGACGACGATGACGCGGGCGCCACCACCACTACCAGCGGCACCACCGCCGGCTCCGGGGCAGCGGCAACGACCCTGGTGGAGCCCGCTGCGACGACCGAGGTCACCGCGCCGCTGGCCGCGGGCACGGGGATCATCACCGGGTCGGTCGTCGGCGCCGGCGGGTGCACGCTGGCCGAGCCCTTGAGGATCGGCTACGCCGCCGATTTCAGCGACCTTGGCGCGTTCGCCGACGTCCCCGGATCGCGAGCTGCCCAGGTCGAGGTCGATCTCGTCAACCAGGAGGGCGGCGTCGGCGGGCGGCCGGTGGAGTACGTCGTCAAGGCGCTGCCTGCGGACCCGTCCGGCGTCCAGCGAGCGGCGCAGGAGATGCTCGACGACGGCGTGAACGCGATCATCGGGCCGCCGTTCGCCGCCGCCGGCGTGCCGCTGATCGATGCGATCGGCGGGCAGGTGCCGATCATCTCCAACGCATCGACCGACCTCGCCAACGTCGACCCGAACCGCGGCGCGTTCCTGATCAGCTTCAGCGACCCCGTGCAGGGCGCCGCGGCGGCCGAGTTCGCGATCGCCAACGGCGCCACGACAGCGGTGACGTTCTCGTCGCCGGACGATCCGTACTTCACGAACACGACCGCGGCGTTCACCGAGACGTTCACCCAGCAGGACGGCACCGTGCTCCAGGACTTCACGTTGGGTCTGGCGGACGACAACTTCTCGTCGCAGGTCAACGAGCTGGCCAACCTCAACGAGCGGCCCGACGTGCTGTACACGGCGATGGTCATGCCGGGCGCCGGCGTGCTGCTGCAGCAACTGGACGACGCCGGGCTCGGCGACGTCAAGGTCATCGGCGCCGACAGCTTCGACGCCACGGTGGTGTGGAGCGCCGGCGACGTCGCCAACGGCGTCTCGTTCACGGCCCACACGTACCCCACCGAGGACAATGGCGTGCAGGCGTTCCTCGATGCCGCCGCGGCGGCGGGCGTCGAGATCGAGACGATCAGCTTCGGCGCCCTCGCGTCGGACGTCGTGCGGGTCTTCGCCCACGTCGCCGAGCAGGCGTGCTCGGTCGAGGGCGCAGCCCTGATCGACGCGATCAAGAGCATCCGCGACCTCGAGGTGACGACCGGGCAGGTGACCTACGCCGGGACCAACGGTGTCCCCGAGAAGGACGTCGTCATCCTCACCGTCGAGAACGGGGCGCCAACGTTCACCCAGACGTTCCGCCCCAACTGACGGCCCGGACGAAAACGCAAATCGCGAGGTCAGTAGTACTTGAGGTAGCTGTCGAGCTCCCAGGCGGTGACCTTCTCCGGCTCCCACGCCTCGCCCGTCGCCTCCCAGCGGGCGACCTCGTGGCGGCGCAGAGTGAGGTACGCGGTGACCAACTCCGGGCCCATCGCCTCGGTCAGCACGGTGTCGGCTTCGATCGCGTCGAGCGCCTCGGCCAGCGTGTGCGGCGTGTGGCGGTCGGTGTTGGGGGCGGCATCGGCGTCGCCGATCTGCGGGTCGCCGCAGTCGTTGCCGTCGACGACTCCGAGCAAGGCGGCATTCAACGTCGCCGCGCCGGCGAGGTATGGGCTCGCGGTCGCGCACGGCAGGCGGTTCTCGATGCGCGTCGCCGCCCCCCGCTCGGCGGGCACGCGGTAGGTGCTGAACCGGTTGTCGAGACCCCAGTTGGCCCAGTAGCCGGCGATCAGGCCAGGCACCAGGCGCTTGTAGCTGTTGACGAGCGGTGCCGACAACCCGGCCACCGCCTCATGGTGGTTGATCAGCCCGCCGATCGCCTGGCGGGCGAGCCCGCTCAGCCCATCGGGCTTGGTCTCGTCGAACAGGACGTTGGCCCCACCCGACACCGGGACCAGCGACATGTTGACGTGCAGGCCGGACCCGACCGACATCGCGTCAGGACGCCCCATGTACGTCGCCCGGTAGCCACGCCGGGCGGCGACTTCGCGGGTCATCTCCTTCACCAGCTGAGCGGCATCGGCGGCGGCGACTGCAGGGCCGTAGCCGAGGTTGATCTCCAGCTGCCCGGGCGAGTACTCGGTGAGCACGCCCTCGAGGTCGATCTCCATCCCCTCGACGGCGTCGAAGAACTCGAGCGCCATCCCGGTCGGGTCGCCGCCGAGCCCGACGCCGTAGACACGGTGACCCTCCCCGCCGGCCGGCCGCCACCCGCCGACCGCCGCCTCGTCGCGCTCGAGCACGTACAGCTCGAGCTCGAACCCGAGCTGCGGCTCGAACCCGAGCGCCCGCCACCCGTCGACGGCCCGGGCCAGCGCGCCACGCGGGCAGATCGCCAACGGCTCGCCGTCCATCGACAGCAGCTCGCACACCGCGACGTCGGTGTCGGGCTCCCAGCCCGGACGGCGGGTGGCGGCGATCGGCACCGCGGCGAGGTCGGGGAATCCGACGTCGGCGGCGTACCCGGTGACCGGGAGGATCTCTCCCTCGGGGCTCATCACCAGTGACGTCACGGCGTGATGCGTCGCGTGGTCGCACCGCGCGGAGGGGATGTAGCGGCCGTGGGTCAAGCCGTTGAGATCGGTCCACAACGTGCGGACACGTCGTTGCCCGACCGGGCCGGTGGATCTGTCGAAGGCTCGTTCCGGTCGCATCGGTCTCAGCCCCCTTCGACCCGGCGGGCGTCCTCAACGAGGTTGATCTCGTAGAGCACCTCGGCCAGCGCGTCGGCGGCGGAGATGGCGGCGAAGCGTTGCGGGTGCTGGGGCGTGCAGCAGCTCGGCACCGGGGCGAGGATGGTCCACGGCCGGGGGTGGCAGAACTGGACGACGCTGTAGCGCTCGCCCGCGTAGCGGGGAGCGGCGACGACGCGGTGCCAGCCGATCGGGATCCGCCCGTTGGTCAACCGCTCGAGCATGATCCCGGTGTTGATGATCACCTGGCCCTCCGGGGCGACGGCGTCGACCCACTCGCCGTCGACGCGCACTTGCAGCCCAGGCGCGGTGGACCGCGGCAGGGCGGTGATCAAGTTGATGTCGCCGTGCTGGCCGGCCCACTCGTACGGGTCGTCGGTCGGCACCTCGCTCATCGGTGGATAGCGGATGGCTCTCGTCAGCGTCGGACCGTCGGCGACCATGTCGTCGAAGAACGCCTCGTGGCAGCCGATGCCCTCGGCGATGACGTGGAGGAACCGCCGCTGCAGCTCGGCGATCGTGTCGTGGAACTCGTACAGCACCTTGGTGATGCCGGGGACGATCGCCTCGGGCAGCACCTGGTCGGGGTACGAGCTGGGGAACGCTCGCTGCAGCGGGTGGCCGGAGTGGATCGGCGTCGCCCAGTTGAGCATCTCCTTCCAGTCCGGCACGTCGCTGGCCGCCGCGGTCTCGACGAGCAGACCCGTATACCCGGTCTGACCGTTGGCGCCCGGCGCCACGTAGCGCTGCTTGCCCTCGGGCGGGGCGGTGAAGAACTCGCGCAGCATCCCGTACGCCGTGTCGAGGAGACCCTCGGGGAGGTCGTGGCTGGTGTAGACGAACCCGGTCTCCAGGCTGCGCCGCACGCCGTCGACGACGGCCCGCCGCTGCTCCGGCGAACCCCGCTCGAACGCCAGCAGATCGACGTCGAGGATCTCGCTCATTGGTGCACCGTGTCATCGTGCGACGACTCACCATCGTCGGACCCTGGGGGGCACCAATGAGCAAAGGACCGTGCTGAATCGCTCACTCGCTCGAAGACTCGCTCGCTCACGTCCGAGACGCTAGCCGTGACCGCCGAACCGGATTCTGGTGCGCGTCTGATCGCGCTGAGCGCGACGAACGCGCACCAGAGTGCTATGCGAACACGGCGGGCAGGCCGCCGGTGTGGATGAACACGACGTCGGTGCCGGGACCCCAGCGGCCGCTGGCGGCGTTGCCGAGCAGGCCGGCGAAGCCCTTGCCGGTGTACGTGCGGTCGAGGACCCAGCCACCGTGCACTGCGGCCCAGCGGATCCCCTCCTCCGCGGCGCGGGTCGGGACGCCGTAGTCGGCGCCGAGCCAGCGGCCGTCGACCTCGACGTCGCGTTCGAGGACCGCGGCGTCGGACCCGACGAGCGCGAGCGCCTCGGCGGCCAGGGCGCGCACGTCCGGCACGCCGGCCACGACGCCTCTGGCCACACCGATCGCCACCACCGGCGGCAGGTCGTCGTGGCCCAGCGATCGCAGCACGGCCCGCCCGGCGACGAGTCCGGCATGAGTCCCACCGCTCGACGAGGCGTGAACGATGGCGGCGGGCGTCAACCCGCGCTCGCGGCATTGCTCGTGCAGCTCGACGTAGGCGGCGAGATACCCGAGTGCGCCTGTCGCCGTGCTGCCGCCGATCGGGATCGAGTGCGGCGCCGCACCGGCGGCGGTCAGCTCGGCGGTGAGTTGCTCGCGGGCGATCTCCAGCTCGCCCCAGTGGTTCGGCGGGCAGCCGACGTAGTGCAGCTGGGCGCCGAACAGCCTCGACAGCAGCTGGTTCCCGGTCAGCTTCGATGTCCGGGCGCCGGAGAGCACGAGGTGAACCTCAAGCCCGAGCACGGCGCCTGCCGCCGCTGTCATCCGGCAATGGTTGGACTGCGCAGCGCCGACGGTCACGAGCGTCCGCGCTCCGGCACGCAGCGCCTCGCCGCACAGGAATTCGAGCTTGCGGGCCTTGTTCCCGCCGGCGCCGAGGCCGGTGAGGTCGTCGCGCTTGACCCACAGCCGGGCGCCGCCGGGCAGCCCGGGCCCTCGCTCGAGCGGCGTCGGGAGTGTCGCCAGCCGCGAGCGGGGCGCCGAGTCGAGCCCGTCGAGCGGTGAGGTCGCGGCCTCCGGGGTCACGAGACCGAAGGTACCCGGAGCACGCCGCGCGCCGACGCCGGACGCCAAGATGGGCGGCCGATGGCGACCGACTGGAACCCGGTCCTGCGGGCCGAGCTGGCGAAGCCGTACTGGCACGAGCTGCAGGCGTTCGTCCGGTCGGAGCGGGAGCGGGCGACGGTGTACCCGCCGCCTGAGGAGGTGTTCGCCGCCCTCCACCTGACGCCGTATGGGGAGACGAAGGTCCTCATCCTCGGCCAGGACCCGTACCACGGCCGGCGGCAGGCGCACGGCCTGTGCTTCTCCGTTCGTCACGGCGTGGCGATCCCGCCGTCGCTCGTCAACATCCACCGCGAGCTGCAGGACGACCTCGGGATCGAGCCGCCGGGGCACGGCAACCTCGAGGCATGGGCGGTGCAAGGCGTGCTGCTGCTGAACGCGACACTCACCGTGCGTGCCGGGCAGGCGGCGTCGCATCAGGGGCGGGGCTGGGAGACGTTCACCGACGAGGTCATCCGCACCGTCAACGGCAAGGATCACCCGGTCGTGTTCATCCTCTGGGGCGGCTACGCGCGGCGCAAACGAGGGCTCATCGACACGGCCCGCCACACCGTCATCGAATCGGCGCACCCCTCACCGCTGTCGGCGCACAACGGCTTCTTCGGTTCGCGGCCGTTCTCCCGCACCAACGCCGCGCTCGCCGCGGCGGGTCTCGACCCCGTCGACTGGCGCCTCTGATCGTTCGGGCGGGCGGCGGGGAACCGCGGGCCATCCGGCGGCGTCGGATGCGGCATGGGGACCACACGACAGCGGACGGCTGCGGCCGTCACCACCACAATCGCGGTCGCCGGCCTGCTCGGGCTGGGGCTGGCCGGCTGCGCAGGCGGCGATGATGACGCCGCGCAGCCTGCCACCGGCGAGGCAGCCGCGGCCACGGTCGCCGGTGACGACGGTCGCCAGCTGACGGAGGCCGTGGCGCCCACCGCCGCAGCCCCGGACGCCGCCAGCGGCGGGAGCGAGACGGCGAGCCAGGCACCCGGCGCGGCGACCGACGTCGCGACGGCGCAAGTGCCCGGCCAGCAGCTGGCCATCTCCGCCCATGCGACGCTGGAGACCGACGACGTGCGTGCTGCCGTCAGCCGCATCACGTCAACCGTCACCACGCGTGGCGGGCGGGTCGCCAGCGCCGACATCGACTACGCCGACCCGGGGGCCGACCCGGACGACGACTCGACCAGCGGCTCGCGCGCGACGCTGGTGCTCGAGGTGCCTCCCGGCGAGCTGCAGGGCGTCGCCGGGGCGCTGGAGGACATCGGCACGGTGCTGTCGTTCGACCAGCTGGCCGAGGACGTCACCAAGCAGCTCGCCGACCTCGACACGCGCATCGCCAACATGCGGGCGAGCGTGGAGCGGGTGCGGGCCCTGTACGCCCAGGCCTCCGACATCGACAGCGTCGTCCGCCTGGAGGCCGAGCTGACCCGGAGGGAGACCGACCTCGAGGTGCTGCTGGCATCGCAGCAGGCGCTCGAGGACCGCGTCGCGATGGCGACGCTCACCGTCGACGTCGCCACCAGCGCCGACGCGCTGGCGACCGGCGACGACGACACCGGCATCGGCGACGCCCTCGCCGCAGGATGGGGCGCGTTCGTCGGCGGCCTGTTCGCCGTCATCCTCGTGCTGGCGGCGATTGCCCCGTTCGTGCTGACCGGCCTCGTGCTGGCGAGCCTGGTGCTGTGGATCCGCCACCTGCTCGTGCGCCAGCGGCCGCCCGCGGGGCGAGCGGGCCCGCCGGCACCGCCGGCCGGGGACGCAGTGCCGGAGCCGGAGCGAGCCGCTACGCCGTGACGGCTCCCGCGCGGTGGAGATCGCGCGACGACGTCCCGGCGTGGATCGTGTACTCGCCGGGCGGCACCACCCAGCCGTCGTCCGACCACGACGAGAACGTCCGCCGGTCGAGCGCCACCGACACCGTCGCCGTGGCACCGGGGTCGAGGTCGGCGCGCGCGAACCCGGCGAGGTGCCGCAGCGGTCGGGCCGGATCGCCACCCGGCGGCTCGACGTACACCTGGACGACCGCGCCACCCGCACGCTGGCCGGTATTGGTCACCTCGACGTCGACGGTGACGCCCGGATCGACGCCACCAGCCACGGTCGCCGTGCCGAGCTCGAACGTCGTGTACCCGAGCCCGAAGCCGAACGGGAACAGCGGCTCGATGCCCTCGCGCTCGTACCAGCG
>JBIOUO010000304.1:0-2870 GCA_044867195.1 Ilumatobacteraceae bacterium
GTACGTGGCGAACTCTGGGTTGGTCGGCTGCTCGGCCGTGTAGGCCGTCCAGGAGGCGAGCAGCACCATCGCGGCGGCGAAGAGGCCGACCTTGCCGAGTCGTCCGAGTGCCCGTCGGCGCCCGGGCCGTCAACATCCTCAACTGAGACCGCACGTGCTCAGGGTGATCAGGTGATCTTGGTGCTGTGACACAGGCAGCGCCGACCTCGGCGTGAACGGAGTGCGGTCACTCGAATGGCCGACAACGACGATCTCGACGGCCCAAGCGATGCAATCATCCTCGTTGGATGACGACGGCTCGCGCCGACCAGACGACGATAGGAGCAAACAGCAGGTGTACGACCCGGGCAACGCTTGGGTCCACGGGAGGTTGCATGCTCGCGATGCCCGCTTTCGGGTGGTTCGGCCTGGGGCTCTTGGGCCTGATCATCTGGGTTCTCATTGCCTTCTGGCCGGCTCGTGTGGCCCGCCGCAAGGGTCACAGCTGGCTCCTGTTCTTCATCTTCAGTCTGTTCTTCTTCCCGGCCGCCCTGATCGTGGCGTATCTCGTACCCGATCGGCGGCGAGAGGTGATCGTCTACACACGATGACGCCGTCGTCACTCGTCAGGGCTGAGGGCCTCGGCTTGAACGCGGTTGACGTCGGCATTGTCGACAGAGCCCGCGAAGTGGGATTGGCTGGCATGTCGGCCGACGGTGCAGCGGCCGACAGGTCAACAGCTACGACTGATCCGCCACGACTGCGACCGGATCGAACCGCGCCTCCATGCACGGCAAGCCCCGTGAGCCCTTCCACGACCGGGACAAAGGCATCATGGCTGTGATCGGCAGCGGCGCGGCGGTGGCCGAGACGGGCCCCCACCACCACCACGAGCTCCACGGTGACGCCGCGTTCGCGGCGCGGCTTCGCGTCCACGCCTGGCTGATGAGCGGCGTGCACGAGCGGGTGGACGCCTTCGTGTCGCGGGGGTGGGACTTCCTCGGGTCGAGCCGGTCCGGCGCGCTGGTCAACGACCCTGGGACGGCCCGGATCGACTGGGGCGACCACGACACCGTCGCAGACAACGGGCCCCCGGCCGCGATGACGGGCAAAGCATGACTGCCGTGGCGGACGGTCGCCCGACGGGCGCTCCGGCGCGTGGTGGCCTCGTACTGCTGGCCCTGATCATCGTCGCCGCCGTCGCCAACTTGAACCTCTCGGTCGCCAATGTGGCGCTGCCGGAGATCGGGAGAGCGTTCGACGCCTCGCAGACGGCGTTGAACCTGGCCGCCGTCGGCTACTCCCTTGGTCTGGCGGCGTCGGTGCTGTACTTCGGGGCGATCGGCGATCGCTACGGACGCAAGCTGATGTGCATCAGCGGCGTCGTCCTGTCGGTGCCCGCCTGTCTGGCGGCTGCCTACGCCCCCGACATCGAGGTCCTCATCCTCGCCCGGATCGGCGGGGGCGTGTCGGCAGGCATGGCGTACCCGACAACGTTGGCCCTCATCACGGCGTTGTGGGCACCTGGGCCGGGCCGGACCAAGTCCATCGCCTTGTGGTCCGGTCTCGGTGGCGCGATCGCCGCCTTGGGTCCCCTCGTCTCGGGCATTCTCCTGGAGCACTTCTGGTGGGGCTCGATCTTCCTTGTCACCCTGCCGTTGGCAGCCGTGGCCTTCCTGCTCGCGATCGTGCTCATCCCGGCTCATGTCAACGAGGGCACCGATCCGGTGGACAACCTCGGCGGACTTCTCTCTGTCGTGTTGGTCGCGGCATTGATCCTGGCCATCAACTTCGCGCCCGTGCCGAACAAGGGCGCGCTCGTGGCCTCGCTCGCCGTGGTGGCGCTTGCGGCCGGCATCGCGTTCGTCCTCCGCCAACGGCGGGCCGCGAACCCGCTCTACGACCTCGGCGTGGCCGCCCGGCCGACGTTCTGGGTGGCGGCCTGCGCCGGCATCATCGTCTTCGGCTCGCTGATGGGTGCCATGTACATCGGCCAGCAGTTCGTGCAAAACGTCCTGGACTATTCGACGGTCGACGCCGGTGCTGCGATGCTGCCCGCTGCCATCCTCATGGTCATTGTTGCGCCGCGGTCGGCCAAGCTGGTCGAGGCGCACGGCGCCCGTCTGACCCTGCTGTGCGGCTACATCTTCGTGGTCCTCGGGTTCCTCACCATGCTGCTGCTCTGGAAGGAGAACGCCGCCTACTGGCGGGTCGGTCTCGGCTATGCCTTCGTCGGCATCGGCGTCGGACTGGCCGGGACACCGGCCTCGCGCTCGCTGACCGGGTCGGTGCCGGTGCGGCGGGCGGGGATGGCGTCGGGCACCGCCGACCTCCAACGCGACTTCGGCGGTGCGGTCATGCAATCCATCTTCGGCGCGCTGTTGACCGCCGGGTACGCCAGCGCGGCGGGCGCGCTGGTGCCGTCGGACGTCAGCAGCAGCGTGCAGTCGGAGCTGACGAAGTCGTTCTCCAGCGCCGCCGACGCCGCCGGGCAGTACCCGCAGTACGCCAACCAGATCATCGCCGGCGCTCGCTCGTCGTTCCTCGACGGCGCCGACTGGGCCTACACGGCGGGGATCGTCGCCATCGTCATCGGCGCGGGGATCGTGTTCTTCCTGTTCCCGCGGCTGCCACGCGAGAAGGCCCTGCTCGCGCAGTACCACGAGGAGGACGCGGCCGAGCCCGGTGCGGCCGTCACGGCGTGACGCGCATCGTCCGGTCTGGGTGATGCGATGGGTCCGGGCGTGCGCTGAGATTGGGGCAGACGACGAGGAGGTCGCGATGAACACCACCCGGGGTCAGAGCGCAGCGATGCCGTCGCCGTTCACACCCATCGCCGACTACGGGTTCCTGTCGAACTGCCACACCGGGGCGCTCGTCGCGCCCGACGG
>JBIOUO010000305.1:0-2289 GCA_044867195.1 Ilumatobacteraceae bacterium
GAGGCATGCCGCCCTCCTCCCGCCGCCCCGATCGAAACCTGGCCATGGAGCTCGTCCGGGTCACCGAAGCGGCGGCGCTGGCGGCGTCGCGCTGGGTCGGCCGCGGCGACAAGAACGGCGCCGACGCGGCGGCCGTCGGCGCCATGCGCGCGGTGCTGGCGACTGTGTCGATGGACGGCATCGTCGTCATCGGCGAGGGGGAGAAGGACCACGCGCCAATGCTGTTCAACGGCGAGCACGTCGGCGACGGCACGCCGCCACTCGTCGACGTGGCCGTCGACCCGATCGACGGCACGACGCTGACTGCCCAGGGCCGCACGAACGCCCTGTCCGTGATCGCGGTCAGCGACCGCGAGTCGATGTTCGACCCCGGGCCCTCGTACTACATGGAGAAGATCGCCGTCGGTCCCGATGGCGTCGGCTCGATCGACATCACGGCCACGCCCACCCAGAACTTGCGCTGGCTCGCCAAGGCGAAGCGGGAGTCAGTGCGCGATCTGACGGTGGTCATCTTGGACCGTCCCCGCCACGCCGAGTTGATCGACGAGGTTCGCACCAGCGGGGCGCGGATCCGCCTGATCAGCGACGGCGACGTCTACGGCTCGATCGCTGCCGGCTCTCCCGGGTCGGGCGTCGACGTGCTGATGGGTGTCGGCGGCACACCGGAGGGCGTGATCTCGGCCGCCGCCCTGAAGTGCATGGGCGGCGAGATCCAGGGCCGCCTCTGGCCCCGCGACGACGACGAGCGCGCAGTCATCACCGCCGCCGGCCTCGACCCGTGCGCGGTGCTGACGACCGACGATCTCGTGCGCAGCGACAACTGCTTCTTCGCCGCCACCGGGGTCACCGACGGCCCGCTGCTCGACGGCGTGCGGTTCGACCCGCGCGGCGTGATCACCCAGAGCCTCGTCATGCGCAGCCGTAGCGGCACGGTCCGCCGCATCGACGCCCACCACCAGCTGGCCAAGCTGCAGGAGTACTCCGAGATCGACTACTCGTGACGAGCGAGCCTCGCGCGCGTCACTCGGCGCTGCCACGGGCCGACCCGGTGGCGCCGTCACGATCGATGATTAGGCACGCGACTTGCCGGTTCCCGGCATTCCAGCTCTCCTTGATCGGCGCATCTGTGGTGGTGCCGAATCTGGAGCGATCCGCAGCGATCCCCACGTAGCGTTCGAAATGACCATCGCGGCAGAGCTTGTCGGTCCGCCTGTAGATCTCCTCGCCCGGATACTTGGCGTCGGGTGCGTCGCGCAGCCAGATCACCGCATACACCTCGGCGGCGTGCGGGTCGCCGCAGTCCACCGGCTCCACGTGGGTGTGCGGGCCCTCGGACCGGGGCAGGCACATGCCCTCCGCGATGTCCGTGTTGGCGACCACCTGTGGAGAGGCCTGGACGTTGTCGATGCGTGGGATCCGCGAGAGCCGATCCTCCAACGCGTCGACGACCTTGTCGACCGATCCGCACGAGTCACAACTGACGATCCGGACCAGGTTGTCATCACCCACGCTCACCAGCCGGTCATCCTCGAGGAATGCCACCGCGTCGGCGGAGTCGCCGTGGACCTGGGCCAGAAATCGGTAGGTCCCCGTCGACAGGTCCCAGACGGCGAGCGTGCCGTCATCCGCGGCCGTAGTCACCTCCGTGCCGTCGGCGTTGAACGCCGCCCCGGTCAACCGTGAGCGATGACCGGCGAGCTCCCGCACGAGGTCCCCCGTGGCGACATCCCAGACCCGCGCCGTCCGGTCGCCCCCCGCCGAGACCAACTGCTGCCCGTCCGGTGAGAACGCGAGCGCGAGGACCTCGTCGTTGTGGGCGACCTTCGACCACAGCTGTTGATGGCTCGTGGCGTCCCACACTGCGATGGCACCGCTCGAGTCACCGGTCGCGATCCTGCCGGCGCTCGACACCGCGACTCGCGCTCTGCCCGGGTGCTTCGCGACCTGGGTTACGGGTGCGCGGTCGTCATCCCACGTCCACGCCACGACGCTCCCGTCCTCGCTGCCGATCAGCAACTGACCATCGCCGGTGAACGCGAGGTCGCGGATCGACGCCTCGAGGTCGTAGCTCGCCACAGGATCAGCCGGGTGATCGCGGGACCATATCGTCACGCGTCGCGACGAGCCGGCGGCAGCCACGAAACGGCCGGAAGGATCGATGGCCACGGTGTTCAGGAAATCGAGCTGGTCTCCGTCGATATCGACGTCGTACTCCTTCTCGACATCACCGCTGACCAGTGACCACTCGCGCACGATCCCTTCCTGGCCGGCAGCGACGATGCGCACCAG
>JBIOUO010000306.1:0-16436 GCA_044867195.1 Ilumatobacteraceae bacterium
TCGCCGAGGTGCTCAGCATCTGGACCGGCATCCCGGTGTACAAGCTCACCGAGGAGGAGACGCAGAAGCTGATCAACATGGAGGCCGAGCTGCACAAGCGGATCATCGGCCAGGAGTCGGCCGTCACCGCCGTGTCGCAGTCGATCCGCCGCACCCGCGCCGGGCTCAAGGACCCCAAGCGCCCGAGCGGCTCGTTCATCTTCCTCGGCCCGACCGGGGTCGGCAAGACGGAGATGGCCAAGACGCTCGCCGAGTTCCTGTTCGGCGACGACAACGCGCTGATCACGCTCGACATGTCCGAGTACATGGAGAAGCACACCGTCAGCCGCCTCGTCGGCTCGCCTCCTGGCTATGTCGGCTACGAGGAGGGTGGCCAGCTCACCGAGGCCGTGCGCCGCAAGCCGTTCTCGGTGGTGCTGTTCGACGAGATCGAGAAGGCCCACCCGGACGTGTTCAACACGCTGCTGCAGATCCTCGAGGAAGGCCGGCTCACCGACAGCCAGGGCCGGTCGGTCGACTTCCGCAACACCGTGCTGATCATGACCTCCAACCTCGGCACCCAGGACCTGCGCAAGGCCAACGTCGGGTTCACCACCGCTGACTCGGCGATGAGCTACGAGCGGATGAAGGAGAAGGTGATGGATGCGCTGAAGGTGCATTTCAAGCCGGAGTTCCTCAACCGCATCGACGAGGTCATCGTGTTCCACGAGCTCAACCGGGCCGAGGTGCTGCAGATGGTCGACAACCTGACGCGCCGCCTCACGTCCCAGCTCGAGGGCCAGGGACTGGGCATCGAGCTCACCCAGTCGGCCAAGGAGATGCTGGCCGCCAAGGGCTACGACCCGACACTCGGCGCCCGCCCGCTGCGCCGGGCGATCCAGCGCCTCGTCGAGGACCCGCTGTCGGAGATGCTGCTGTTCAAGCAGTTCCACGCCGGCGAGATCATCGTCGTCGACGCCGAGGACGACCCGGATAAGCCGGGCGAGCAGCGGATCAAGTTCTCCTCGGTGGAGGGCTTCGTGCCGCCCGCCGCCGTCGAGCTGGCGACCACCACCACGGCGTCGACGCACACGCCGCGCCCGCGCCCGCGCCCCAACCCCACCCCGGAGGCCCAACCCCCGGACTGACGGGTCGGCCCACGCGCCCCGGTACATCTGGGTGGCCCTGGTCTCATCGCGCCTTCTGGGTGGCCCTGGTCTCGAAGTTGAGACTGTGAGCACCCAGATCGTGCGCCAGACGTTGCTCATCGTCCTCGCCGCCGTCGTGCTCTCGGCATGCCGGGTTGATGCCACGGTCGAGCTCGTGATGGGCGACGACGGGACGGGCACCGTGACGGTGACGGCAGTGGCTGACGCCGACGTCGTGGCGCAAGCGCCCGGCCTGGCAGCCGATCTGCGCTTCGACGACGCCGTCGCCGCGGGTTGGACCGTCGAGGGCCCCGCAGCGACCGACGACGGCGGACTCCGCGCCGCGCTCAGCCACCCGGTGACGTCGGCCGCGGAGGCGACCAACCTGCTCGCCAGCATCGGGCCGCCGTTCACGGCGATGAGCGTCGAGCGGGTGACCTCCGAGGACGGCGACACGACCACGCTGACGCTCTCCGGCCAGCTCACGCTCACCGGCGGCTTCGACGCCTTCGCCGACGCCGACCTGCTCGCCGCCGTCGGCGGCTCGCCCTACGCCGACGAGATCGCCGCGTCCGGGGCCTCCCCCGCCTCGTCGATGACCGTCGCGCTGGCCGCCGGATTCGCAGGCGACGTCGACGAGTCGACCGGCCGAGAGGACGACGGGTTCCAGGTCTGGGATGCACCGCTCGACGGCTCGACCGCGGCCGTGCTGCTGCGCACGGTGGACGGGCCCGCCGGCGGCGGCTTGCCGTCGCTGCTGTCGAAGCTGTTGCTGCTCGTGCTCGTGGCCTGGATCGTGGTGACGACGGCATTCATCGTGTCGGTCGTGCGGGCTCGGTCCCGCCGCGCCCGCCGCCGGCGGCGGGCCCTGTCCCGTCTCCGCTGAGGCCTCGCTGGAGGCGGCGCCACTCACGCTGACACCCCCTTGTCATGCTCGGCGCCATGACGAGGACGAAGGTCGTGCATTCGTGCGCCGACTGCGGGACGGCGCATCCGAAGTGGTCCGGGCAGTGCACCGGTTGCGGTGCGTGGAACACGCTCATCGAGGAGGCGGTCGGCGATGCCACCACGCAGCCCGGCGGCGGTGCGCTCGCGCTCGCCGAGGTGCGATTGCTGCGCGACATCGACGCCCTCCTGGCCGCGCCCCGTCCCACCGGCATCGCCGAGCTCGACCGCGTGCTCGGCGGTGGTGTCGTCGCCGCCTCGGTCACGCTGCTCGGCGGCGAGCCGGGCATCGGCAAGAGCACGCTGCTCCTGCAACTGCTCGCGCAGTGGGAGGGGCCGTGCCTCTATGTCAGCGCCGAGGAGAGCGCGCAGCAGGTGCGCCTGCGGGCCGAGCGGCTGCAGGCGTCGTCGGCGAACGTCTGGCTGGTTGCGGAGACCACGTTGGCCGGCATCATCGACGCCATCGAGCGCACCTCGCCGTCGCTCGTCGCGATCGACAGCATCCAGACCATCGCCGACCAGCGACTCGGGTCGGCTCCCGGTGCCGTGGCTCAGGTCCGCGAATGCGCCCAGCAGCTGGTGGTCGAGGCCAAGCGGCGCGACGTCGCGGTGGTGCTCGTCGGGCACGTCACCAAGGACGGCGCGCTTGCCGGTCCACGGCTGCTCGAGCACGTCGTCGACACGGTGCTCTCGTTCGAGGGCGACCGCCACCACGCGCTGCGGCTGCTGCGAGCGGTGAAGCACCGCTTCGGCGGTACCGACGAGCTCGGTTTGTTCGAGATGACCGGCGCCGGGTTGGTCGGCGTGCCCGATCCATCGCAGCTGTTCCTAGCCGACCGGCGCCAGCAGGTCGCTGGCTCGGTCGTCGTGCCGGCTGTCGACGGCCAGCGACCGCTCCTCATCGAGGTCCAGGCGCTCACCGTCCCCGTGCCGGCCGGCTTCCCCGCTCGGCGCAACGCCCAGGGCGTCGACGCCGGCCGGCTGGCACTGCTGCTCGCGGTGCTCGAACGGCGAGCTGGGGTGGCCACCAGCGGTGCCGACGTGTACGTGTCGACCGTCGGTGGCGTGCGCCTCCTCGAACCGGGCGTCGACCTCGCGGTGGCGGTCGCCGTTGCCAGCGCGGCGACCGATCAGCCGATCGGCGCTTCTGACGTCGTGCTCGGGGAGGTTGGGCTCGGCGGCGAGGTGCGCCAGGTCGCCCACGCCAGCCGACGGCTGAGCGAGGCGGCGAGGCTCGGGTTCCGGCGGGCCGTCGTGCCGGCGTCGTCGCCCCCGTGCAAGGGGATCGAGCTCGTCCGCGTGCGCAGCCTGGGGCACGCCCTGGCGGCGCTCGGCATCGATGGTCGTGCCGGGCCTGCAGGGAGGTCGGCACGCGGCCCCTAGGATTCCGGGATGGCCAACCGTTACCGCGGCGCCAACGACGAGATGCGGGACGCGCTCGCCCGGGTCGCTCCGGGGACGCCGCTCCGAGACGGCATCGATCGGGTGGTGCGGGCGAAGGCGGGCGCGCTGCTCGTACTCGACGACGGTCCCGACGTGCTGGCCATCTGCTCGGGCGGGTTCCTGGTCGACGCGCCCTACAGCCCCCAGCGCCTGTCCGAGCTGGCCAAGATGGACGGGGCCATCATCATCTCGACCGACGGCAGCCGGATCGCCCGGGCCAACGTGCACCTCGTGCCCGATCCCACGGTGCCGACCAGCGAGACCGGCACGCGGCACCGCACCGCCGAGCGGGTCGCCCGCTCGCTGAAGGTGCCCGTGGTGTCGGCGAGCGAGGAGATGGGCGTGATCAACGTCTACGCCGGCGGGTCGAAGCACCAGCTGCAGGACGTCTCCCGCCTGCTGGATCGCGCCAACCAGGCGCTGCAGACGCTCGAGCGGTACAAGGTCCGCCTCGATGACGCGATCGCCAACCTCACGGCGGTCGAGTTGGAGGACGTCGTGTCGTTGCGCGACGTCGTGGCGGTCGTCCAGCGCGGCGAGATGGTCCACCGCATCAGCGACGAGATCGAGACGATGATCATCGAACTCGGCGTCGATGCGCGGCTGCTGCGCTTGCAGCTCGACGAGCTGTACGGCGACATCGACGACGAGCTCGACCTCGTGGTCGCCGACTACCTGCCGGCCGGGCGTACGGTGACCGAGACGCAGGCCGAGATGTCGCGCCTCACCGACGACGAGGTGCTCGACCTGCGTAGCGCGGCGGCGACACTCCATCGCGACGGCGACAGCCGCGACCTCGATCAGGAGGTCGCGCCGAAGGGGCTGCGCCTGCTGCACCGGGTGCACAGGCTCCCGACGCGCCAGGCCGCGGCGATCGCCGATCACTTCGGAGGCTTGGCCAAGCTGCAGCGGGCCACGATCACCGACCTGATGGACGTCGACAACGTCGATCGCGAGCTGGCGCTGGCGATCAAGGACACCCTCGAGCGGGTCACCGAGTCGACGATCCTCGACCAGTACAGCTGAGCTGGTGCTGGCGCCGGGTCAGCGGCGGTGGCCGGCCCAGAGCGTGAAGCGCAGCAGCGGCAGGTACCCGAGCCGGGCGTAGACCGAGCGGCCGTCGTCGCTGGAGATCAGCATCGCCGGCAGGTCCGGTGCGGCGAGCGTGGCCGCGGCGGTCACCGCCCGCCCGACGCCGCGGCCACGCACCTCGGCGCGCGTCGAGATGAACTCGACGTCGACGTGGTGGTCGCCGACGAACGCCGAGGCAGTGGCAACAGCACGGCCGTCGACGTATCCAACCCAGTGCCGCCACTGGGGCGCGTCGAGCGCGGCGACCGGCAGGAAGCAGCCCGGTTGATAGGGCTGCAGCGCCGGGTCGGGGTAGGCCTCGACGAGCGTGCGCTCCCAGTCACCGGCCGTTGCGGCATCGGCCACGGGACGGATCTCCAGACCGTCGACTGGCTCGCCGGCCACCGGGCCGGCAGGCCGGAACATGAGTGGCGGATGCCCGATGCGACCGAATCCGAGCGGCGTGAGGTCCGGCGTCGGCCACGCCGAGAAGACGATGAACGGCCCGCCGTGGCGACCGGCGAAGAACCCGTGCATCCGCTCGGCGACGGCCGGCCAGGCGGTCTCCCCGACTGGTTGGCGCAGCACCGCGACGTTGCCGAACAGTGACGGCGACGAGCCGTCGGTGAGCGCGACGAGTGGGTCGCTCTCGTCGACGCGCTCGCCGCGCGCCGTGGCCAAGGCGACGAACGCGGTCGCCAGTCCCTGGGCGTAGTCGTTGCACAGATTGTCTCCCGCCGGCGCCGCCGCGCCGTAGCCCGACTCGAGAACGACGTCCGTCTCCACGGGCCGGCAGTCTCGCGCTCCGGTGCCCACCGGCGGACGCGGTAGAACGGTTCGGTGAGAGTCGTGATCATCGGTGGCGACGCCGCCGGGATGAGCGCGGCAACCCGAGTGCGGGGCGCCCGGCCGGAGGCCGAGGTGGTCGTGCTCGAGCGGTCGAGGTTCACCAGCTACTCGGCGTGCGGCATCCCGTTCGTCGTCGGAGGCCTTGTCCCGGGCGGCGTCGAAGCGCTGGTCACCCGCGCACCGCAGGAGCATCGCCGCCGCGGCATCGACGTTCGCACCCACCACGAGGCGATGGCGATCGACCTCGACGCCGGCGTGGTGGAAGTGCACGATCAGCACGCCGGCGAGGTGACGCGGCTGGGTTACGACGAGTTGATGATCGCCACGGGCGGCGAGGCGATCCGGCCGGACCTCCCCGGCATCGACCTCCCGCTGGTGCACGGCGTCCAGGATCTGGTCGACGCCGAGATGCTGCTGTCGCTCGCCGAGACCGGGTGCCGCCGCATCGTCATCGTCGGAGGCGGCTACATCGGGTTGGAGATGGCCGAGGCGTACGTCGAGCGCGGCTGCTCGGCCACCGTCGTCGAGCGCGGGCCGCAGCCGCTCGGTGTGATCGACACCGATCTCGGTGCCCGCGTCGCCGACGCCATGCGCCGCCACGGCATCGGCGTTCGCTGCAACACCGACGTGGAGGGCTTCGAGGTCGATGCCGTGCTGACGTCCGACGGTCCGCTGCCGGCCGACCTCGTCGTGCTCGGGATCGGTGTGCGCCCGCGCTCGGAGCTCGCCGCCGCCGCGGGCATCCAACTCGGGGTCAAGGACGCGATCCAGGTCGACGAGCGTCAGGCGACGTCGGCACCGCACGTCTGGGCAGCCGGCGACTGCGCCGAGGCCACTCACCTCGTCACCGGTGCGCCGGTGCACATCCCCCTCGGCACGTACGCCAACCGTCACGGTCGTGTCGCCGGCATCAACATCGCCGGCGGCGACACTCGCTCGCCGCGCGTGCTCGGCACCGCAGTGACCAAGCTCTGCTCGCTCGAGATCGGGCTGACCGGCACCCGCCTCGAGGAAGCGCGAGACGCCGGGTTCGACGCCGTCGCCACGACGGTCGACACCACCACGACGGCCGGCTACCTGCCGTACGCGTCGTCGATGACAGTGCGGATGGTCGCCGAGCGCGGCACCGGTCGCCTGCTCGGCGCCCAGATCCTCGGTGGCCCCGGGGCGGCCAAGCGGATCGACACCGTAGCGACCGCCATCACCGCTGGGATGACCGTCGACGAGGTGATCGACCTCGACCTCGGCTACGCGCCACCGTTCTCGTCGGTGTGGGACCCGATCGCCGTGGCGGCACGAGAAGCGCGCAAGCAGATCTGACGTCACCGTCGGCCACCGCGTGCCGACCGCCAGTGCTCTGCGATGCCGCCTGGACGGCGGCGACTGGCTAGGACAGGGGGCGTGGGACGACTGCACCGTGTCCTGATCGCCAACCGAGGCGAGATCGCGATCCGCATCGCCAGAGCCGCTGACGCCCTCGGCATCGAGTCGGTCGCCGTCTACGCCAGCATCGATGCGCGCTCGATGCACACCCGGCTGGCGACGATGGCGGTCGCCCTGCCCGGGGACGCTGTCACCGCTTACCTGGACGCCGAGTCGATCGTCGCCGCTGCCGTGGCCAGCGGCTGCGACTGCGTGCACCCGGGTTACGGCTTCCTCGCCGAGCAGGCGGCGTTCGCCGAGCGCTGCGGTGCCGCGGGGCTTGCGTTCGTCGGACCCACGCCGGCGACACTTGCGCTGTTCGGCGACAAGGTGGCGGCGCGGCGCCTCGCCCGGTCGCTCGGCATCCCGGTGGTCGAAGGCAGCGACGGCGCGGTCGCGTCGGCCGCGGATGCGGCGGACGTCGCCGCCGAGATCGGTTACCCGATCATGCTCAAGGCGGCGGCCGGCGGGGGCGGCCGCGGGATGCGCCTCGTCACCGGTCCCGGCGAGATGGCCGCCGCGTTCGAGCGCTGCCGAGGCGAGGCGACAGCGGCGTTCGGCGACGGCACGCTGTTCGTCGAGCGGGTGATCGAGCGCCCCCGCCATATCGAAGTCCAGGTTGTCGGCGACGCCCACGGCTCGGTCGTCCACCTCCACGATCGCGACTGCTCGGTGCAGCAGCGCCACCAGAAGCTCGTCGAGGTGGCCCCAGCGCCCGGCCTTGCCGCCGAGCTGCGGGAGCAGATCTTCGCCAGCGCGATCAAGCTGGCCGCCGAAGCTGGCGTCGTCAACGCGGCGACCGTGGAGTTCCTCGTCTCCCCCGAGATGGCCGAGCACCGCTTCATCGAGTGCAACCCGCGGATCCAGGTGGAGCACACGGTCACGGAGCAGGTCACGGGTGTCGACCTCGTCGCCGCCCAGTTCCGGATTGCCGGAGGCGAGCCGCTCGCCGCGCTCGGCCTTGCGGACCAGGACGCCGTCGGAGCCCCGCGGGGCTTCGCCGTGCAGGCACGCGTCGTGGCGACCGGGCCAGGCACGTTGAGCGCTTACCAGGAGCCCTCCGGGCCGGGAGTGCGCGTCGACGGGTGCGGTTACACGGGATACGCGCCACCGCCGGTGTTCGACCCCTTGCTCGCCAAGGTCGTCGGGTGGAGCGCATCGGCGTCGGTGACCGACGCCGTGGATCGCACGCGCCGGGCCGTCGAGGAGCTGCACGTCGCCGGACTGCCGACCAACCGCGCCCTGCTCTGCCGGCTCCTCGCTCACCCCAATGTGCGCCTCGGGGACGCCCGCACGACGCTCTTGACCGAGGAGCCGACTCTCGTCGCGGCGGCCGACGACGGCGACCGCGGGCCCGTGGCGTCGCTGGTCAGTGGCACTGGCCCGACCGTTGAGCGCGACGACCAGCGACCGGAGCTCACCGTCGCCACGGGCGAGCAGGCAGCGCGCAGCCCGATGGCGGGAGCGATCGTTGCGGTCGCCGTGTCCGCCGGCGACGTGGTGCGCCGCGACGACGCGCTGGTGATCGTCAGCGCGATGAAGATGGAGGCCGCCGTCACGGCACCGTGCACGGGCGTCGTCACGCGGGTGCTGGATCTCGCTCCCGGCGACTCGGTCACCGAGGGGGCGATCGTCGCGGTGGTGGCGCCACGCGGCACCGAGGTCACGCCGGCGCGCGCCGGCGTAGCGGACACGTGGCAGCACGTGCTCGACGCGGTCGCCGAGCTGCGCCGGTCGGCCGCCGCGCGCCTCGCGCCCTCATCGACCGAGCCGGGTGTCGTCCGCCAGCGCACTCGGGGCAAGCTGACGTGCCGCGAGCGGATCGACCTGCTGCTGGACGAGGGCTCGTTTCGCGAGGTCGGCAGCCTCGCCGGCTTCGCCAGCTACGACGCCGACGGCGAACTCGCCGCGTTCACGCCAGCCAACCATGTCGGCGGATGGGGCACGATCGACGGGCGCACCGCCGTCGTCTGCGCTGACGACTTCACGTCGCGCGGAGGTCACGCCGACGGCGCCATCGGCGCCAAGAGCATGCACCTCGACCAGCTCTCGCTCGAGCTGCTCGCGCCGTCGATCCGCCTGCTCGACGGCTCGTCAGGCGGCGGCAGCGTGGCGGCGATGATCCCCGAGCAGCAGAAGGCGGGCGAGAGTGCGGCGCTGGAGAGCACCGGGGCGATCGAGTCCGGCAAACCGCGCGTGACCGGCGTCGGCGGCTCGTTCCTGCCGGGCCACCTCGGCGTCGAGGAGTACGCCCGCCAGCTGGCCACCGTGCCGGTGGTCAACGTGTTGCTCGGCAGCGTGGTCGGCATCGGCGCCGCCAAGGCGGTGCTCGGCCACTTCTCGGTGATGGTGCGCGACATCGCCCAGCTGTTCGTCGCCGGTCCGCCCGTCGTCAGTCACGCCATGGGCTACGACATCTCGAAGGAGGAGCTCGGCGGCTGGCACGTCCACTGCTGCAACGGCTCCGTCGACAACCTCGCCGAGAGCGAGGAGGAGGCGATGGCGATGACCAGGCGCTTCCTCTCCTATCTGCCGTCGAGCGTGTTCGAGGCACCCCCGGTCGTGGTCCCCGACCCCGCCGACCCTTCCGACCGCCGCGACGAGGAGCTGGCGTCGATCGTGCCCCGGCAGCGGACCCGAGCGTTCGACGTGCGGCGGGCGATCGACCTGCTGGCCGATCATGGCTCGTTCTTCGAGATCGGCCCGCTGTGGGGGACCGACCAGGTGACCGGGTTTGCCCGCTTCGACGGCCACCCGGTCGGCGTCATCGCCGGCGACAGCCGCCACGCCAACGGCGGCGCGCTGACCGCCGACGGCTGCCGCAAGCTGACCCGGTTCCTCGACGTGTGCGACGTCTTCCACGTCCCGCTGCTCAGCCTCGTCGACAACCCCGGATTCGCGGTCGGCCTCGAGCACGAGCTGGCCGGCACGATCCGCCGTGGCGGTGAGTGGATGGTCGCCTTCTCCCAGATCGACGTGCCGGTGTTCACGGTGTTGATGCGGCGCAGCTTCGGCGTCGCCGGCAACCACCAGGCAACACCGCGACGTCACCCGACGGTGCGGGTCGCCTGGCCGGCCGCTGACGTGGGCGGGATCCCGCCGGAGGGCGGCATCGAGGCGGCGTACAAGCGCCAGCTCGCCGAGGCCGCCGACCCCGCCGCCCTGCGGGCCGAGATCAACGCCCGCATCGAGCGAGTGCGGGGCCCGATCGGGCCGCTGAACCGGTTCCAGATCGAGGAGATGATCGACCCGCGAGACACCCGCAGCTACGTGTGCGAGTGGGTGCGCTCGGCGTTCCGGATCGCCACCCGACCCGGCCGGCTCGCGCCGCGCCCGCTGCAGTTCCGGCCCTGACCGCTGTCGATCAGTGGCGTCGGCCTGTCGGCGTACAGGACGCGGTGCACCGCCGAACGCTGATCGCTACCGTACGATCGCGGCGCACCGCGTCGAGGAGGGTTGACATGCTGATCAGTCCGCGACGTGGCGCCGATGGCGAGGTTCGGGAGTGGTTCGAGGAGCAGACAGCACGGTGGGGATACCTACCGAACTACGCAGCTGCTTTTGTGTCACGACCTGAGGTGGCTCGGGCGTGGACCGCGCTGAACGTGGCGGTGCGCGACGGGATGGATCGCCGCCGGTTTGAGCTGGCGACGATTGCTGCGGCGCAGTCGCTCCGGTCGACATACTGCACAGCGGCCCACGCCAGGTTCCTCCGCGACGTCTGCGGCGACGAGACGACGATGCTGGCCCTCGCTGCGGCACCCAACGGTGGCGCGCTCGACCCGATCGACGCCGCGATTGTGCACTTCGCGGCCAAGGTGGCGGTCGATTCAGCCGCCGTCGCAGAAGCTGATGTGGACGAGCTGCGCGCGGTCGGGCTGTCGGACAACGACATCGTCGACATCGTCTTCGCCGTCGCCGCACGCTGCTTCTTCGCCACGGTGCTCGACGGCGTCGGCGTGAACGCGGATCATCAGCTGGCCGCGGCGTTCGATCCGAGCGTGACCGAGCAGCTGACCGTCGGGCGGCCGATCGCTGTCCAACCGGGCCGACCCGAGGATCGAACATCACCGTCGGACTCAACGTAGAGCGAGTTCGCGACTCAGTGGTCGGCGTCTGGGGCTCGACTCGAGAGGGTCACGACGACAGCAGTTCGCGGCGCAGCAGGACGAGCTTGGCGGCCGGCTCGCCGCCGCTCCACGGGTCGGCGTTGAGCACCCGCTCGTAGGACTCCCATTCCAGCCTCACGCCCGACAGGTCACCGGCCCGAGCATGGCCGCGCATGCGGAGCGCGATCAGCTCCTCGTGGCCGGGCAGGACCCGCAACCCCTGACCGGTCGACCAGAACAAGCCGTCGATGTCGCCCATCGACAGGTAGTGGCCGGCGAGCTCGGTCGCCGCGCTGGTGGCGAGCAGGACGAGGTTCGACGTGATCCCCTCGGCGTCGGGCCACAGGTAGCCGGTGCCGGCGAACGGGACGTCACGAACCATCTCCACCGCGGGGCGCAGCGTCTCGATGGCCAGCTCCGGTGGCTGCAGCCGGGCGGCGTCGAGCCGTTGGCGAACGAGGTCGACATCGGTGATCACGTCGCGGTGCAGTGGGAGAACCTCCGTGAGCGTCCTGCCCAGCCACTCGTCGCCGACGGGCGGTTCGACGAGGCGGGCCATCGCCCGGCGGGCCTCGGACACGACGTTGGCGAACGTGGAGTCGCGCACGTCAAGCTCCCACAGGGCGGTGCGGGCTCCGGCCCGCGTCGCCCTATCACGGTGCAGGGCCAGCCAGGCGATCAGCTCGAGCGCCTTCGACCGCTCGAAGATGGCCGCCGCGCCGCGCCCGTCAACGACCTCGACTGAACCGAGCAGGCGCACCATCAGCGACCAGGCCGGCTCCTCGCAGGGTGTCGCCGCCTGCACGGTCGTGGCGCCCGCCGGGTCATCTCGGCCGGCCGTGCCGCCGGCCGTGTCGCCGCTTGCTTCGTCGCCGATCGGGGGCTCCCCCGAGAGCAGCGGGGCATCGGCCGCGGCCAGCACACCGTGCAGCTGGGCGAGATCGACCTCGCTCAGCCCGACCGGCACCAGCGGCACACCGATCGGTTCGAGCAGCCAGCGCCGATCCGCTACCCGCAACCGCCACGGCGCCTCGTCCGCCGGGCCGCCGACGACGAGGGCCAGCCCGCCGTGCCGACGAGCTGCCGAGCGCACCACCTCAGGTGCGACGTCGGAGGCGGCCGCCGAACCGACGAGCACGATCGAGGGCTCCCACGCCTCCCCGCTCGTGTGGCGGGCACGCAGCGCGAAGGTCGACTGGCGGGCCTTCGAGGTCGAGCCGAGTAGCGTCGCCGCCAGCTCGAGCGCGTCGTCGACGCTCGGCGCCACATACGCGTGCCGGTGGTCCAGGAATGAGGTGGCGTCGATCGCGACGCCCACGAGGTTGGCCACCTCGGCGAACAGCGACGAGGCGAGCGTGGCCGCCAGCCCGCGCACGACCTGATCGGCCATCGGGCCGGGGGCGTCGATCGCCAGCGCGCCGAGAGCCTCGATGTCGGCGAGAACGTCCCGACCGTCGTCGGCGATCCCGATCTGGGCGAGCGCGACGCACGGCGCGCCGACCGTGCGGGCGGACTCGGCGAGCAGCTCGATCGGAGTCGAACCCGGCAGTGTCCAGGAATCGCCGCCGCCCTCCCACGGCAGTGGCAACGACGCGGCGGCGCTGAGGGTCAGCTCGACGCCTCCGTCCGCACCGACGCGCACGAGCACGATCCGCGACGGTCCGTCCACCAGCGACGCGGCCGCCGCGCGCACGGCAACGTCGACGCGCAGCAGCCGCTCGCCAGCATCGACGGCGCGGAGACGGCGCTCGGCGGCCACCGCTTCGAGCGACGGGTCAGGCACCCGCGCTCGCGGCTCCGAGGCCCGCAGGCGCATCCGGCGACGCGACGCCACGAGGGCGAGAACGCCAGCGGAAAGCAGCGCCGCCTCGCCGATGCCGATCGGCGCTGGCCCGTCCGGCACCGAGGACTCGGCACCGACCGGCGTCTGACCCGGCGCCGGCCCCGGTGGGGGCACGGCCTCGGTCGTCACCGGGGCACCAGGATCTGCAACGGGCACCGCCGGCGCCACCGGCGCGGCGGCCGATGTCGGCGCCGGAGACGGCGCCGCGGCGACCGGTGCAGGTGCAACGGGTTCGGTTGCCGGCGCGACGACGGCTGGTGGTGGTGGTGGTGGTGGTGGTGGTGGTGTGCCGGACTCAGGGAACTGGAACTGCTCGCCGGAGAAGATCAGGTTCGGGTCCTCGATCACACCAGCGTTGCGATCGATCACGTCGTGCAGGTAGTCGGCGACCGCGACGTCGTCGTGGGGGAGGCCGGCCGAGGTCAGCCGCGCCTCGGACAGCTCCCACAGGTTGTCTCCGTCCTGGATCGTGATCTCGCTCGCGGCGAGGTATGGGGTGTAATCCGGTGCGTACTCCACCGGCGGGGATGCGTCCACCGGACCCGGGGCTGCCTCCGCCGGCAGCTCGAGCACCCAGCCGGTGCGAATCAGGCTCGGGGTCGTGAGGCGGCCGCCGTCTGACTGCGGGCGATCGCGGTTGAGCTCGAAGATCTCTCGCCACCGGGCCGAGTCACCGAGATGCGTGCGGGCGAGAGCGATCAGCGTGTCTCCGCTCGCCACGACGACGTTCGACCCGCCGGACGCTCCCGGGGCGGGCGCGGCGGGTGACGCAGAAGCCGGACCGGCGACGGGGACGACGACCGCCGGCACGACGCGCGGCGAGGCGACGAGGGAGTCGGCGGCCACGGCCTCGCGGGCGTGTGTGGCCACCGGCAGGAGTACCAGCGCCGCGGCGACTAGCCGTTGAGCGACAAGCCCGATCCCCACCCGCGTCGGCGGCGCGCTGACGACGGGTCCGACAACCGTGGGCCGGTCGCGCAACGTGCGCAGGACGGACACTTGGTCGCGGATCTCGACGGCGAGGGCGACGACGAAGCGGGCCCACACGATCCACGCCACGGCAGCCAGGACACCGACCACCAGTGCCAGCTCGTCGCGCATCTCGACTCGCGACGCGCCCGGCCAGGGGTTGCCGACGAGAGCGACCAGCAGCACTGGCACGCCGACCACCACGAGCACCGTGACCAGCACGGCTCCGACGGCCCGCAGGACATGGCGTCCGTTCACCTCGTTCACCATCCGGTTCCCTCCACGATGCCGTTGAGCGGCGTCGAGCTCGACGACGACGAGACCGAACCTGAGCCAGGCATGATCAGGTAGTCGACCGCTTCGGTGACCGTCACGGTGACGGTGCCGTCGTGGACGGCCACCGACCCGGTCATGCCCGTCGCACCCAGCGCCGCCGAGGCACGGCCGGCGGCGAGCCCAGGGTCGACCGCGTGCCCGGCGATCTCGTCGGGGGACAGCTGGCCGGCAGCCCGTGCCGCGGCGGCCGCCGCGGCGTGCGCCTCGCGACGCACCTGTAGCTGGCGGCCGCCGTCGAGCACGAGCCCGGCGGCCATCAGCAGCGCCGGGACCATGATCACGACCAGCAGCGACACGCTGCCCGCATCGCCGCGTCCGCGTCTGAGCGCGTCCTCGCTCATCCCGTGCCCCTTATGCGGTCGATCGGCTCGGTGGCCGACGCGGTGAACGTCCGCGACGCGGGGATCGGACCGAGCCGCGTGACGTCACCGAGGTTGACCGTGCACGTGACCGTCACGGTGACCTGCCCGCCGGGCGTGAAGTTCCCGGCCACGGCCGGCGGACCGCAGCTCATGCCGACCTGCGCCAGGCTGTCGGTGACGACCTGCGTGGCCAGCGCGTTGGCGCCGCCCAGCGTCTGCGCGCTCGCCGCCGCCCGGGCGCCCACCGCCGCGGCGTGCTGGACATGCTCGGAGGTGGTCGTCGTCCGGCTGAACGCGACGACGAGCCCGAACAGCAGCAAGACCGCGGGCAGCAGGATCACCACCTCGAGCGGACCGGCGTCTCCGCGTGAACTTCGCGCCCGCAGGATCACGGCCGCTCCGGCTGGGGGATGAAGCGCTCGACCGGCGCCGAGGCGGAGACCGACACGTCGAAGCTGCCGATCGGGAACACCTGCAGTACGTCGACGTGGACGGTGACCGTGACCTGCTCGGGCCCGACCGTCGGCGTGACCTCGGTGCCCGACGACATCGACGCGACCGACGAGAGCAACTCCTCCGCGGTCGCATTAGGGTCGCCGGAGCCCGACGCCGCGACGAGCGCGGCGTCCTGCGCCGCCGCCTGGGCGACATGCCGGACGTGGGCGGCGATCGCGTACTGAATGACGAGCCAGAACGACAGCAGCAACGCGGGCAGCACGATGACGGTGGCGACAACGCCTGCGTCACCCCGCGTCCGCCGCGGCGCCGCTGCGGTCAGCCGGGCACCTTGGCGGCGTTCGACTGCAGCTTGCCGATGATCACCAGCGCCACCGCGGCGGCGGCCACGGCGAGAGCGGCGAGGAAGATCACGCTGCCCGTCAGCTCCCCGCGCTCGTCGTCGTGGACGTGCCGGGCGGCGTCGACCATGCGGTCGCGCAGCAGCAGGTAGGCCGTGATGATCTGGACCTGAATGGGCATGGTGGTGCTCCTGGGTGTCGGTGCCGGCGGAATCGACGGCGGTGGTTGTCGGATCGGTGGCGGTCGGGTCGACCGCGGGGTGATCGGCGCTCATCCGGTGACGAACCTCGCGATCGCCGGGTAGCCGATCAGCACGACGGCGGCGATGGCCATCAACGCGGGGGCGATTCCCATCGTCTCGGTCGCCTTCTGGGCCTCGGCCTCGGCGTCGGTGAGCTGGCGGACCCGCAGCGCGTCGGCCTTGGCGAGCAACGTCTCGCGGATCCGCGAGCCGGACTCGGCCGCGAGGTCGACGGCCGAGGCCAGCTCGCGCAGCGGGAGGATGTCGGCCTGGCTGCCGAGCTCGTCGAGCGCCTCCCACAGCTTGCGGCGGCGGGTCTGGGCGGCCCGCAGCGCGCCGTGGAGCCGCTCGAACTGGGGGCCCGTCCCGGCCTGGGCCGCCACCATCAGGGCGTCCTCGACCCCGGCGCCGCCGGCCAACGAGATGCCGACGATGTCGACGTAGACGGTGAGCGCCTGGGCCCACGATCGACGCACGGCGGCCGCTCGGGTCCGTACCTCGACATCGGGGTAGAACCAGCCGGCGGCAGCGAAGAGCAGTGCCCCGACCACCGTCGTGAGCACCGGGACGCCGACGTCGAGCAGCGGGAACACGAGCGCCGGCACCACGGCCAGGGCGAGGAACAGCACCGCGTAGCCGAGCTTGTCGAGCATGTGCCGGGTGGGGTCGCGCTCGAGCACGGCGAGGTCGGCGGCCAGCCGGGGCGACGTCCCGGTGCCCAGCCGCGTGGCCAACGACCGCCACCGGTGCCGCACGCCGCTGGCGGCGACGGCGCGCCCGGCGCCGGCGGCCCGCGGCTCGACGAGCTCGGCAGACAGTGTCCGCAGCGGTCGCGGCGATGGTGCCAGGGCGCGGGCGATGAGCCACACGCCGGCGCCGAGCATCGCCGCGAGCAGGGCGGCCCAGATCATCGCCCGACCC
>JBIOUO010000307.1:0-19260 GCA_044867195.1 Ilumatobacteraceae bacterium
TCTCGGATTCCGAGACGATTCCCGCCCAGATCCGAATCGCGGCCGGCCCGCCGAGCTGTCAGTGACGAGCGAGCCGTGCGGCGGTCGCTTGGATGGTGGTGGCGATCAGGTCGAATGCTCGCTCGAGTGAGATGCCTTCGACCTGGTTGGCGATGAACAGGCCGTCGGCGAGGGCGATGGTCAGCATCGCCAGTTCGCCGATCGCCTCCGGGTGGAGGTCAGGGAACACAGCGGTGTACGCCAAGGCGGTGCGTGCGAGGGTCACCTCGCGCGCCTCGATGTACTTGGCGCGTGCGGTCGGCTCGTCGGGGCGTCGCTCGAGGACCAGCATCAGTCCCAGGCGCAGGAAGTCGGGGAAGTCCTCGAGGGCCTGCCCGGTTCGCCGCAGTCCGAGCCGGAACTGCTCCTCGGGCGATTGTTCGTCGACCACCGGCGGCTGTTCACGCAGGCGCTCGACCCATTCTGCGAAGGAGTGGTCGATGACGGCGGCGATGAGCTCGTCCTTGTCCCTGAAGTGCCAGTAGATGGAGCTGACCGGCAGGCCGGACCGCTCGCTGACGAGGTTGATCGAGGTGCCCTCGTAGCCGCGCTCGCCGGCGATCTCGCGGGCGGCGTCGAGGATCTTCCGCCGTGAGACCGCGCCGTTGGCACGTTGCTTCCTGGTCGTCGTGGTCGCTGCGGTCACCCCCTTGACAGTAGCAGCACGATCTGCATTACTGTAGCGATCACTCTACGTGTAGTGATCACTCCATGAAGGTTCGAAGGGGGACTGTGGAAACTGATCAGTTCGGTGTGTGCCGCGGGTGGCGTTTCGTCTGGGCCGTGTGGCGTAGCGACGAGGAGGCTCCGTCCTCATGAGGTCATCGGCGCTTATCGAGACGCTCGCCGCCCGGCTGCGCAGCGCCTACGACACGTTCGAGCCGATCGCGCCGATCCGTGACGAGCTGCCGCCCGGTGATGTCGCTGCGGCCTACGCCGTGCAGTTGGCGAACACGGTTCATTGGGTCGGAGAGGGCCGGACGATCGTCGGTCGCAAGATCGGGCTGACTTCGCCGGCGGTGCAGCAGCAGCTTGGCGTCGACCAGCCCGACTTCGGCGCGCTGTTCGACGACATGCTCGCCAAGGACGGCGCCACGATCCCGTACGCCGCGGTGCTGCAACCACGCGCCGAGGCCGAGGTGGCGATCGTGCTCGCCCGAGCGATCGAGGACCCCGACGTGACGGTTGAGACACTGGCCGCTGCGGTGGACCACGTGCTGCCGGCGATCGAGGTCGTCGGCTCACGGATCGCCGGGTGGGACATCTCGATCGTCGACACGATCGCCGACAACGCGTCGTCGGGCATGTTCGTGCTCGGCTCGACACCGGTCGATCCGGCCGCCGTCGATCTCGCCGCGGCGGCGATGACGATGACGCTCGACGGGGAGGTCGTGTCCACGGGGTCAGGCGCGGCGTGCCTCGGCCACCCGTTCAACGCCGCAGCATGGCTGGCGCGACGGATGGTCGCCGAGGGCACGCCGCTGCAGGCGGGCGATGTGGTGATGTCCGGTGCGCTCGGCCCGATGAAGGACCTGACGCCTGGGGCCACGGCGGTGGCGACGATCGAGGGGCTGGGCACGGTGGCCGTCGCGCGGGAGGCGGCGCCGTGAAGGTGGCGATCATCGGCAGCGGCAACATCGGCACTGATCTGATGATCAAGGTGCTGCGCGGCGACGGGCCGGTGGAGATGGGCGCGATGGTCGGCATCGACCCCGACTCGGACGGCCTGGCGCGTGCTCGGCGAATGGGCGTACCGGCGACGTCCGACGGGGTCGACGGCCTGCTGGCAATCGATGGTTTCGACGAGATCAGTCTGGTGTTCGACGCCACGTCAGCCGGCGCGCACCGTGCGAATTGGGCCCGGCTCGCGCCGACCGGGGTGCGCGTGCTCGACCTCACGCCGGCGGCGATCGGGCCGTACTGCGTGCCGGTCGTCAGCCTCGACGCCCACGCCGATGCCGATGCCAACAATCTGAACATGGTGACGTGCGGCGGCCAAGCGACGGTGCCGATCGTCGCCGCCGTCGGCCAGGTCGCCCTCGTCTCCTATGCCGAGATCGTCTCGTCGATCGCCTCCAAGTCGGCCGGCCCGGGGACACGGGCGAACATCGACGAGTTCACCGAGACCACTGCGCGGGCACTGGAGGTCGTCGGTGGCGCGGCACGCGGCAAGGCGGTGATCGTGCTCAACCCGGCCGAACCGCCGCTGCTGATGCGCAACACCGTCTACTGCCTGGTCGACGGTGACTGCGACCACCCCGCCATCGAGGCCTCGATCGAGGCGATGGTCGAACGGGTGCAGGCGTACGTGCCCGGCTACCGGCTCAAGCAGCGTGTCCAGTTCGAGACGTTCAGCCCGGACAGGGCCCTGCACATCCCCGAGACCGGCAAGTTCTGGGGCACCCGCGTGACAGCGTTCCTGGAGGTCACCGGCGCCGCGCACTACCTGCCGGCCTACGCCGGGAACCTCGACATCATGACGTCGGCCGCGCTGGCCACGGCGGAGCGACTTGCCGCTGGGGTGCCGGCATGATCCCGGACGGTGCGCTGTACATCAGCGACGTCACCCTTCGTGACGGGATGCATGCCATCCGCCACCAGTACAGCGTCGAGCAGGCCGTCGGAATCGCCAGGGCCCTCGACGCCGCCGGCGTCGACTCGATCGAGGTTGCCCACGGCGACGGGCTCGGCGGGTCGTCGTGCGTGTACGGGTTCGGCGCCCACACCGACCTGGAATGGATCGAGGCCGTCGCCGCCAACGTGGCCAACGCCACGGTGACGACGTTGCTGCTGCCCGGGATCGGCACGCGCCACGATCTTCGGCGCGCCTACGACGCCGGCGCGCGCTGCGTGCGCATCGCCACCCACTGCACCGAGGCCGACATCGCCGCCCAGCACATCGCCGCAGCCCGCGACCTGGGGATGGACACGGTCGGGTTCTTGATGATGTCGCACATGAACACACCGACCGGTTTGGCCGACCAGGCCAAGCTGATGGAGTCCTACGGTGCGACGTGCGTGTACGTGGTCGACTCCGGCGGCGCCCTGACGATGACCGACGTCGCCGAACGCTTCGACGCGTTCCGTCAGGTCCTCGACCCGGCGACCGAGACCGGGATCCACGCCCACCACAACCTGTCGCTGGGCGTGGCCAACTCGATCGTCGCCGTCGAGCACGGCTGCCACCGCGTCGACGCCTCGCTGGCGGGGATGGGCGCCGGTGCCGGCAACGCACCGCTGGAGGTGTTCATCGCCGCCGCCTCACGCCTCCTCTGGAACCACGGCTGCGACCGGCTCGCGCTGATGGACGCGGCCGACGACCTCGTCCGGCCGCTGCAGTGCCGGCCGGTGCGCGTCGACCGCGAGACCCTCGCCCTCGGCTACGCGGGTGTGTACTCCAGCTTCCTGCGCCACGCCGAGGCGGCCAGCGCCCGCTTCGGCGTGCCCACCGTCGACCTGCTGTTGGAGGTTGGCCGCCGGCGCATGGTCGGCGGCCAAGAGGACCTCATCGTCGACATCGCCCTCGACCTGCTCAAGGAAGGAACTTCATGATCCGCAACCTCGCCTACATCGGCTTCACGTCGCCGAACGCCGAAGAGTGGCGCACCTTCGGCCCCGACGTGCTCGGCGCCGAACTTGCCGCCGACGGCCCGGAGGGCGCCGTCCGCCTGCGCGTCGACGACGCCGCCTGGCGCATCGCCATCCATCCTGGCGAGGCCGACGACCTCGCCTACGTCGGCTGGGAGGCCGACGACCTGCAGGCGACGATCGCTGCGGTGGAGGCCGGCGGGATCGCCGTCAAGCGCAGCGAGGCCGTCTCGTTCACCGATCCGTTCGGCTTCCATCACGAACTGGTGACGGCGATCGAGCCGGGTGGACCCTTCACGCCGGGCCGTGCGATGTCCGGGTTCGTCACCGGCGAGCAGGGGCTTGGCCACGCCGTGCTGATCGTGCCCGACCTCGCCGCCGCCGAGTCGTTCTACGTCGACGTCTTGGGGTTCCGGCCCTCGGACACGATCGACATGGGCTTCACGGTCCGGTTCTTCCACTGCGCCGGCCCAGCCGCCCGCCACCACACGCTCGCCCTGAGCGCCGTGCCAGGCATGGTCGGCATGCACCACCTGATGCTCGAGGTCCGCACCTTGGACGACGTCGGCACCGCCCTGGACATCGTCAACGAACGGCAGCTGCCACTGGCGATGAGCCTCGGCCGCCACACCAACGACCTGATGACCTCGTTCTACGTGCGCACCCCGTCGGGGTTCGAGATCGAGTACGGCACCGGTGGCCTCGTCGTCGACGACGACACCTGGGCCGAGACCAGCTTCGACGCGATGAGCCTGTGGGGCCACAAGCCGCCCGCCGGCGGACCGCTGTTCCCCGGAATCCTGCGTTCCGTCGGCTCATGACCGAGCGAGTCTTCGAGCGAGGTCCATTGGACACGGTCTTCGGTCACGGGTGCACCGATCGGCTGCCGAGCGCGTCGCACTTCGTCAGGGTGCACCAGTGACCACCACCATCGACACCCGCGACGTCGTCGTCGGCGACGTCACGTTCCACCTCAGCGAGACCGGACCCGCCGGCGGCGAGCCGATCGTGTTCCTCCACGGCTCGGGCCCCGGCGCCACCGCCCTGTCGAACTGGGAGACCGTGATCGGGATCCTCGGCGACACCTACCGGTGCATCGCTCCCGACATCGTCGGCTTCGGCGATTCCACCCACCCGGACCCGCCGCCACAGGGGATCGAGGCGTTCACCCAGCTGCGCGTCGACACGCTGCTCGGCCTGTTCGACGCGCTCGGCCTCGACCGGGTCACGCTCGTGGGCAACTCGATGGGCGGGATCATCGCGGTCAAGCTGACGATGCAGGCCCCCGAGCGGGTTCGAGCGCTGGTGCTGATGGGCACCGGCGGCGCCCCGGTCGGGCTCACCCCCGGCCTGTTGAAGCTGATCACGTTCTACGACACGCCGAAGGCCGAGAACATGGCCGAGCTGCTCACCCACTTCGTGCACGACCCGGCCTTCTTCGGCGGCGACCTCGATCAGATCGCCGCCTCCCGCCTCCCCCGGGCGCTGCGCCCGGAGGTCGAGCGGTCCCATCGCGCCACGTTCGCCCCGACGGGCGGGCCGCTCGGCATCGACGAGACCACCGTCGCGTCGGTCACGCAACCCGTGCTCGTCCTGCACGGCGACGACGACCGGATCATGCCGCTCGCCGCCGGCGAATGGTTCGCCGACCTCCTGCCCAACGCCCGTCTCGACGTGTTCGCAGACACCGGCCACTGGTTGCAGATCGAACAACCCGACCGCTTTACCGCCGCGGTCCGCGACTTCCTCGGAGACGTTCCATGACCCTTGCCCACGACGCCGACCTCCTCGCCGCCGACCTCGCCGCCGCCCGCGCCGAGGGCGACGAGATGCGCCGGCTGCCCGATGACACCTGGAAGCAACTGCTCGAAGGCGGCTTCCTGCGCGCCCTGCAACCGGCCCGATGGGGCGGCGGCGAGGTGCACCTCGTCGACTTCGTCGACGCCATCATCACGCTGTCGGCGGCCAACTCGTCGGCGGGTTGGGTCGCCGGCGTGATCGGCGTGCACCCCTGGCAACTCGCCCTGTTCGACGAACTAGCGCAGGAGGAGATGTGGGGCGACGACCCAGCGACGATGCACTCGTCGTCGTACAACCCGACCGGCAAGGCAGAGAAGGTCGACGGCGGCTACCGGGTGTCGGGTCGCTGGTCCTTTTCCTCGGGCTGCGATCACTGCCGTGGCGTCAACCTCGGCGCTGTCATCCCCGGCGGCGAGATCGCCGACTTCCGCTCGTTCCTGTTGCTGCCTGACCAGTACCGCATCGACGACAACTGGCACGTCGCCGGCCTCAAGGGCACCGGCAGCAAGGACATCGTCGTCGACGACGCCTTCGTGCCCGACTATCGCACCCAGTCCCATCTGGACTACGCCTTCGACGCCCCGCTGCCCGGCCGCGAGCGCAACGACGGCCCGCTGTACCGGCTGCCCTGGTCGGTCGTGTTCAACATGGCCCTCGCCGCATCGATCCTCGGTTCGGCCCGCGGGTTCATCGACACCTGGGTTGACCAGACCAAGGACCGCGTCGTCGCCGGCGGGAACCGGATCGCCGACGACCCGTTGACGCAACGCCGGCTGGCCGACGCGCTGTGGGACCTCGACGCGGCGATCACCGTGATGCGCGCCGACGCCCAGACACTGTGGGAGATGGCCGAAGCGCACCAGGCCCCGACGATGGCCGAACGGGGAAGGTTCCGCTGGAACATGAACCGCGGCTGCGAGCGGGTTAGCGACGCCGTGGTGGACCTGTTCCGGGCTGCCTCGGGACGGTCCACGTTCCTCGACCATCCGCTCCAGGCCAGGTTCCAGGACGTCCAGGCCGGGCTCGGCCACGCCTTCCTGGTCCCCGATCCGCTGGCCAAGGCCGTCGGCGGCAACCTCCTCGGTGCGACCAAGCCCGAGCTCGTCCTGTGACCACGGCGATGACCGCTGCCGACTACGACGTCGCCATCATCGGCTACGGCCCCACGGGCGTCACCGCCGCCAACCTGCTCGGCGCCCGCGGCCTGCGTGTCCTCGCCGTCGACCGGGACGCCGACATCTACAGCCGGGCCCGGGCGATCTCGACGGATGAAGAGGTCGTTCGCATCTGGCAGCGCATCGGCCTGGCTGAACCGCTCAAGCAGGACATGCTCAGCGAACGACCGATCGACTACGTCGACGCGGCGGGCCGATCATTCCTCAGCATGAGGCCCCGGTCCCTCGGCAACTGGCACCCGCCGCAGATGTCCATCTACCAGCCGGCCCTCGAGCAGGTACTCCGTGACGGCGTCAACCGCTACCCGAACGTCGAGGTCCGACTGCAGCACGAAGCGCTGCGGATCAGCCAGGACGCCGAGGGTGTCGACCTGATCCTGTTCGACGTCCCGGCGAACGCCGTGCGCAGCGTGCGGGCCCGCTCCGTGATCGCTGCCGACGGCGGCTCCAGCGCCACCCGAGCCCTGCTCGGCGTCGGCTTCGAAGGCCGCACCTACGAGGACCGCTGGGTCGTCATCGACACCGAGGCGTGCGCGAGTGGCCGACCCATGACCACCTCCGGTTCCACTGCGATCCGGAGCGTCCCGCCGTCGACTGCCCCACCCCGCTCGGCCACCACCGCTGGGAGTTCCCGATCCTTCCCGGCGACGACCCCGAGGAGCTCGTCACTGACGACGCCGTGTGGGGGGCTGCTCGCCCGCCATGGCATCACGTTCGAGCAGGTGAAGATCCTGCGGGCCGTCGTGTACAGCCACCACGTGCGCTTCGCCGCCCGCTGGCGGATCGGCCGGGTCTTCCTCGCCGGCGACGCCGCCCACGTCATGCCGCCGTGGATCGGCCAGGCCATGGCCGCCGGCGTCCGCGACGCCGGCAACCTGTGCTGGAAGGTCGACGCCGTCATCCGCGGCGAGCTGCCCGACACGGTGCTCGATTCCTACGAGACCGAACGCCAACCACACGTCCGTGCCGTCACCAAGGCCGCTGTGTTCTTCGGCCGCGTCATCACCGAGCGGCGCCGGCCGGTCGCCCGGTTGCGCAACGGCCTGTTCTGCGTCCTGTCCAGGACCCCGTACATCGGTGACTACCTCCGCAGCGGCCGCTGGTTCCCCGCCGCCCGCTACGCCGACGGGTTCTTCGCCGACCGCGAGGATGCGCCCGCTGTCGGGTTCCTGATCCCCAGCCGTTCGTCCTCGCCGCCGACGGCCAACGGCAGCGTCTCGACGACGTCACCGGCGCCCAGTGGTGCGTCCTCCACTCCGTCGGCGCCGACCATGCGGTCCCGGCGGCGACGCGACTGCCCACGTTCGGGATCGCGCCAGCCGACGGACCACCCGGTGCCGGCCGTGTCGTCGACGTCGACGGTGTCCTTGTCGAGTGGATGCGCGACAAGCGGGCGACCGCGCTCCTGCTGCGCTCCGACGGGTTCGTCTACGATGCCGCCGGAGCCGGCCACCCGTTGAGCGACGCGCCGCCCAGCGTCGCGGCCGCCGACGCCACCAGCAGCGCCACCACGGTCGCCGGGACAGCGCCATGAGCGGCCGCATCGACACCCACGCCCACGTCGTCCCGCCGTTCTACGCCGATTGGCTGCGCGCCAAGGGCGTCTCCGCCGGCGGACGCGACATTCCGGACTGGGACCCGCACGCCGCCCTGTTCCTCATGGAGCGCAACTCGATCGCCAGTGCCGTCCTGTCGGTGTCAACCCCCGGCGTGCACCTCGGCGACGACGCCGACGCCCGGGCGATGGCCCGCGACGTGAACGACTACGCCGCCCAGATGGTGCGCGACCATCCCGGCCGGTTCGGGTTCTTCGCCACCCTCACCCTGCCCGACGTCGACGGCTCGCTGGCCGAGATCGACCGGGCCTTCGACACGCTCGGCGCCGATGGCGCCGTGCTGCTCGCCAACCACGCCGGCCGCTACCTCGGCGACCCCGCCTTCGATCCCGTCTTCGACGAACTGCAGCGCCGCGCCGCCGTCGTGTTCGTCCACCCCTCGGCGCTGCCCGGCCTCGACCCGCTGCCCGGGATCCCGCCGTATATCGCCGACTTCCTGCTCGACACCACCCGCGCCGCAGTCAACCTGGCCCGCAGCGGCACCCTCGAACGCTGCCCCGATCTGAAGGTGCTGCTCTCCCACGCCGGCGGCTTCGTCCCCTACACCGCCTACCGCCTCGCCTTCGCTGCCTCAGCGACCGGGGACGTGCTCCACGGGCTGTCGCTGCTGCAGCGCTACTACTTCGACCTCGCCCTGTCCAGCACACCGACCGCGCTGCCCAGCCTGCTCGCCTTCGCCCGCCCCGACCACATCACCTACGGCAGCGACTGGCCCTACGCCCCCGACGTCGCCGTCAGCGGCATGGCCGCGATGTACGATCGCTACCCGCTCGACGACGACGACCGCTCGCAGATCGACCACCGCACGGCGACGACGCTGTTCCCCCGATTGGAGTCGCGATGAAGCAGCTGTCCGGGCTCGACGCCAGCTGGCTGTACACAGAGACGTCCGGTGTGTTCGGGCACGTGTGCGGCGTGTCCATCTACGAACGCCCGAGCCGCTCCTTCCAGCCGTACGAGGCCGTGCGGGCCAGGTTGGCGTCGCTGCTCGGCGAGCTCGAGCCGCTGCGCCGACGACTTGTCGAGGTCCCGCTCCGCCTCGACCACCAATACCTGGTCACGATCCCGACTTCGACCTCGACCGTCACGTGCACCGTGTCGAGCTTCCCGCTCCTGGTGGCACCGATCAGCTCGGCGAGCTCGTCGCCGACCTCGCCGGCCGGCCCATGGACCGCTCCCGCCCGCTGTGGGACGCCCACGTCGTGGACGGCTTGAACGACGGCACGTGGGCCGTGGTCATGCGGTTTCCACCACGCCGCGATCGACGGGGCATCCGCAACCAGGGTGCAGATGACCATCCACACCACATCACCCGACGCAGCCGGTTCGCGCGAACGCGTCCGGTGGGACCCGGAGCCGGTGCCGACCGAGGCCCGCCTGGTGGCCATGTCGCTGCAGAACCTTGCCCGCCACCCGGCCCGGGTCTTGCGCCTGCAGGCGCAACTGGCCCGGACCCCTGGCCAAGGCTGCCGAGCAAACGCTGGTTGCGGCACGCTCACGCCTGACCCGCTCGCGCCGAGCGCGGCATCACCGGTGCCGGCGGCGTGCCATTCCCCGTGTGGTCGCCAACCACCTCGCTGGCGATGATGGACACCTACGGGATCGAAACGGCGATCATGTCGCTGTCCTCGCCAGGCGTCTACTTCAACGACGCCGCCCTCGCCGTGGACCTCGCCCGGCAAGTCAGCGACTACGCCGCCGGCGTCGTAGCCGACCGCCCCGACCGGTTCGGGTTCATCGCCGCCAGCTCGTCTCGAGAACGACAGCCGATGTCGTAGCCGGCTCGTCGCTCAAGCTGGTACACGAACGTACGACCGGTCTTCGCGCCGTGCCGGGCGAATGGCAGCTGTTCTCCGCGACCGACTGACAGGCCACGCTGACGGTGACCTGGGACGCACCGAACGTCAGCACCGAACTATGCCGCCGCGCCGCATGGTCGCGCACCGATCACGGCATCTCGTCGCTCGGCGGACCCGCGGTCCGGCGAAGTCGGCTGGCCGTCGGCGCGTTCCATCGCCTGCCCGGCCGTGATGCGGTCCGTACTGCTGAAAACGGTCGCGAGAACGGCCCATCGGCACTTCGGCGACGCCTCCCGGACAGCCGTCCGCTCGGTACAGGGGTCAGCGTGCCTTGTTGCCCCGACTGTCATGCCGTGACAGCAGATGGAACGCTTGTGTCACGCCTGTTCGAGTGCGCCACCAACGACGCGAACGAGGGAGAACCTTTGATGATCGACATGTTCACGGCTCTGTGCCGTCGCCTCGCGGTACGTGCAGTCACCGTGCTCGCCCTGAGCGGGACCGTCGCTGCGGTCTCGAGTGGAACGGCGGCGGCGCTGCCACGCGACCCCTGCGCCGACCGTGCCCACCAAGCACAGGTGGCGCTCGACATCGCCCACGGCTGGTGGGTGCTCGGCCAGACGCTGGACGCGATCGGCGACGAGGACGGCGCCGACGACGCTTACGCCTACGCCGACTACTTCTACGCCGAGTACGAGATGTACACCAACGATCCCTGCTGAGCGCCCACGAGGCGGTTCGACGGCGAGCCGTGTGGTTCGCCTTCTCAGGGCTCTGGTTGGCTCTCGGCACCTCTTCACCGGTCTCGTTGCATCGCGATCATCGGAATCCGCTTCGGAGTCGTCGCGTTCAAGATCGCCGGCCTCGCCCTCGTGCCCTTTGACGAAGATGGTCATCAAGGCAGGCGTCCTGCCGCCGTGAACGCCATCGAGCTCACGGTCTGGCCGCACCGAACCACGCGACCGAAGGACGTGTTGGCAGAGTTCGACGCCGCGCCGGACGGCAAGGTACTGCCGGCCGAGGTCGACGACTGATCGGGTACGGCCTCGGAGCGCCCGGTGCCGAACGGAGGCTTCGGGCCGTTTGATGGTGTGCTGGGACTGAGCCGTTTCTGGCTTCGCGCGACAGGTCGCGGTGTGTTTCAGACCGCATGGCGGGAGCGCTGGCGGTTGGTTGATGTTGATGTTGTCGGGGGTCGGGTGGGCGGTCAAGGTCATGGCCGGTCCCGGTGCTTGCGATGCCACAGGCGGCGCTTGCGGTCGGCCCGTTCGAGGCCGTCGCGTCTCGCTTTGCGGATGGCGTCGCCGCGTCCGTCGTGTTCGTCGTTGGGAGTGACGTAGCCGATGGCCTCGTGGAGTCGGACCGAGTTGTAGTGGACCCGGATCCGTTCGAGCTCGGGGGCGAGGACGGCGGGGTTGGTGATCGTGAGCAGGCCCAGCTAAGTCTTCAAGCATGGGGGCTGCCGGTCCGTGGAGGGCGCTGTCGGCGGTGAATCTGCCACCGACGCGTCCTCGGACGACGTCGAGAACGACGCGCGTCAGCGTCCTCGATCGGCACGACGGCGGACCCGCACCGGCGTACCAGGGTCGAGGCGTGCCCGTATCGCTGCACCACGTCGTCATCGAGGCCCACGGTCACCTCGGGCTGGCCCGGTTCTGGAGCCACGCGCTCGACTGGCGCATCCTCTCCGAACGCGAGGGGCAACCGAGCCCCGATGACAAGGCGGAGCATTGCCAGGCGACGATCTGGTCGCGCCACCGCTTCGAGCCGGCGCACCTCGAGCGGCATCTTGGGGTCGGCGAAGTCACGTTTTGGCCCAACCGGGTGACGATGTCATCGAAGGCGCTGGTCGTTGACACGGTCGGCATCTCCGTCAATCGCTACGACCGATGACTCGTAGCGGCTATCACGTGAACGGACACATCCTGTGGCTGTCGATGGCGTTGATGGCCTGGTCTTGATCGCCGCCGACACTCCCTCCGCCGACGCTGGTGACGACTCGACCTGCACCCGCGTCGGACCATCGCCCATGGCGGACGCCGGCATGTATCCGATCGGCGCGGACGCACTCTCACATGGTGCGGGCGGGTGACGGCGCGGTCGAGCGGAACGCGTGCACCCCCAAACCACAGGGAGGTAGCGCGTGGAGGACGAGCGGGTCGGAGTCGGAGGTGCACGTGGCAGTCGGCGGCGCACGGCCGTGGCGGCGCTCGGCGCGATCGGTCTCGCCGCCGGCGTGGCGACAGTGGCCATCCCACCGTCGCCGGCGTCGGCGATCGTCAACGGCGACCAGGCACCGGTGTCGATCTCCGGCTCGATCGCCCAGGTCACGTCGAGCGTCGGTTGCTCCGGCGCCCTGATCGACCCGTCGTGGGTGCTCACCGCGTGGCACTGCGTGGATGCCAAGAACCCCTCCACGACGAGCGTCGTCCTCGGTGACGGCGGGGAGTTTCGCACGGTGACGGCGATCCGCGGTGGTCCCGACGACCCGTGGTTCTTCAACGACCTGGCGCTGCTGCACCTCGACCGGCCGTCGAACCAGCACGTGCTGCCGGTGGCCACGCCAGCCGATCGCGCGGCGTGGGACATCGGCCCCGATCAGACTGCGTACGCCTTGGCGGTCGGGTGGGGGATCACCTCGTGCACCATGTTCTCCCCGACCGGCGGGTGCGCGGCCGGTCCGAGTCCGGCACTGGCGCCCGAGCTGGCCAGCGTGCAGATCAACTACCTGCCCGACGACGACTACAACCGGGACAAGAAGATCGAGGTCAGCGCCGGGAGCGGCTACGTGTGCAACGGCGACAGCGGCAGCCCGCTGCTGATCGGCAGCCTCGACACGGGCGTCAAGGTGGCCGGCGTCCTGTCGGCGGCGAACTGCGCCGGCTACGGCCGCTACGTCAAGGTCGGCGAAGGCCGCAACCAGTCCTGGCTGCGCGCTCAGCTGCACGCACCGCAGGGAACCGTCGACTTCGACGGAGACCGCGTCGCCGACGTGTTCACGGCCGAGCCCGGCATCAACGGATATGTCGCCGCCTACTCCTCCGGCGGGTCCGGCAACTGGCAGTGGCTGCCCAATCCCGGCCGCGCAGTCACCGCCCTCCGCCTCGGGGACTTCGACGGTGACGGGATCACCGATCTGTTCCGCGTGGTCCCGAGCGGCGGCGGCTACCGGTGGCAGTACTCGTCCGCCGGCGCGGGGCCCTGGATCCCGCTGGCATGGGATCGGACACCGCTCGCCGACCTCCGCTTCGGCGACTTCGACGGCGACGGCGTCACGGACGTGTTCAACGCCACGCCCGCAGGCGGCGGCTACCAGTGGCGGTACTCGCCGGGCGGCGCCGGCAGCTGGGTGGCGCTGGCGTGGGACGTCGCCGCGCCCAGCGAGTTGCGCTTCGGCGACTTCGACGGCGACGGTCGCACCGACATCTTCCACGCCACACCTCGCGCGGACGGCGCCTACCAGTGGCGCTACGCGTCCGCCGGCATCGCCTACAGCCAGAAGTGGGTGCCGCTGGCGTACGACCCGACGCCACCGGCCGATCTGCGCTTCGGCGACTTCGACGGCGACGGTCGGACCGACGTGTTCAGCGCGGTCACGGACGACCACGGGGCGCTGCAATGGCGCTACTCGCCCGGCGGCAACCAGACCTGGGTCTCGCTGGCATACGACGAGACCCCGCTGTCCGATCTGCGCTTCGGCGACTTCGACGGCGACGCCATCACCGACGTGTTCACGATCAGCCCCGAGGACGGCGGGTACCGCTGGTGGTCGTCCTCCCGCGGCACGGCCAACTGGCAGCCGCTCGCGTGGGCGTATGAGCCGCTGCCGGCGCTACGCGCCGGCGAGCTCTACGGGCAGGGCTGACTCACATGACGAGCGTCGAGCCGAACAGCTCCTCCAGCGCCTCCCAGTGGCGGCCGGCCGCGGCTTCGTCGTAGGTCGGGTTGTCGGGAACGGCGAAACCGTGCCCGGCGGGGTAGGTGACGAGCGTGTGGTCGACGCCGCCGCCGGTCAGCGCCTTCGACAGCCGGTCGAACTGCTCGGCGTCGAACGACGCATCGTTCGACGCGCCGGCGACGTACACGCTGGCCGTCATCGCGCCCGCCAGCAGGTGCGGGCTGTCTGGCGCGGTGCTGGCGATGTACCCGCCGTGGAACGACGCCGCAGCGCCGACACGGTCGGGGAAACGCCCGGCCGCGTTCAACGCCAGCCCGCCGCCCATGCAGTACCCGGTCGTGCCGACCTTGCCGGCGGCGACCTCGGGCTGGGCGGCGAGGAAGTCGAGCATCGCGGCCGTATCGCGCGTCGCCGCCTCCTTGGTCACGCTCGAGACCATCGACATCAACCGCGCCCGCTCGCCGGCGTCGGTGAAGACGGTGCGCATGTCGAACGGCTCGAACCCGCCGAGGCGGTAGTACACGTCGGGCAGCAGCACGGCGTAGCCGAGATCGGCGAGTTGCTGGGCCATCTCGTGGAACGTGTCGCGCACGCCGCCGGCGTCGGTGAACATGATGACCGCTGGCCACGGCCCGGTGCCCGACGGTGTGTGCAGGCTGGCGCTGCACGTGCCGTCCGGGGTGGGGATCGAGACGTCGCGTCGTGTCATCGCTGCCGCTTCTCCTTCTGCTCGTCGTCAGTACCGCGTCCGGCGTGCTGCTCGACGCCGTCGGGACCGAGGATGTGCTGCACCTCGACCGCCTCGCCGCGGCCGGACGACACGCCGAGCTGCGCCCACACCGTGGCCCAGTCCACGTAGCGGCGAAAGACGGCATCGTCGCCCTTGCCCTGGATGACCGTGACGCCGCGGATCACGATCCGGCGCTCGGCCGCCGGCTCACCGCGCAGCGAGATCGTCACCGTCGCGACGTACTCCCACGGCACGAGGCTGGCGACGGAGTTCGACAGCGGCTCGTCGATCAGGCCTTCGAGCCCGTCGGGCACGAACAGCTCGCCGTCCGGATACGCCGCGCGGAGCGGGGCGAGATCCTCGGCGACCAGCGCGAACGGAGTGCCCGGCTCGGTGACGGGATATCTGGTCGGCATCATGGACCTCCTCAGGCGGGACCCTTTTCGAACGGCACCGGGGCCGGCGCCGCGCCGCCGTTGCCAAACGTCGGTGCCCAGGTGCCGATCGCACCCCGACCCTCGGTGTACATCACGGCCGTGGTCGGCACGATCCATCGAGCCGACGGAGTCGGCAGGCTGGTGGCCAGCAGCCACTGATGATTCTCCTCATGGGTCGACACCCACATCCCCTGCCACAGGTCCCACATCCCATCCCCGACGGCGTCCGCGCCCTTGACCGGCCAGTCGAACACCTCGTCGGGTGTGGCCGGCGTGGAGAAGACCACGGTGACCTGCCCACGCCTCTTCTTCCGGCCGTGCCGGCGCCAGGTCACCCAACCCTCGAAACGTGGCTGACCGCAATGCCAGAAGAACTCCACCGGCCAGTGCCGGCAACCGGCCGGCAGCGCCATCGCGGCGTGGATCTTCGACGGCGGCGGACGGTCCACGCCCAATGAGACTTCGGCAGCTCGCGTCAGTGTCTCACCCACGATCCCGCGCACGTCGCCGTGGTACTGGAACCAGTACCCAGTAGTCAACGCCGGTTCGCCGGTGATCGGATCCAGCTCGCCGAACGCCGGCTGCGTGCCGTCGGCCTTGATCTCGCCGAACCACTTCTCGAGCAGCGACTTCTTGCGCTTGGCGCCCGTCGCGTTCGCCGTGCCGGGATGGGCGAGATCGTCCGCCGCCGGCGACGTCAGCGCGCCGAGCGTCCCCAGCGGCTGGCCGAGCCACAGCCGCTTCAAGAACCGGCGCAGCAGCCGCTCGTCGTTGTACAACCCCTCGAAGGTGGCGAAGATCGGCCCCTTCTCGAGGTGGTATGGCATGCCTCCCATTCGTGCTCCCCTCTCGCCGGCGCTCTCGGCACCGACACGTGCGACTCATCCAACCACGGCGACCGGTGTGCGCTGAAGCCGCTCGGCGCGGAGCCGTCCGAGGGCGAACGTGGCGACCGGCTCGGGGAAGCCCTTGAGACGCACTGGGTCGAGTGGGCGGAACGACAGCCGGGTCGCGGCGTCGACTGCTGCGAGGTCGCGCGAGACGAGGATCTGACCAGGCGCGGCATAGCCGCAGAGCCGCGCGGCCAGCGTGACACTGACGCCGAACAAGTCGCCGTCGCGTGCGATCGGCACGCCGGAGGCCAACCCGAAGCGGACGAGCAACGGCGCCTCCGGATGGTTGGCGTTGTGCTCGGCGAGGTCGTCGCGCATCGCCAGGGCGCACTCGCATGCCGAGAGCGGCGACGAGAACCACGCTGCCATCCCGTCGCCAGTGTGCTTGATCTCGACGCCGTCGAACTGGCGCAGCCGCATCCGCAGGATCGCGTTGTGCTGGTCGAGCAGCTCGACGTACGCGTCGTCGCCGCGACGCACGTTCATCGCCGTCGAGTCGACGAGGTCCGTGAACAGCACGGTCCGCTGCACGCGCCCCGTGGCAATCCGGTCGCCGGCCAGGCGTTCGGCGCGCTGATGCAACGGCATCATCCCGAGCCGGTCGAAGACACCGGCGGCCACGGCGGCAAGTCGCCGCGCCCGCGCCTGATCGCCCGTCGCCGCGCAGAGCTCCGATCGTTCGAGCAGGACGCGAGCCGATTCCGGCTCGGCCCCACTCGCGGCCGCTTCGGCCGCCGCGATCTCGCACCAGCGGGCCGCCTCGTCCAGGCGTCCCAATCCACGACTGGCGGTAGCCAGAAGTCGCGCCACCAGCAACGGCCACGCCGGGCTCCACCGCACACCCGCCTCGTGCGCGGCTGCCAGCGCGCGGTGTGCGTCGGCGCACAACGCGTTGTCCTCGAGCAGCGCTGCCACTTCCACCTGGGCGCACACCAGGGCGAGGCTGAACAAGTGCACCGGCTGCGCGCCGACCGGCCGGAACGGTCGCGCCGACGCCAGCGCCTCGCGGTCGAGGACCGAGGCGCTGATCAGCAGCCGGTACGGCGTGAGGCCGCGCGCACCCACGGCTGCCCAGTCGTCGAGGGCCTCGTTGGCGCCGGCGACGTCGCCGCGAGCCGACCGGATCGCGGCGAACGCCGGGTAGATCAGCGACGGGACGAACGGGTAGTCGCTGCGCCGGAACATCCGCTCGGCGTCGGCGCCGGCAGCCTCGGCCGCGGCGAATCGACCCTGCGCCGCGGCGACCTGCATCGTGCTGGCCGACGCGAGGGCCTCTTCGGCATAGTCGTGGTTCGCCGAGGCGATGGCCGTTGCTTCCGCCGCCAGCCGCCCCGCCTCGGCGTGGCGACCGCGCAGCAGGGCGACCATCGGCAGCCGGCCGACGCCCCAGACGCGCTGCCACGGATCGGCGAGGTTCAGAGCGTGGGTGGCCGAGGCGCGCAGCGCCCGCTCGGCGGCATCGAGGTCGAGCCGACCGAGGTGCTGGAGCCCGGCGGCCAGCTCGACGCTGGTCGCCAACCGATCGTCCCGGTTGAGCGTGGCCAGCCGTCGAGCCTCGTCGAGCAGCGCGTGCCCGCTCTCGAAGTCGAAGGCGTGGAACCGGACCTCGGCGAGGATGCTCACGATCTCGCCGGCCAGGCGCCCGTTGGGTTCGATCGACGCCAGCAGCTCGTCGAGCTCGGATGTATCGACGCCCGCACCCACCGACGCGGTGCCGATCGTGAAGCGGGCACGCGTCAGCAGCAACGCGGCGACGCCCCACGTGTCGACGTCGCCCGCGGCGCGGGCGTCGGCGATGGCGCGCAGCAGCAGGCGTTCAGCCGCACCGAGGTCGTGGTCGCGGAAGTGCCCGATGCCCGCCCGCAGCTCGAGTCGCGCCCGCGCCTGGGCGTCGCCGGGTGGCTCAGCTGCGAGCGCGTCATCGAAGTAGCGGGCAGCGGCGCCCCACGCCCCGACCGCGTAGGCCTGCTCGCCCGCCTCGAGGCAGTACGTCGCCAGCAGCGTGCGGACGACACGCGAGCCGCCGCGCCGGAGGTGGTCGGCGATCTCCATCGTGCGGCGTGGATCATGGCCGTAACGGGTCGCCAACTTCTCGGCCAGCTCGAGGTGCAGGCGCTGGCGCATGCGGCCGCCCGGCTCGTGGTACAGGAGTTGGCGCAGCTGAGGGTGGTCGAACGTGTACCGCTCGCCGTCATCACGGAGCAGGCCCGCCGCCTCGGCCTCGTCGAGCAGAGCGTCGACGTCGTCGCTCGCGGCGACGGCTGCGAGGTCGCCGAGCAGCGCGCCGTCGCCGAGGAACGCCGCCGTCGTCAGCAGCTGGCGGCACGGCTGGCCGATGCGGTCGAGGCGGCGGCGCAACTCCTCGTCGAGCCCGCCGGGCGGTGCGTGGAGCTCGGCGAGCGTGCTGCACAGCTCACCACCGATCACCTCGACGCCGCCCGTCTCGAGGAGCCGCTCGAGCAAGGTCCGGGCGAGCAACGGGTTGCCGGAGGACGCCTCCATCATCGCCGCGAGCAGCGACCGCGACGGACGCGCCGGACCGATCGAGGAGAGCAGCTCGTTGAGCTCGAACTCGTTCATCCCGGTGAGGCGGATGGTGCGCGTGTCGCTCTCCCGGCGCAGCCGGTCCACGACGCGGGCGACGTGGCCGGCCGGGGCGCGCATCGTCGCCACGACGAGGATCGCCGTCGACGAGGTCGCCCCGGCGAGCAGCGCGGTCGTGACCAGCTGCTCGAACAGCTCGGCGGTGTGCGGGTCCGCCCAGTGCAGATCCTCGATGAGCAGCATGATCGGACGCCGCCGGGCGGCGCGGACCGCGGCGTGGCAGGCAGCGACGAGCGGGGCCGCCGGACGCTCGTCGGGCGTGGACGGTGGCGCGGCGGGATCGGGCGCCGGTGGTTCGAGCAGCTGCACCGCCGCGCCGAGCTCGTCGCCCAGCGGTTCGAGCGCGCTGGCCAGCGGGAGGTACGGGATATCGAGGTCCTCGCGACAGCACCCGACGAGCACGACCGCCCCACGGCGACGAGCTTGCTGGACGGCCTCGGCGACGAGCCTGCTCTTGCCGATCCCGGCCTCGCCCTCGACGAGCACGACGCGTGGACGCCCGGCGAGCGCCTCGTCGAGGCTGCGGTCGAGCACGGCGAGGGGCGCGGCGCGTCCGACGAAGGACCTGCCCGACAATGGGGACCACCGCGGTCCCTCATCCGCCTCAAACATGCGCGCTCCGACCTCGTGGCGACCCGCCGATCACGCGCAGCGTACGGGAGACAGGGCTCGCGGGCGATG
>JBIOUO010000308.1:0-6460 GCA_044867195.1 Ilumatobacteraceae bacterium
TTGGAGGGTTTCGGCCGGGGGCCTCCCCGCCGAAACCCTCCAACGCACGAAACCCTCCAACGGATCAGGATGTGGTGTGGGCGTCGGCGACCGCGAGGGCGTCGTCGATGATCGCCAGGCCGGTGCGCATGTCGTCGTCGGAGATCGTCAGCGGGGGCACGACGTGGAGCCGGTTGAAATGGGTGAACGGCCACAACCCACGCTGCTTGCAGGCCGCGGCGAGCTCGTTCATCGGGGCCGCAGCCGGGCCGGACGCGTTGTACGGCACCAGCGGCTCGCGGGTGTCGCCGTCGCGGACCAGCTCGATCGCCCAGAACACGCCGAGCCCACGCACCTCACCGACCGACGGGTGGCGGGCGGCGATCTCGGCCAGCGCCGGACCGACGACGTCGGTGCCGAGATGGCGGGCGTGCTCGACGATGCCCTCCTCCTTGAAGATGCCGATGCTGGCGACGGCCGACGCGCAGGCCAGCGGATGGCCGGAGTAGGTCAGCCCGCCGGGATAGACGCGGTCGGCGTACGTGTCGGCGATGGGCTGGCTGAGGATCACCCCGCCGAGCGGCACGTACCCGGAGTTGACGCCCTTGGCGAAGCAGATCAGGTCCGGCGTCACGCCCCAGCGATCGACGGCGAACCACTCCCCGCAGCGCCCGAAGCCCGACATCACCTCGTCGGCGACCATCACGATCCCGTGCTCGTCACACAACTGCCGCACGCCGGACAGGTAGCCGTCGGGGGGCATGAGGATGCCGTTCGTGCCGACCACCGGCTCGAGCACGATCGCCGCGATCGTGTGCCCTCCCTCGACCATGATCACGTCGGCGAGGTGGGCGAGCGTTCGCTCGCACTCCTCGCCGTCGTCGGCGGCGTGGAACGCCGAGCGATACGTGTACGGCCCCCAGAAGTGAATGATCCCCGCTGCGCCGGGCTCGCTGCCCCACCGGCGCGGATCGCCGGTCATCGTGATCGCCCCCGCCGTCGCCCCGTGGTAGCTGCGGTAGGTCGTCAGCACCTTGTGCCGCCCGGTGTGGCCGCGAGCCATCCGCATCGCGTTCTCCGTCGCCTCGGCCCCGCCGTTGGTGAAGAACACGACGTCGAGGTCGCCGGGAGCCAGCTCGGCGATCAGCCGGGCGGCCTCGCTGCGCGCCTCGTTGGCGTGGATCGGGGCCACCGTGCACAGCCGGTCGGCCTGATCCTTGATCGCCGCGACGAGCTTCGGATGCTGGTGGCCGATGTTGACGTTCACCAGCTGGCTGGAGAAGTCGAGGTAGCTCGTGCCCTCGTCGTCCCAGAACCTCGAGCCCTCGGCGCCGACGATCACGACTGGGTCGAGCGCCGCCTGCGCCGACCACGAGTGGAAGACGTGGGCGCGGTCGTCGACGTAGGCACGAGAGCGGGCAGTGTCGGTAGCGGTCATCGGCGCATCTCGACGATGCGAGCGAGCGAGCGCCAGCGAGGGAGCGGCCAGCAACGGCCCGCGTGGCCGGGGAACGCAGTGGTAGTCATCGGCGCATCTCGACGATGCGAGCGAGCGAGCGCCAGCGAGGGAGCGGCCAGCAACGGCCTGCGTGGCCGGGGAACGCAGTGATAGTCATCGAGGCCGACGATATTCGGCACCGGCGGGGCTGAACAGATGGCTGATTGTGACCGGACAAAGATGCCGGGACCTCACGGTGCCGCTCCGTTAGGGTCCACTCCGCGTGAACCACCCCCGGAGGAGCCAACGATGAAGCGCACCGTGCCCGCCTTGATCCTTGCCGTCCCGCTCGTACTGACGTTCGGGCTCGTGGCGTGCGGTGACGACGACGACACGCCCGACACGACCGCCGCAGCCACGGCGCCGACGACCGAGACCGAGTCGACGGCAACAGGGGACACGATCCTGCCGGGCGGCACCGTGCTCCCGGGCGGCACCGTGCTGCCGGGAGGGACGATCCTGCCGGGCGGTTCGCTGCCCACGATCCCCGACATCACGATCCCGGATCTGTCGATCCCCGAGAACGCCGCCGAGATCCTGCAGCAGGTCTTCCCCAAGCTGACCGACCAGCAGATCAACTGTCTGCTCGACGCGCTCGGTGGCAATATCGACGTGTCGAAGATTCCGAGCCTGATCGGGGAGTGCGACATCTCGCCATCGGACCTGACCCCCGGCTGACGCGCCGCCCGATCGCTCCGGTGAGCCGCTTCGACGCCATCTGGCTCGATGCCGGCGGCGTGCTCGTGCTGCCCGATCCGACGGTGCTCGGCCCGTTGCTCACGTACTACGGCGGGTCGCCCGACCTCGAACACCATCGGCGCGCGCACTACTCGGCGATGGCGGTGAAGTCGGCGCAAGGGGCCGAGGAGCGTGACTGGCACGACTACGACCTGGCCTACGTCGACGCGGTCGGGGTCGCCGCGGCCGACGCCGAGGATGCCGCGACCGCGCTCGGCCACACCCGCACAGCCCTGCTCTGGCGCTGGGCGATCCCCGAGAGCGTGACGGCGCTCGCCGCGCTGGCGGCGGCGAGGATGCCGCTCGGCGTGGTGTCCAACGCGTCCGGGCAGATCGAGGCCGTGCTGCGGCGGTCAGCGATCTGCCAGGTCGGCGAGGGCCCGGGGACGGCCGTGCGGTGCATCGTCGACAGCCACCTCGTCGGGGTGGCCAAGCCGAACCCGGCGATCTTCGAGCATGCGGAGGCTCACTTCCCCGAGGCCCGGCGGGACCGCATCGCCTACGTCGGCGATTCCGTCACGATGGATGTAGTCGGCGCCACTGCGGCCGGTTTGCACCCGATCCTGCTCGACCCCTACGACGATCACCCAGGCCTGAACGTCGAGCGGATGAAGTCGCTCGCCGAGCTGGTTCATCGATCCGGCCAGGCCTAATCGGGACTCGAATCTGGGCGGGAATCGTCCCGGAATCCGAGACGATTCCCGCCCAGAAGCCCAGCCCATCGATGCCAGGAATTCCGGACGGAATACCCTCAAGCGGGCGCCGCGCCGGCCACGGCTGGACCGCCGACCCCGCTGCGGCGGTGGCTCAGATCCTCGCGTGGACCGGAACGTACGCTGACGTCGATGACGGCGGGTCGCCGGTCGAAGTCGCGGAGCGCTTGGCTGGCCGCCCGCACGATCTCGGCCTGGCGATCGCGCTCGGAATCGGCGAGCTCGATGGTCAGCCATAGGCGGTTGGCGTCTCGCCGTACGGCGATCGCGATGGTGCCGTCGGGTTGCTGCAGCTCGGTCGGCGCGACCACCTCGAGCTCGACCAGGCGACTCACGATCGCCTGGGCGTGGGCGTGCCCGTCGTGGGCGACGCGCTCGCATTCGTCGAGCAGATCGGGACCGGCTGCCGTCGTCCAAGACGAGATCGGGTCCGGCGCGCCGGCGCCCGCGGGGTCGAACACGACGACTGGCACCCGGTTGCGTACCGCGCAGATGGCGCCGTGTTCGACGTCGTACGTTCCGAACTCCGGCATCAGGACGGCCACATCGACGTGTTCGTCGAGGGGGCACTCGCCGCCGGCTGCCAGCCCGCGACACGGATAGCGACCATCAGGCGTGTCGCACCGCACGATCTGATGACCGGCGGCGAGCTCACCGACCGCCCCGTTCGCCGGACCTCCCGCACGCGACCCCAAAATCAGTATCTTCACGGGCGTCCTCCTCGACAGGACCGACGCTGTCACCCGCGTGCCGCGGCAACTAGGGCCGGAGGTCCCGACGTCAGCGTCGTCGCCGACGAGGTCGATGACTACGTGATCCACGCCATCTCTTGTTGGGGTGGCGCGTCGTATCGCCTGACGCGACCGACCGTGCCCGCGAACTGGGCGGGAATCGTCCCAGATGGGCTTCTGGGCGGGAATCGTCTCGGATTCCGGAACGATTCCCGCCCAGATACGAATCCCGCCCAGCGCATGGGGCGAGGCGTGGGCGATGCCGTCGCTGGAGACCGGACAGTTCGCTTGCCCTACTTGAGGCGTCGCGCAATGACCTTGAGACAGAGCGTCTCGTCTGCGCCTTCGAAGATCGACAACACCCTGGCGTCGACGAACAACCGGCTCACCGTGTACTCCTCCGCATACCCGAAGCCGCCGTGGATCTGCATCGCTTCCCGCGTCACCCACTCCGCTGCCTTGCAGACGTAGGCCTTGACCATGCTCGCCTCGGTCGCCCCCTGGCCCTTGGCCATCATCGTCGCGACGTGGTACATGAACTGCCGCCCGCCCTGGATCAGCACGGCCATCCGCCCGAGCTTGGCGCGGGTCAGCTGGTAGTCGACGATCGGCGCGCCGAACACGGTGCGGTGGCGGGCGTACTCCAGCGCCGCTTCGTACGCCGCCTGCATCACGCCGATCGCGCGAGCCGCGGTCTGCAGGCGCCCGTTCTCGAACCCCTCCATCTGCAGGTAGAAGCCGCGCCCCAGGCCGCCGGGACCGCCGATCAGATGGTCGGCCGGCACCCACCAGTCCTGCAGGGCGACCTCGTAGCTGTGCATCCCGCGGTAGCCGATCGTGTCGATCGGCCGACCCTCCATCGTGCCGACCCGGCCGGCGGCGCCGCCGTCCTGGGTGAACTGGAAGCCGTGGCCGTCGCCCCGCGGCTTGGGCACGATGAACAGACTCAGCCCGCGGTGGGCGGCGGCGCGGTCGGGATCGGTGCGGGCGAGCAGCATCAGCACGTCGGCCCGGGCGGCGAACGTGCACCAGGTCTTGACGCCGTTGATGACGTACCCCGGCGCACCATCGGGTCCCTCGGCCGGCGTAGCGGTGACCTTGAGGCCGGCGACGTCGCTGCCGTAGTCCGGCTCGGTCACGGCGACCGCCGCCATCACCTCGGCCGCGGCCAGCTTCGGCAGCCAGTGCAGCTTCTGCTCCTCGGTGCCGCCCTTCACCAGCGCCCGCGTCAAGATCTCAGGGCGGGTGATGAGCGAGCCGCCGATGCCCAGGCTGGCCCGGCTCAGCTCCTCGGTGGCCACGACCATCGCCAGGTACTCGCTGTCGCCGCCCTCGCTGTAACCGCCGTACTCCGCGGGCACCGACAGGCCGAAGGCGCCGATCTCGGCGAGCCCCTCGATGACGTCCTCCGGCACGTCGCCGTTGGTGCGGTGGACGTGCTCGGCCTGCGGGGCGACGACGTTCGTGGCGAACGACCGGAACGTGTCCTGGACCAGCTCCATGTCGGCGTCGAGGTGGCGGGCACCGGGCGTCTCCGCCAGGGCGGCGATGAGCTCCGGGTCACGGTAGGCGTTGACGACCTCGGCGGCCGGTGCGAGGTCGGCGGCCTGCACGCCCCACAGCGCCTCCCGGCCGACGAGGCGCGTGACCAGATCGTGGATCATGTCGGCGACGAAGGCGCAGGTGATCCGGGCTTCGACGTCGCCCTTGGCGCCATAGTCGAGCAGCGCCCGTGCGGTCGCCGCACCGGACGCGGCGTGGGCGACGTCGTAGGCGAGCACCTGATTCGCATCGGGGCCGCCGCTGGCGTTGAGGTGGCTGACGGCCGCGCCGACCACGCCCTCGGCGACGGCGACGGCCTCGGCCGCGGTGGCGAGATCACGGGTCGCGGTCACATCGGCGAGGCTACCGATGGGTACCTCCGGCTCGGGAATCACGGCGGCCCCTACTGTGGCGCGGTGACCCCGATGGCCGACGGGCGCGCGGCCCTCGAACGGCAAGCCGACGAGCTGTTCGCCCGGCCGGCCGAGGACGGCACGTCGCTCGCTCTCGTCGTCGTCCAGCACGGCGAGATCATCCTCGAGCGCTACGGCGTACGCCCGGCGACCCTGTTCGAGCCCGAGGAGGCGCCGATCTCCGCGGCGACGCCGCTGATCTCGTGGAGCATCGCCAAATCGATCGCCCACGCTGCCGTCGGACTGCTCGTCGCCGACGGGCGCCTCGATCCTCTCGAGCCGGCGCCGGTGCCCGAGTGGCGGGGCACGCCGAAAGAGGCGATCACGCTGCTCGACCTGCTGGAGATGCGGTCGGGGCTGTCGTTCGTCGAGGACTACGTCGACGGCGAGTCGTCCGACGTGATCGAGATGCTGTACGGGTCGGGGTCGCTGGATCACGCCGCGTTCGCCGCAGAGCAGCCGTTGCTGCATCCGCCGGGCACCGTGTGGAGCTACTCGTCGGGCACCACGAACATCATCAGCCGCATCATCGGCGATGCGGTCGTCGGCGGGTCAAGTGGCTCGCCGGCCGAGCGCGAGACCTCGATGCGGGCGTTCCTCGACCAGCGCCTGTTCACACCGATCGGGATGCCCGACGCCGAGCCCCGCTTCGACGAGGCCGGCACGTGGGTCGCCTCGTCGTATGTCCATGCGCCGGCCCGGCAGTTCGCCCGCTTCGGCGAGCTCTACCTGCGCGACGGCGTGGCAGGCGACCAACGCGTGCTCCCGGCGAGCTGGGTCGACCACGCTCGCACGATCGTCGCCCACGACCACGAGCGGGGCTTCGACTACGGCCGTCACTGGTGG
>JBIOUO010000309.1:0-9424 GCA_044867195.1 Ilumatobacteraceae bacterium
TGTTCGTCCAAGCCGTCGACGCCGGCAACGCCAGGTACACCGGCTTCAACACGTCCGCCCACCAACGCCTACCGGCTGATCCGTGCTTCGACGCGTTCCGCGTCCCGACGGTCGACAACGTGTACTCCAACGCGTTCGTCGACTTGAGCAACGGTCCGGCGCTCATTCACATCCGGCGCCGTGCACACCAGCCGACGTGGCCGGGTACGGTGCGCTGGCGTGACGCGCGCATCGTCGTTCGGGATCGACATCGGTGGGTCGGGGATGAAGGCCGCGCCGGTCGACCTCGACAGCGGGGAGCTGCTCGGCGAGCGGTTCAAGATCCTGACGCCCAGGCCGGCGACGCCCGACACGATGGCGCCCGTCGTCGCCGAGCTGGTCGCCCACTTCGAGTGGGAGGGGCCGATCGGCGTGACGTTCCCGGGGGTCGTGCGCCATGGCGTGATCCACAGCGCGGCGAACGTCGACAAGTCGTGGATGCACATCGACGCCGATGCGCTGTTCTCGAAGGCGGTCGGGGCCGACGTGCACGTCGTCAACGACGCCGACGCGGCCGGGCTGGCGGAGGTGCGCTTCGGCGCAGGGCGCGATCAGCGCGGCGTGGTGATCGTGCTGACGTTCGGCACCGGCATTGGCTCGGGCATGTTCGTCGACGGGGTCCTCGTGCCGAACACCGAACTCGGCCACCTCGAGGTCGACGGCCGCGACGCCGAGTCGAGGGCCGCGGCGTCGATCCGTGACCGCGAGAAGCTGTCGTGGAAGGAGTGGGCGCGGCGCGTCGAGCGCTACCTGAAGGCAGTCGTCGCCCTGTTCTCACCGGAACTGATCGTCGTCGGTGGCGGGGCCAGCCGGAGGGCCGACAAGTGGGTCCCGCTGATCGACGCCGGCGTCGAGATCGTTCCTGCTGCGCTGGAGAACCAGGCCGGGATCGTCGGCGCCGCCCTCGTCGGGGCGATGGATCAACCGCTCACGTAACGATGGCCTCGCTCGGCTCGCAGACTTGCCTGACTCGGCGTGTCTCGCTTCTCCTGGCGGCGCGACGCTCGACCGACCACCCAACCTCGCTGCGGACGGGGGCCCAAGCGGTCACCAACCTGCGCTCAGGTGAACGCTTCGAGGCGATCTTGCAGCTCGTCGCGGTAGCGGGCGGCGCGAGTGAGCTTGAGGTGCTCGTAGCCGCGGACCTGGTCGGGGAGCGAGGCGATGGCGAGCGCCTCGTCGAGGTTGGCCGCGGTCAGCCCGGCAGCCAGCCGCCGCACCGCGTGCTCGTACTCCGGGATCATCGCCCGCTCGACCCGCCGCACCTCAGCCCAGCGGAACGGGTCGGCGAGCGTGCCGCGCACCCGCTTGGAGCGGGCGAGCGCCGCCATCACCGGCCGGCTCCGCGGGCCGAACTTCATCTTCTGGCGCATCCCTGCCGCCCGTAGCGCCGGCGGGTGCAGCCGCCAGGTCACCGTCGTGCCGGGCCCGCCGGTGGCCTCGTACTGCGCCCGCGCCGCGGGCGCCAGCAGCAGCCGGGCGACCTCGTACTCGTCCTTGTAGGCCATCAGCTTGTGACCGAAGAACGCGACGGCCGTGGCGAACGCGGTGCTCCCCGAATCGACGCGCCGCTCGGCATCGCGGGCAACGGCGACCACGTCACGGAACCGGCGGGCGTAGCGCGCGGACTGGTAGTCGACCAGATCGGCGGCCAGCCGTTCGACGAGCTGTTCGAACGTCTCGGGCGGTGGCGCGCCGGCGATCCCCGCCGCCTGCTCGACCTCATCGGGCAGCGCCGCCCAGCGCCGGCCCCAGCGGAAGGCAGCGATGTTGCGGGCGACAGCGACGCCGTTGAGCTCGATCGCCCGCTCGATGTGCTGCGGGGCGACAGCGATCGCGCCGCACTGCACGGCGACGCCGAGCAGCAGCACGTTGGCCGCCGTGGCGTCGCCGAACAGTCCGGTGGCCAAGCCGGCGGCGTCGACATAGCGGTTGTGGCCGGACCGCGAGACCTCGTCGAGCCGGCCCGTGAGTGCGTTCAGGTTCGGATACGACGTCGTCGGTTGGGTCACCATCGCGCCGGTCGGCGTCGGCGTGCTGGACCCGATGACGACCGTGCGGCGGCGGTCGGCGCCGGCACGGTGGGTGTCGCCGGCGGCGACGAGGAGATCGAACGCCAGCAGGCAGTCGACGCCCGCGGCGTTGGCGTGGTTCGACGCCGGCACATCGCGGCGACTGAGGCGTAGGTCGCTGACGACCGGGCCCGCCTTCTGCGACAGCCCGGTCTGGTCGAGGCCGCGGACAGCGAAGCCGTCGAGCATCGCCGCCGTGCCGAGCACCTGGCTGACCGTGATCACACCGGTCCCGCCGATCCCTGACAGGCGCACGGTGAACGAGTCCTCCGGCACCACCGGCACGGGGTCGGGGAGCCCGGCCGCCGGGTCGTCGGTCGTCCCGGGTGCCCTCGTCTGGAGCTCGGTGAGCGCCCCTGCGGAGCGGCGGCGGCGAACCCGGGAGGTGAGGCGGGCGGCTCTGCCGCTCGCCGAACTTGGAGCATGAACGGTGGCGAACGCGGGGCAGTCGCCCTGCAGGCACGACAGGTCGAAGTTGCAGCTCGTCTGGTGGATCCGCGTCTTGCGCCCGTACGGCGTGTCGATCGGCTGCACGGACAAGCAGTTGCTCTTGTCGCCGCAGTCGCCGCAGCCTTCGCACACGCGCTCGTTGATGACGACCCGGAACGTCGGCTTGGCGACCACGCCGCGGCTGCGGTCGCGGCGCAGCTCGGCGGCGCACCGCTGGTCGTGCAGCAGCACCGTCACCCCCGGCGTCGCGGCGAGCTCGAGCTGGGCCTCGATCAGCCCGGTCCGGTCGAGTACGGCCACCCGCCCGCCGGCGAGCGGCCCGAAGTCGGCGCCGTCCCACCGCGCTGGGTCGTCCGAGGTGACGACGACCCGGCTGACGCCCTCCAGCAGCAGCGACTGGACGACCTCCGGCACGGTCATCTGGCCCTGCGGGTCCTGCCCGCCGGTCATCGCGACCGTGCCGTTGTACAGCAGCTTGTAGGTGATGTCGACGCCAGCGGCGACCGCGGCGCGGAGCGCCAGTGAGCCCGAGTGGAAGAACGTGCCGTCGCCCATGTTCTGCACGAGGTGGTCGCGCTCGACGAACGGGGCCATCCCGATCCACTGCGCGCCCTCGTTGCCCATCGCCGTCAGGCCGGCGATGTCGCCGACCCGCTCGGGCTCCATCAGGGCGACCATCGCATGGCAGCCGATGCCGCCGCCGACCAGCGTCCCCGCCGGGACGCGTGTGGACAGGTTGTGCGGGCAGCCGCTGCAGTAGAAGGGCGTGCGGGTGACGGTGAGCGGGATTCGTGACGGCTCAGGCGTCGGCGGCAACGGCCGCAGCCGCTCGTCGCCGATCCGCGCGGCCAGGCGGCGCCGCACCGGCTCGAGGAGGCGGTCAGCGTCGAGCATGCCGGTGCCGGGAACGAGCGGCGCGCCGTGCTCGTCGTGGCGTCCGACGACTCGAGGCCGCTCGCTGGAGTCGTACATCGCGCTCTTGATCAGCAGCTCGAGCGTCGGGTTCTTCTCCTCGACGACGAGCACCTCGGCGAGGCCGTGGGCGAAGTCCCGGATCTGGGCGTCGTCCACGGGCACCGGCATGAGGAGATGGAACAGGCGCACGCCGGCCGCGCGCAGCGCGTCGTCGTCGGCCAATCCGAGCAGCACGAGCGCCTCGCGCAGCTCGTGGTAGGTGTGGCCGCTGGCGGCGATGCCGATCCAGTCCCGATCCGTCGACACGGTCACCCGGTTGAGGTGGTTGGCGGCGCCGTAGCGGCGAGCCAGCTCGGAGCGAACCTGCTCGAACTCGCGCTCCATGTCCAGCGTGTAGGGCGTGATCAGGCGGCCGGTCGGCCGGGGCACGAAGACCGTGCCGCCGACCTCCATCGTCGGCATGACCGGCCGCACGCGGTCGGGGTGCACGTCGACGGTGCCGGTGCCGTCGGCGACAGGCGTGACGAGCTTCAGCCCGACCCAGATCCCGGATGTGCGGGACAGCGCGATCGCGTGGCGGCTGAGGTCGAGCGCCTCCTGCACGTCGCCGGGGAACAGCATCGGCATGTGCAGGTCGACGAGCGTGGCGTCGCTGGAGCTGGGCAGCGTCGACGACTTCGCCGTCGGATCGTCGCCGACGATCGCCAGCACGCCGCCGTAGCGGGACGTGCCGGCGAACACGCCGTGGCGGATGGCGTCACCGGCGCGGTCGAGCCCAGGCGCCTTGCCGTACCACACGCCGACGACGCCGTCGAAGCGCTTGTCGTCGAGCGTGTCGACGAGCTGGCTGCCCATCACCGAGGTTGCCGCCAGCTCCTCGTTGACGCCGGGCCGGATCACGATCGGCAGGTCGGGCACGGTCGCCGCGGCGGCCGAGGCCTCCTCCTGGAACGTGCCGACCGGCGAGCCCTGGTAGCCAGAGACGAACGCCGCGGTGTTGAGGCCGCGGCGGCGATCGATCCGCAACTGGTCGACCGGCAGCCTGGCCAGCGCCTGCACGCCGGACAGGAACACCCGCCCGTCCTCGAGCCGGAACCGGTCCGCCAGCTCGTATGTGGCGAGCACAGGTCGGTCAGCGACGTCCGTCAACGCCGGCGCTCATTGGTGCACGGTGTCATCGTGCGACGGCAGCTCGGTCACTCGTCCAGCGATCCGTCGGCGGCCTGGTGCTGCATGTGCTGGATGACGTCCACGTCCTCGGGTGGCATGTCCGACCCGAACGGGGCGGTGTACAGGCCGCGATCGCCCGACGGCGCGCGGAGCGCGAACAGGATCGTCATGTCGCCGGGGTCCGACTGCCCCTCGAAGCGCAGGATGTGGTCGATCTGCACCTCGCTCGGATCGCACACCTCGCCGGTCTCGTTGCACTCGAGGTCGTGCGCGGGGTTGGCGAACCAGTTGCCGGTGTACCCGTCGGCCTGCAGCCGGCGGATCGCGTCGGAGACCGTGTCCATCGAATCACCGTCCATCCGCTGTGACCGTACTGCGCGAACATGCCGGCCGTGATCGTCGTTGCCGGGGAGGCGCTGGTGGACCTCGTCGTGTCGGGCGAGCAGCTCGTCGCGACGCCTGGGGGAGCGCCGTACAACGTCGCCCGGGGGTGCGCCCGCCTCGGCGCGCCGACCGCACTCCTCGCCACGCTGTCGACGGACGGCTTCGGTGCCCGCCTGGCCGCCGGGCTCGCCGGGTCGGGTGTCGCTGCCGATCTGCTGCAGCGCACCGAGCGCCCGACGACGCTTGCCGTCGCCCAGCTCGACGGCGTCGGCGGGGCGACGTACCGCTTCTACCTCGACGGCACGAGCGCCCCGTTGCTCACGCCGATCTCGCTCGGCCACGGGTGTCAGGCGTTCGTCACCGGTGGGCTGGGGCTCGTCCTCGAGCCGATGGCCACGGCGATCGAGTCGATGATCCTGGCGCTCGCCGACGAGGTGTTGGTGATCGTCGACGTCAACGCCCGGCCGACGGCGATCGAGGACCCGCCGGCCTACGTCGCCAGGCTGCATCGGGTGCTGGCGAGGGCTGACGTCGTGAAGGCGAGTGACGAGGACCTGAGCTGGATACGTCCCGCCGTCGCCCATTCGGTCGCCGCCGCCGAGCTGCTCGATCACGGCCCCCAGGCCGTGCTGGTGACCGCCGGCGGGGTGGCGACGACGATCGTCACCGCCAGCGGGTTGCGCGACGTGCCCGTCGACCCGGTTGCGGTCGTCGACACGATCGGCGCAGGCGACGCGTTCACGGCCGGGTTCGTGTCGTGGTGGCGAGCCGGCGGACGGCATCGGGCCGAGCTCGGTGACTTCGACGTGCTCACGGCGGCCGTCCGCGCGGCCCACGCCGTGGCAGGGGTGGTGGTGGGCCGCCGCGGTGCCGATCCGCCACGTCGCGACGAGCTCACCGATGACTGGTCGCCGGCCGGTCGCGGATCCTGACGCAGCTCCTCGGGTTGGGCGGCCCGCCGATCTGGATCATCGTGCCGACGATGTGGAATCAGGCGTCACGGCCAGGTGGTGCCGCTGCGGGCACGTGCGCCCGGTGCCCGCCCGAGCGCCTTCTTGAACATGATCATCGGGAGCAGGACCCCGGCGAGCAGTGCGGCGACCCACACGATGAGCGTGGCCAGCAACCAGGTCGTCGCGCCGCTGATCGACAACCCGTCCGACAGCAGGTCGCTGACGACGAGGGCGATCAGCGTGGCGAGGAGCGCCGAGCCGCCCGCCAGCGTCGAGGAGTGCCGGAGCGCGGTCTTGACGGTGAGCGGCTGAACGATGACGAATGTCACCGTGAAGATCGCGACGTCGACGATGAACGCGGCGCCGTTCAGTGTCATGTCGTCGAGGATCGCCGCGGCGACGATGATGCCGATCGCGTTGCCGATCAAGGCGAGCACCGTGAGCGCGACGAGACGCACGGGGCGACTCTAGGCGGGTCTCGTGGCACCGTCGCCGGTTGATCGTGCGGACCCTGACCGAGAGCTGCTCTCGCGATCTGGGGTCGTGGCGAGGCGTGGGATCGGTTGGGGTCCTCGTGTCAGAAGGCGTCGTGGACCACGGAGAGGCGTTGCGCCGAGTCGTCTCCGGGCACCGGGAGCTGGACCACGACGCGCAGGGTGGGCCACTCGGCCGGGGTCAGCTGCTGGTACTCGAACGTCAGGATGCCGGCGCGGGGATGGTCGAAGCGGCGCAGGCGGGTCTCGAAGCGGGCGACGTCGTGCTCCGGCCACCACGCCCGGAACTCGACGCTGACCTCCGCCAGGCGGTCGACCAGCTCGGTCATCGCCGGGTCGCGGCGCACCGCCGTCGTGGCGGCGCGGAACTCGGCCAGCGCCTGGCGGGCGTGGATGTCCCAGTCGACGATCAGGCGCCGCGCGTCCTCGCGAGCGAACAGCACCCAGATCAGATTGCGCTCGACGCCGTGGAGCCGCTCGAGCGGCGGGTACAGGCGTGCTTCGGCCGCGTTCCACGCGGCGAACTCCCAGTGCGGGCCGAGGACGTAGGCGGGCGCCGGCTCGAACGCCTCGATCAACCGTCGTAGCGCGGAGGGCACCGCCTCGGGCGACGTCATCGCCGCCCCGTCCGGTGAGACCGGCCGGGCGAGCGACAGGAGATGATCCTGGCCAGCGTCGTCGAGGCGCAGGGCGCGCCCGATCGAGCGCAGCACGTCGGTCGAGGCGTTGATCCGGCGCCCCTGCTCGAGCCACGTGTACCAGGTGACCGACACCCCGGCCAGCAGCGCCACCTCCTCGCGTCGCAGGCCGGGCGTGCGCCGGCTCCGGCCGCGGGGGAGCTTGACCTGCTCGGGCGACAGCGCCTCGCGCCGGGCGCGCAGGAATGCCGCCAGCTCGGCGCGCTGGTCCACGTCGCCCATCACCACCAGTCGACCACAAGCCGGCGGCCGGCCTCCGGGTGGACCCCGCGATCTGGGCGGGATCACTGCCAAATCGCGTTCTGGGTGGGCAGCGTGACAGCAGTCGTCACGCTACCCACCCAGTTCGGAGGCGTGACAGACCGGTACGTTGGCGCCGGTGACGTTCGACCGCGACCTCGACGTCGTCCTCGACGACCTGCGCGCGCTCGTCGAGGTCGAGTCGCCGTCGCTCGACATTGCGGCGATCGAGGAGTCGGCGGCGGCCGTGGCGGCCCTGATGGCGCGGCGACTGGGCTCACCTGCCGAGCTGGTCCCCAGCCCGGCCGGGCCGCACGTCCACTGGCGCGGTGGCGGTGAGCCGCGGGTGCTGCTTGTCGGCCACCACGACACGGTGTTCGCTCGCGGGGCACTCGCCGCGCGGCCGTACACGGTCGCCGGCGGCCGGATCACCGGTCCGGGCGTGTTCGACATGAAGGGCGGGATCGTGCTCGGCATCCACGCGGTCGCGTCGCTCGCCGACCGCTCTGGGGTCGAGCTGCTCGTGACCGCCGACGAGGAGGTCGGGTCGGGCGCGTCCCGTGCGCTGATCGAGGAGCGGGCCAAAGCGTGCGGGGCGGTGCTCGTGCTCGAGCCGGCGGCGGACGGCGCCGCCCTCAAGGTCGCCCGCAAGGGCACGGGAGGGTTCGAGGTCGTCATCCACGGCCGCGCCGCCCATGCCGGGTTGGAACCGGAGAAGGGCGTCAACGCGCTCGTCGAGGCAGCCCATCAGGTGCTGGCGATCGCCGCCCTCGGATGTCCCGAGCGCGGCACGACCGTGACGCCGACGATCGCCCATGCGGGGACCGCGGACAACGTCGTGCCGGCCGAGGCGCGCGTGCGCGTCGACGTGCGCGTGACCGAGCTGGCCGAGGCCGACCGGCTGGAGGAGGCGATGGCCGCCCTGGCGCCGGCCGACCCGGCAGCCGGGATCGAGGTGCTCGGCGGGCTCAACCGGCCGCCGATGCCGGAGGCGGCCACGGCCGAGCTGTTCGCCCTCGCCCGCAAGGTCGCCGCCGATCTTGGACTGCCGGAACCGTTCGGCGCGGCGGTCGGCGGCGGCAGCGACGGCAACTTCACCGCCGCCCTCGGCATCCCGACGCTCGACGGCCTCGGCGTCACCGGCGCCGGCGCCCACACCGACCACGAGTACGCCGAGATCCCGACGATGCTCGACCGCACCCGCCTCCTCGCCGCCCTGATCGACGCGATCCGCCGCTGACTCCGTTGGAGTGTTTCCCCGGTTGGAGTGTTTCCCGAGGGGGCCACCCCGGCGAAACACTCCATCGGCGGAAACACTCCAATGGTTAGGGCTCGAGTTCGGGGACGGTGCCGGTGCCGAGGGTGCCGCTGGCGCGGTAGACGTCGAGCTTGCGGCGGGAGTCCTCGATGTCGAGGTTGCGCATCGTCAGCTGGCCGATGCGGTCGAGCGGGCCGAACGCGGCGCCGTCGACCTTCTCCATCGACAGCCGCTCGGGCGCGTACGTGAGGTGCGGCCCGGTCGTGTCGAGGATCGAGTAGTCCTCGCCGCGCCGCAACCGCAGCGTGACCTCGCCGGTGACGGCCGCGCCGACCCAGCGCAGCAGCGGCTCGCGCAGCATCAGGCTCTGCGGGTCGAACCACCGTCCCTCGTACAGCAGCCGCCCGAGGCGCCGGCCCATCGTGCGGTAGTTCTCGATCGTCGCCTCGTTGTGGATCGCCGTGACCAGCCGCTCGTAGGCGATGTGCAGCAGGCCCAACGCCGGCGCCTCGTAGATGCCGCGGCTCTTGGCCTCGATGATGCGGTTCTCGATCTGGTCGCTCATCCCGAGGCCGTGGCGACCCCCGATCGCATTGGCCGCCACGACCAGCGCCACCTGGTCGGCGAAGTGCTCGCCATTGAGGGCCACCGGCCACCCGTCCTCGAAGCGGACGATGACGTCTTCCGGCGCGATCGCCACCTCTGGTCGCCAGTGGGCGACGCCCATGATCGGCTCGACGATCTCCATCCC
>JBIOUO010000310.1:0-8162 GCA_044867195.1 Ilumatobacteraceae bacterium
TGCGCGGCGTCGGGTTCCGCGGCGGGAGCTTCACCGATACCTCCGGCGTCACGCCGCTGACCGGTGCGCCAGCCACCGAGCTCAACAGCCCGCACACGGCGTTCGTCTCGTCGGCCTTCTATCCGGCACGGTTGTGGAGCGTCAACTACTTCGGCGGCCTGCAGGGTGACGGGCCGGAGACGAAGCTGATGCTCACGCCCGCGCAGTACCGCAGCGACGCGCCGGGGTCGCTGACGGACGTGGAACGCCAGTTCTCGAGCGCCACGCTGCGGCTGTTCTACAGCGACTACGTCACGTCGTTCCCTGGCGGATCGCCGGCCCTCGCCGCACCGCCGACGATCGCCCGGGTCGATGCCGATGTCGACGGCGCAGACGTCGAGTTCCGCATCCACGCCGTCGGCGAGCCGGCGGCGGGCATGCAGCAGGTGTGGGTGACCTATACCGGCGTCACCGCGGGGCAGTGGGAGTCACTCGACCTCGCCCAGGACCCGGTCGACTCGACGCTGTGGACCGGCACGCTGCACGGTGTCACTCCGAGCGAGATCGAGTTCCTGGTGCAGGCCGCCAACGGCGTCGGGCTGGTCGGCGTGGACGACAACCTCGGCGCGTTGTACCGGCCGGGGCAGATCCCGCCGGCGATCCAGATCGCGCCGCAGCCGCTCCCCCCGACGTCCCTGGCCCTCACCGCGCCGGCAGCGGTCCCGTATGGCTCGGTCGTGCCGGTCAGCGCCACGCTGACCGACGGGCAGGCTCCGCTCGCGGGCGAGGCCGTCCAGTTCTCGATCGGCGGGACTGCGGTCTCCGTCGTGACGGACAGCAACGGTGTCGCCACCGTCGACGTTCCGGTCCTCACCCCGCCCGGCGCCGCCGACCTGCGGGCGGCCTTCGGCGGTAGCCCCACCCACGCATCGTCGTCAGCCGCGCAGCCGCTCACCGTGACGAAGTTGCCGACGACACTCACGCTCGCCGCCGCCACGGCGCCGGTCGTCGGTGGGGACACGGGGATCGCGGCGACGCTCACCACGAGCAGCAACGCGCCGGTGGCCGACCGCACGATCCTGTTCCGTGTCACTCCGGCCAACGGGCCTCCGGTCGTGGTCGCCCGCACCACGGGATTCCGCGGGCAGGCCGCGCTCGGTGCCGTCTCGATGCCGAACGGGCAGCCGCTCAGCCCCGGCACGTACACCGTCGACGCCTCGTTCGGCTCGAACCCGGCGCTCGGCTTCGCGGTTCCCGACGACGCGATCTACGAGCCCAGCTCGGCGACGCTGGCCGGGACGTTGACGGTCGCCCGCCCGCTGCTGTTCGCCAGCACGCGCACCGGCAACGGCGACATCTACGCCGTCGATCCGACCGGTGGCCCGCCGGTGCAGCTGACATCGGACCCGGCGGTCGACGCCGAGCCGGAGTGGTCGCCGTCCGGCGACCGCGTGGTGTTCACCAGCACGCGCGGTGGCAACGTCGACGTCTACGTGATGGACCGCGACGGCACGGACGTCACGCGGCTGACAGACGATCGGGCGATTGACACGTCGCCGGCCTGGTCGCCGGACGGTCAGCGGATCGCCTTCGCCAGCAACCGCGGACCCGGTGGCAACTGGGACATCTACGTGATGGCGGCCGACGGCTCGAACGTGCAGCGGCTGACGACGAACCGCGGCGCCGACCTGCTGCCGGCGTGGTCGCCGGCGGGCGATCGGCTGGCGTTCACCAGCACCCGCAGCGGCAACGGCGACATCTACACGATGAACGCCGACGGCTCGTCGCCAACGAGGCTGACGACCTCGTTCGCCGTGGACACCGACCCGGCGTGGAGCGGCACGACGATCGCCTTCTCGACGAACCGTGACGGGCTGTTGAACTTCGAGATCTACACGATGGCCGACACCGGCGGGTCGCTGACTCGAGTGACCCGCAACGCTGGCCTCGACATCATGCCGGCGTGGTCGAGCGACGGATCGACGATCGCGTTCGCGTCGAGCGCGACCTGGTGGCTCGACCTCGACATCGTCACCGCCAGGCCAGACGGCAGCGCCAGCTCGCCGCTTGTGGTCGACCCGGCGGTCGACCTGTTCCCCGCGTGGTGAGTACCGGCGAGCGGGCTGGGGGTGGACCGTCCAACCTGGGGTACTGTCCGATCCCGTTGTCTGCTTCGAAGGGGGAACCATGTCGCAGCAAGCCACCGAGACGTCCAAGTCCTCGGGCCGGGTGAGGGACCTCGGCGCCTCTGAGTACCTCGTCTACCTGTTGAACAAGGCCTACGCCTCGTCGCATCTCGTTCGCGTCTTCGAGTTCGACGGACCCGTCGACCCCGCCCTGATGGAGCGGGCGTTCCGCCAGATGATCGCCAACCGGCCGCTGCTGCAGACCGTGATCCCGGCGACCGGGGAGGGCGAATGGCCGTACCTCAGCCTCGAGGAGGGCTCGCCGCCCGCCTCGTTCACCGTGCGCCAGCGCAACGACCCCACCGAGTGGATCGGCCTGTTCGGCGACGAGCTCACCACCCAGCTCGGCGTCGACGGCACGCCGCCGATCCGAGCGCAACTGCTGATGGCCGACGGGCAGGGCGGCGAGCTGCTCCTGTCATGCGCGCACACGTTCTGCGACGGCCGGTCGCTGTTCCGGTTCTGCCGCGACATGCTCAACGAGTACGAGGCGCTGGTCCGCGGCGAAGACGGTGATCCCAACCTCAAGATGAGCGAGATCAGGCCCGCGGTCGAGGATCTGCTGCCGGACTGGTGCACGCCCGACGTGGGACAGAAGCTGGTCGCCGAGCACCTGGCCCGGGCGGCGGAGTTCCCCGCCCCGATCCCGTGGCCGTCGGAACGAGGCGACTCCACCGCGCCCAAGGTGAGCCGGATGACGCCGTTCGGGTTCCCCGCCGACGTCGTGACGCGCATGCGCACCAACGCCCGCGCGAACGGGACGACGGTGTTCGGCGTGCTCGGCGCCTCCGCCATACTGGCCACGCAGGACGTGCTCAAGCCGTCGCCCGACGACAACATCGTGGTCACGTCGACCCTCGACATCCGCGACGCGCTGCGTGTGCCGGTCGCCATCGAGGACATGGGAATCTACGCCGCCGTCACCGACAGCCGCCACACGAACCTGGGAGCGATGTCGGAGTGGGATCACGCCCGCGACTTCAAGAACCAGATCAGCGCAGCGATCGACCGCTACGCCCACTACACCTGGATCTTCATCGGCTCGGAGTTCGTCAAGCAGGTGTCGGGCGCGCCGACGGCACCGCTGTTCACCAACACGCTCGCCAACCTCGGCCCTCTCGACATCCCGACCGAAGGGACCTCGCTGCGCGTTCGTAGCGCGCGGGGGGCGCTCGGCACCCACCACGCCGCCTACGGGTACATGTGCCTCAACGGCCTGACCCTCGACGGCAACCTGTGCATGACGAACACCTACACCGCTCCCGACATCAGCGAGGAACGGGCGCAGGAGTTCATCGACGCGATGTCGGACCGCGTCCGCTGGTTCGCCAAGGAGGACTGACCAGCGGCGGCCGCCGCCGTCACCCCTGCTTCAAGACCTCCTCGCGGATCTGCGACTTGAGGACCTTGCCGATCGGGCTCACCGGCAACGGCTCGGTGCGAATCCAGACCCGAGTCGGCACCTTGAACGAGGCCAGGCGCTCGCCGACGAACGCGCGCACGTCGTCCTCGGTGATCGTCGAGTCGGGGTCGACCACGATGACCGCGCCGACCTCCTCGCCGAGGACGTCGTGGGGCACGCCGATGACCGCGGACTGGTGGATACCAGGGTGGTCGTCGAGGACCGACTCGACCTCGACGCAATACACGTTCTCCCCGCCGCGAATGACCATGTCCTTGATCCGGTCGACGATGTACAGGAAGCCCTCGTCGTCGACGCGGGCGACATCACCGGTGTGGAACCAGCCGTCGGTGATGACCGTGGTGGTTGCCTCGGGCCGGTTCCAGTACCCCTTCATCACGCCCTGGCCGCGCACCCACAGCTCGCCCGTCTCGCCCGGCGGAGCCTCGATTCCCTCGGGCGTCACGAGCATCGTCTCGTTGGTGATCAGCGGAAGGCCGACGCTGTCGGGCCGGGCCAGGAGGTCGCCGCCGGTGTTGACGGCCACTAGGCCCCAGGTCTCGGTCAGGCCGTAGCCGTTGGTGAGGATGCGGCCGGGGATCTTGGCGTCCAGGCGGCGCAGCAGGTCGGGCTGCACCGGGGCGCCCGTGGCGCCGAGCGCCTTGAGGCTGGAGAGGTCGCGCTTGTCGATCTCGGGTGACTCGAGGAGCTGCCACACCATCGTCGGCACGCCGCCCGTCGTCGTGATCTGCTCCTGCTCGATGAGCGCCAGCGCGGTGTCGGCGTCCCACTTGCGCATCAGCACGATCTTGGCGCCGAAGGCGGCCATGATGACCACCGAGTACAGCCCGCTGACGTGGAACAGCGGCATCGTGACGAGCATCGCCTCCTGCACGTTCGGGTCAGGGACGGGAACCGATCCGGTGTTCCGGAGGGCGGAGCTGCTGGACATGAACGCCAGACCGAGCACGCTGCCGGCCACGCTGCGGTGGCTGCCCAGCGCCCCCTTCGGCTGCCCGGTGGTGCCGCCGGTGTACAGGATCGTGGCCGGGTCCTCCGGCCCGATGGCGACGTCCGGCAGGGGCTCGGCGCCTCCGGGGCCGATGAGGTCGGCGAACGGCACCTGGCCGGGGCCCGGCGAGTCGTGCTCGGTGACCACCACGGACTGCAGACCGAGGTTGTGTAGCTCGGGTTCGAGGCGCCGCACGCGGTCGCCGTCGGCGAACAGCAGGCGAGCGCCGGCGTCGGACAGGCCGTAGGCGAGCTCGTTGCCGCTCCACCAGCCGTTCAGCGGGACGACGATGGCGCCCACTGCGGCGGCGGCCCAGAAGGCGGTGACGAACTCGGGCAGGTTGCGCATCGCGATCGCGACGCGGTCGCCTTTCTGGATGCCCTGGTCGTCGACCAGCCAGCGGGCGACGTGGGACACCCGCCGAAGGTTCTCGGCGAACGTGGTGCGCTCGCCCTCGAACACGACGTAGACCTTGTCGCCATGGGCTGGGGTCGACTCGATGATCGACCGCAGCGTGGGCTGCGCGTTCTTCCAGACGCGGTACGGCCGGCCATCGATCTGCGCCTCGGCCAGCTCGAACGGCGAACCGGCGGCGGTCAGGGCGGCCGCCGCCTCAGCAACAGACATCGTCACGGTGCACCTCCGTGCTCAACTCTCGGCATCCCGACGACGACCTGGCCGCCGGATCGCGAGCGAGTGTAGGGGCCGCGCGCGAGCCCCCGGAACGCCCCCGTCGCGCCCCCGCACAACTGGGTGGCCGTGGTCTCATCGCGCCTCCTGGGGCGCGACAGTCTCGGATCCGAGACTGTCGCCACCCAGTTGTAGAACCAGAAGGGCGCACGACACGGCCGACAGCTGCGCGGTCACGCGGGGAGCTTGGACACGTCGATGTGGTACAGCTCGGTCGCGTTGGCGAAGCACATCTGCTCGATCTCGTCGTCCGGGACGCCGGACATGATCGTGCCCAGGATCCTCATCGAGTGCGGCCAGATCGAGTCGTGGTGCGGGTAGTCGTTGCCCCAGCACAGATTGCCCACACCGATCTCGTCGCGGGTGGCGATGCCCTCCGGGTCGTCTTCGAACGTGATCGACACGTTGCGGTGGAAGTACTCGCTGGGCTTCATCGTGAGGTAGTCGACCGCGTGCTGCGGCGTGCGGTAGATGGCGTGGTCGAGGCGGCGCAGGAAGTGCGCGGCCCAGCCGGTCTCGAACTCGGAGACGACGACGCGCACGTCCGGGTAGCGCTCGAACACACCCCCGCAGATCAGGTCGACCAGCGTGTTGGCCACTGAGGTGTGAGCGAGGGTGTAGCCCTTGATGGTCGTGCTCGGCGGGCCCCAATGCTCGGGGAGGCCGGTGAGCCAGTCGGTCCCGGTGAAGATGTGCATCGTGAGCGGCGCGCCGGTCGCTTGCAGTGCCGCCCAGAAGCGGTCGTAGTCGGCGTGGTGGTAAGGGCGCGCGGGGTCGACGTGGGCAGGGACCATGAAGCCGCGCACGCCGCGCCGGCTGGCCCGCTCGAGCTCGGCGACGGCGGCGCCGACGTCGGGGATCGGCAGGCAGCCGATGCCGACGAGGCGGTCCGGGGCGACGGAGCAGTAGTCGACGATGTAGTCGTTGTGCTTGGCGAACACCGCGGCGGCGACGTCGGTGTCGAGGCCGGCGAAGCTGAACATGTTCAGGCTCGGGTACATCACCTCACCGACGATGCCGTCGACAGCCTGCTCGTCGAGACGGGCGGTGGGGTCGAGCACCCCCGGGTTGAGGCCGGAGTAGCCGCGGGCGATCAGCTCGTCGGTCGCCGGGTCGTCGAGGCGATGGCCGGCGATCCCCAGCCGGCCGACCGGGATCCGGCCGGCCTTGGGCAACACGATGAACTCGCCCTTGCCGGCGACGGTCTCGATCCGTGGGGCTCGTGATCCGAACTGCGTGTCGAGGCCGTCGAACACCGACGCCGGTTCGACGACGTGTGAGTCGCACGAGTAGTAGCGCATCGATCCTCCTTGAAGGTCAGTAGCCCAGCTGCTTGTCGACGAGGCCGAGCAGTGGTTCGCCGACACGGGCGCGGCGAAGGTTCTCGCAGAAGCGGGCGATGTTGCGCGGCCCGCGCAGCTGCGACGCGCCGGCGGTGTGCGGTGTCATCACCACGTTGTCGAACGCCCACAGCGCGTGATCGGCAGGGAGCGGCTCGATCGGGGCGACGTCGAGCGCGGCACCGCCGAGGTGGCCGCTGCGCAGCCCCCGCACGAGCGCGTCGCCGTCGACGATCTCGCCGCGGGTCACGTTCACCAGTAGCGCACCCTGCTTCATCGCCGCCAGGCGGGCGTCGTCGAACAGGCCACGGGTCTCGTCCGTGAGCGGTGCGCCGATCGCCACCACGTCGCTGGCGCCCAACAGCTCGTCCAGGCGGTCCATGGTCCACACGTCGGCAACCCCGGCGGACGGCGCAACGGCCGTCACGTCGCAGGCGATCACGTGCATGCCGAAGGCCACGCCACGGCGGGCCATCGCCCGCCCGGTACCGCCGAAGCCGACGATGCCCATCGTCAAGCCGTCGAGCTCGACCTCCACGATGCGCATCGACTCGCGATGCTTCCAACTCTCGGGGCCGAGCCGGATCGCCGCCGCGATCTGCCGGGTGAGCGCCAGCAGGAGGCCGAAGCCGGTGTCGGCGAGGTGACCACCCACGAGCCCCTTCTCGCCGGTCAGGACCACGGGCGACGCTCTCATCTCCGGGTAGAGGAACATGTCCATGCCCGACGCGATGCAATGCACCCACCGCAGCTTCGGCGCGGCGTCGAAGAGCGGCTTGGGGATGAACCCGAGAATCACCTCGGCCCCGCCGGCCGTGCCGACCGCCTCGCCGATCGTCTCGGCGACGCGCACGGTGGAGCCAGGGGGCGCGGCGAGACGGATGCCGTCGAGCTCGGCGTCGCTGATGCTGGGCAGCGTCAGTCCGAGCGTCACGAGGATCTCGACCGGCCCTTCCAGCCGCAGCGTGTCCGTCATCGATCAGCCCATCCCGGCCGTCTTTCCCTCGCGCACCGTACCAGCGGCGGAGCCGGGGTCGGGGTGTCGGCGGGCTTCCTATGCTGGCGTCCATCTCGCCGGCCGATCCGACGCCCGCCGCTGTGGCGCAACTCGCTCCGCATGGCGTGCTGCGCGCGGCGATCAACCTCAGCAACTTCCTCCTCGTGAGCGGCCGCCAGCCGGACGGGACGCCGACCGGTGTGTCCCCGGACATGGCCCGCGAGCTGTCACGGCGGCTCGGTGTCGAGGTCGACCTGCGCCGCTATGCCACGCCAGGCGAGGTCGCCGACGACGCCACGGCTGACGCCTGGGACGTGGCCAACATCGGCGCCGAGCCGGCGCGTGCGCAGACCATCGCCTTCACCGCCCCGTACTGCGAGATCGAGTGCACCTACCTCGTCCCAGCCGACTCGCCGATCACATCCGTCGATGACGTGGACCGGCCAGGGGTGCGGATCGCGTCCGCTCCGCGGGCTGCCTACGACCTGTGGCTCGAGCGCAACCTCCGCCATGCCGAGCTCGTCCGCTCGGCCACGCTCGACGGCTCGTTCCAGCT
>JBIOUO010000311.1:0-5844 GCA_044867195.1 Ilumatobacteraceae bacterium
CAAACGGGACTACACCGTCGACTGGGTCCACCTCAAGCTCAACGACCAAGCCCAGCGCACGGTGCTGTGCAAGGACCCGTTCAAGAGCCGCGACGAGCGCGTCGAGAAGCTCATCGAGTCGTTGTGAACCCACGGGCCCGTGGGGGGATGGAGGCGTCGGGTGTTACTCAGGTCCTCCGGTCGCCGCCGGCGCGGCGCCAGCGGTCGGCTCGGCGCCGCCCTGGTCGAGCCGGAATGGCGGGTAGCGGTCGGTCATCAGCGCGGCGTAGGCGACGACGCGGTAGATCCATCGGTTCATCCCGAGCACGAAGTCGAAGATCCCCTGCGGGTAGCGACCGCGGACCAGCAGGGCGACGCCGGCGAACAGCACGAACAGCCCGATCAGGCCGAGTCCCCCCTGGGCCGAGTACCAACGTCGCTCGGTGTCATGCCAGCCGAGCCACCACCCGCTGCCCATGAGGCCGATGACGAAGTACTGCGGGATGGCGAGCAGCCACCACTTGACGAGGACGAGTCCTCGGGAGAGGCGCTCCGGGTGATCGACGGTTAGGTCGGCCGGATAGTCGGTCGACTGCAGCGTGAACGGCGGATAGCGATCCGTCCCCAGCGCGCTGAACGAGTAGAACCCGACCCGCCAACTCCAGCGCAGGACACCCACGTTGAAGTCGAACAGCGACCGCGGGTACTGGCCGGTGAACAGGATGGCGAAGAACGCGATCACGCTGACGACGGCGAAGGCGATCCACAGGAACATCAGGACGACGTAGTGGGGGATCGCCAGCAGCCACTTCACGAGCCACAGGCCGCGGCTCAGCTGCGGGTCGAGTCGACCCGTGAGGCGGACCGGCGACGGCGCGGGCGCGGCGGGCGCGGACGGCGCGGGCCAGCCCGCGGCGGCCGCCGCCGGGACGGCCTCAGGCTCGGCTGCCGGGGCGGCACCTCGAGTGCCGGCGATGATCAATGCCGTTCCGCCGCCCAGCGCGACGAGCCCGCCGGCGAGGATGGCGATCGCCGCCGGCAGCAGCCAGTCGACCTTGATGCCCAGGCGGGCGTCGAGGTCGACGCCGCGGCCGGCGTCGGCGTTCATCAGCACGACGGTCCAGTCACCCGACTCGACCTTCCACACCAGCTCGCTGGCCTCCGAGGTCGTCACCTGCGCCACCCAGAACGACTGGTCCTGCGGGAGGCCTGGTTGCGCTTCGCCCGCATGGTGCCGGAACGTCACCCGGTCGGGTGAGAGATCGATGTCGCGGATCTGGTCGTAGCTCACCCCGTCGAGGAACTGGGCGACGGCGTCGCTCGGCCCGATCCCGGCGAACACCGGGGTCTCCGGCTGGGCCGGATCGAGCTCCAGCCTGACCGTGCCCAGCGCCCCACGGTCCACGAGCCACGGACCGATCTCGCTGTCGAGGTCGATGCGGTCCGACGTGATGGCGTAGGTGGGTGAGGCCAAGCGGACCTCACCCGTGCGGAAGTAGCCGCCGTCGCGCTGGGTGGCGTACGCCAGCACGGCTGCCGCGCCGCCGGTGAGCAGGGCGAAGCCGATCACCGCGAGCAACGCGCCGACGACGATCATCACGACGCGCCCGGGCTTCATGAACGAGCCCGCCTGTGTTGTTCCATGCTCCGACCGTAGATCAGTCGCGCGTGAGGACGACCTTGAGGGCGCCGGTCTCGGCGGCCCGGCTGAAGACGTCGTACGCCTCCTCGAACTGGTCGAGGCGGAAGTGGTGGGTGACGAAGCGGTCGACGTCGACCTGGTGACTCTGGGCCAGGCGCAGCAGCGTCGGCGTCGAGTACGTGTCGACCAGCCCGGTCATGATCGTGACGTTCTTGATCCACAGCTCCTCGAGGTGGAGCGCGGCGGGCTCTCCGTGAACGCCGACGTTGGCGATGTGCCCGCCGGGGCGGGCCAGGGCCGCGGCCAGCTCGAACGTCGCCGGCACACCGACGGCTTCGACAGAGACATCGGCGCCGAGCCCACCGGTCAGCTCCTTGACGATCGCGATCGGGTCCTCGCGCCCGTTGTTGACGACCACGTCGGCTCCGAACTGCTTCGCCGCGTCGAGCCGGCTGTCGGCCAGGTCGATGGCCACGACATGGCTCGGGCTGTACAGCCGGGCGCCCATCATCACCGACAACCCGATCGGTCCGGCGCCGACCACGGCGACCACGTCACCGGGCTGGACGTGCCCGTTGAGGACGCCGACCTCATAGCCGGTCGGCAGGATGTCGGCGAGCATCAGCAGTTGCTCGTCGGTGACCCCGACCGGTTGCAGGTACGTCGACGTGTCGGCGAACGGCACGCGCACGTACTCGGCCTGTGTGCCGTCGATCTTGTGGCCGAGGATCCACCCGCCGCCGCCGAGGCACTGGCCGTAGCTCCCTTGCCGGCAGAAGCGGCAGGCCCCGCACGCCGTGATGCACGACACCAGCACGCGGTCGCCCGGCTGGCGGGTCTTCACCCCGTTGCCCACGGACTCGATGGTGCCGACGGCCTCGTGGCCGAGGATTCGCCCTGGCGTCACCGCCGGGACATCGCCCTTCAGGATGTGCAGATCGGTGCCGCAGATCGTCACCGCGTCGACGCGCACGACGGCGTCGGTGTCGTCGATGACAGTCGGCTTGGGCATCTCCTCCCACGCCTTGTTGCCCGGACCGTGATAGACGACGGCGCGCATAGCGGTACCTCCATGTCCGTGTCGCCGAGCGGCGACTGTCCGTCTCGACGGTACGAAATGGGGGTCCTTCGCGACCAGGGACCTTTGGCACGACACAACCCGAACTGGCGCTTGGTGCCCGATCGGGCCTGAACCGGCGGACACGTCGATGTGACGTTCGGCCCTGGGCACCGATCGCGCCCACTCGTACCATGAGGGTAGAGAGCGCTATCCGTGCGCTCGATACGAATCCAGGAAGGAGGTTGGATGGGCAGCGAAGTCGAGATGAAGCGTGAGGAACGGCCAGCCAGCTTGTGGGACTGGTTCGACGGGCCGGACTTCGGTCGGTGGTTCGAAGGACTGCGACCGTGGTTCCGTGACGAGGACCGGTTGCGCATCGAACAGGAGCTGACCGACGACACGATGGTCATCCGCGCCGAGATGCCGGGCATCGACCCGGACAAGGACGTCGAGATCACGCTCGAGGACGGTGTCTTGACCATCCGGGCCGAGCGCCGCTCGGAGCAGAAGGAGACGCAGGCCGGCCGTACTCGATCGGAGTTCCGGTACGGATCGTTCACCCGTGCCGTGCGTGTGCCCAAGGACATGGACCCCGATGAGGTGACGGCCGCCTACAAGGACGGCATCTTGGAGGTCAGGTTCCCGTACAAGGTCCCGACTGAAGCGCCGCCGCGCAAGGTCACCGTCAGCAGGTCGTAGCCCCTGCACCCGTTGCGCCGGTCGCCGCTTGATGTGGCGACCGGCGCACTCGCGTCGGGTGGGGACCTTCGCCCCTGGCTTCTGCCCACGTGTCGACCGATGATGGTCTGAGATCGGCAGTGAGGAGTGCCCGTGATGGGCGCGACATTCCGGCTCGGGCGGGCGTTCGGCGTCGCGGTGGACGCCAGCTGGACCGTGGTCGTCATCGTGTCGTTGATGACGTGGAGTCTCGCCGCGTACGTGCTGCCGGAACTGGCGCCCGGCTACTCCGACCGCACGTACTGGGCCGTCGGACTAGTGGCCGCGCTCTGCCTGGTGGCCTCGATCCTCGCTCACGAGCTGAGCCACGCCGTCGTCGCCAATCAGCACGGTGTCCATGTCGAAGAGATCACGCTGTGGATGTTCGGCGGTCTGGCCAGGCTGAGCAGCCAGGCTCGTGACGCGGGGACCGAGCTGCGGATCGCGCTCGCCGGACCGGCGATGAGCCTGGCCATCGGAGCCGTCGGCCTGATGGTCGGCGCCGCCAACGCGGCGATCGGCGGTCCAGATCTGCTCACGGCAGCCTTTGCCTGGCTCGGTGCGCTCAACGTCGTGCTCGCCGTGTTCAACCTCCTGCCGGGCGCGCCGCTGGACGGGGGACGGGTGCTGACCGCGGTGCTGTGGCGACGTTCGGGCAACGAATGGCGCGCCCGCGAGCAGGCCGCCCGTGCCGGGCGGGTGCTCGGCCAGGTCCTGATTGCCTTGGGTGTCGTCGAGCTGGCGATCGGCGCCGGGATCGGTGGTGTGTGGCTGGCGCTGATCGGCTGGTTCCTGACGAGTGCGGCCCACGCCGAGGAGGATCAGGCCGAGATGGTCATCACGTTCGAGGGCGTGCGTGTCCGTGATGTGATGACGCGTGGCGTGGAGACAGTCGAGGCCGGACGAACCGTCGCCGACTTCGTCGAGCACGAGGCGCTGACATCACGGGTGTCCTCGTTCCCCGTCGTGGATGGCGTCGGCCGCCTCGTCGGCCTGATCACCTTCAGGCGCCTCCGCCAGCTGCCGCGGGCACTGTGGGCGAACACCACACTGGGTGACGTGGCCGTTCCGCTCGCTCAGCTGGCGGTCGCCGAACCGGAGGCACCGCTGGGCGACGTCCTGCTGCGAGCCGGTGCCGGTGATGGCCGGGTGCTGGTCGTCGAGGGAGGGCGAATGGTCGGGATCGTCACGCCCACTGATGTGACGGCGGCCGTCCAGCGCCGCTCGCTGACCGGGCCCGGGCTTCGGGCGTGAAGCCGCCAGCGGCGTGTCGCGGACACGCCTGGACCGGGTCGGCGGCCGCGCTGCGGTAGCCGACGTAGCCGTCGGGCCGAACGACGTTGACGCCGACCCCAGGGCGCGAGCAGATCCGGTGGACGTGGACCAGCGGGCCGCCGACGTCGACTGGTCCGGCGGCCCGCCCGGGACCCGCAGTTGGGACGACTCGCACCCGCGCCGATGTCAGAACAGCTCACCGCCGCGACATCGGGACGCCCGGCGGCTTCACGCCGATGGTTGGACGTTCGCGTCGGCCGTGCCCAGGACGCTGTCGCGCAGCTCCCGCTTCAGGATCTTGCCAGCGGGGTTGCGTGGGAGCGGCTGGTCGAAGATCCAGATCCTGCCGGGGACCTTGAACGCAGCCAGCCGTTGACGCACGTGATCCTGCAACTCGCGCTCGTCCGCTGGCGCCGCGGGCTTGAGTTGCACGACGGCGCCGACCTCCTCACCGAGGATCTGGTGGGGGATGCCGATCACCGCCGCGTCCGTGACGGCCGGGTGCTCGAAGAGCGCGCTCTCGACCTCTGCGCAGTACACGTTCTCGCCGCCCCTGATGATCATGTCCTTGGCTCGATCGACGAGGTAGACGAAGCCGTCCTCGTCGATGCGGGCGATGTCGCCGGTGCGCAGCCACCCGTCCTGGAACGTCTCGGCCGTCGCCTCGGGCTTGTTCCAATAGCCCTTGACGACATTGGGGCCTTTCACGAGGAGCTCGCCGCTCTCACCGAGGGGCAGGTCGGAGCCGTCCTCGGCCACGATGCGGGCGTCGCAGATCGGCAGCACCAGCCCGACGCTGTCCGGCTTGGCCAGGTAGTCGGCGCCCACGTTGCCCGTGCACGTCGACGACGTCTCGGTCATGCCCCAGCCGTTCGACGGCGTGCGTCCGGGGAACATCTTCTCGAGCCGCCGCGCCAGCTCGGGAGGCGCCGCTGCGCCACCGTAGGCAACGCTCTGGAGGCTCGACAGGTCATGGTCCTCCAGGGTCGGCGAGTCGAGGAGCTGCCAAGCCATCGACGGCACCCCCACGAAGGTCGTCACCTTCTCGGACTCGATGAGCTGCAGGGCCCGCTCGGGATCCCACTTGAACATCATCACGAGCTTCGTGCCGAAGCCGATGGACGAGAGCATGGCGGCGTGACAACCGGTCACGTGGAAGAGGGGCACGGTG
>JBIOUO010000312.1:0-2981 GCA_044867195.1 Ilumatobacteraceae bacterium
GGATGATCGCCCGGCGGGGCACCGAGTTCAACAGCTACCGCTGCGTGGTCGAGCCGTTGCTCGCCGGCGGCGAGCTCCGCCTGCTGGCGGGAGCACACGCGCTCGGGTTGACGTGGTCCGGCCAGGCGGGTCGGGTCGAGGGCGTCGAGTACGTCGATCGGGCCACCGGCGAGCGGCGGGCCGTGCGCTGCCGGGCAGTCGTCGTCGCCGCCGGGCCGGTCGACTCGACCGTGCTGCTGATGCGGTCTCGCTCGGCCGACTTCCCCACCGGTCTCGGCAACGCCCACGACCTGCTCGGCCGCTACCTCCACGACCACCCCCGCGAGTGGTGGATCGCCCGCCTCGCGCGGCCGCTGCGCGTGCTGACGCATCCGGTGTACATCGCCCGCACGCCGCACGGGCAGAGTCCGCCGCTGTACGCCACGTCGCTGACGCTCGGGCTGTACGGCTACCGCCAGCGCCTGCTCTCCCTCGCCGGCGGGTCAGCCACGACGTTCGGCGTGCAGGTGTTCGGGACGATGATCCCGACGCCCGACCTGTCGTTGACGCTGCCCACACTCCGCGACGACGACCCGTTCGACGCACGGCCGCGGATCACGCTCGCCTACGACGGGCCGGCCGTCGCCAACATCACCGCCGCCCGCCAACGGCTGCGCGAGGTGCTGGCCGACGGCGGTGTCGAGGTCACGGTGCCCGGACCGTTCCACGAACTGCGCCCGGGCTCGTCGGTCCACTACGGCGGATCAGTGCGGATGCACGACGACCCGACGTTCGGGGTGCTCGACCGGTGGAACCGGATCCACGACGTGCCCAACGTGGCGGTCGTCGACGCCAGCTGCTTCACCACCGGCGCCGAGAAGAACCCGACGCTGACGGCGATGGCGCTGGCGTCACGTGCCGCCGACCGTCTGGCGCACGACCTGGAGTCCGGCGCGCTCTGAGCGAGAGGATCCGGTGTGGACATCGGTGCCGAGGTGAAGACGCGGGTCTGGTGTGGGTGCTTGGTGCGCGGTCCGCCGCGCGGCCCGATGCCGAACACGACGTCGACCCGTTCGGGTCGGCCGATGTCGATGTTGTCGGTGACGAGCGCTTCGAGAACCAGCGGGCTCAACGGGATCGTCGAACACCGGCGTCTTGGAGAGTTCGCGCCGCTCGGCCGTGGTGAACTCGAACCAGATGCCGTCATCCGATCCGGTGTGCTTGATGTCGACGCTGACGGTGAAGCGGGGTTTGATCTGCCGGCGCCGTGGCAACAGGTCGTGCTAACCATTGACTGGGCACTTTCGGGCGAGGGGACTTGCGGGTGAAAACTCTGGTTGGACGGCGGCTCCGGGCTGCCGGGGTCGCGGCGATGGTCGTCGTTGTGACACTGGCGTTCGCGCTGGAGAGCGCATCGGGTGAGGCGCGTGCTACTGCGTCCTCGAGGACCTCGATCGGCGACTCCCGGACGGCAGCCGTCGCTGCCGCGTCCGGGCTGCGGTGGCCGTCGTCGGTTGCCGGGCGCAAGGTGCTTGACCAGCACGGTGATGTGTATCTGATCCGGACGTTGTCGTCGTGGGGGATGGCGTCGAACTTATCCACTGCAGAGATCACGTCGGCACTGGAGGTGGTGGCGGGTCGCGGGTTCAACGGGGTCACCGTGTGGATCGGTGGTGGTGCCAACTACGGTCCCGACTGGAGCCCGAGGTATCAGCATCAGGTGACGGGTCAGGGTTTCTGGACGGGGACGCCGTGGGCGTCGTCGCTGGGGCCGGCGTGGGGATCGCTCGACCACCTGGTGTCCGAAGCGCAGCGCCTCGGCATCGTCGTGTGGATGAGCCTCAACGGCGGCAACGGTGACTCTGGCGCCCGTGGCGCCTGGGAGGCCGTCGACGACGCCGACATGTACGACGCCGGCGTTGCTGTCGCCGCCCGGTATCGGTCGGCGCCGAACGTCGGGTGGCATGTCATGTTCGACGACGGGAGCGACCCGACCACCACGGCCGGCCACCGCGTCGAGGCCTTCTTCGACGGGGTCAACGACACCGAGGGCGCGGCGACCCGCCCGGTCCGATGGTTGGAGGTCGCCAACGGCTCCTCGACGAGTGAACTGGGCTGGCTGCGGTCGACCAGCTTCAACGCCACCGTCAACGCGTGGTACGAGTACGGGAGCAACTCGACCGAGGTCGCCGAGACCGGCTACGCCGAGGTCAGCACGGTCCCCGTCGGAGACTGCGAACCGCCCTACGACGGCGCGCCGCACTACGGCGGGAACGTCGGCCAGCAGCTGCGCGAGCGGTCCTACGCCACCTTCCTCGAGGGTGGCTCGCTGATCAACTACGGCCACGAGGACTGGTGGCCGTTCGGTCTGCCCGGCCTCTACTCCGAGGGCCTCACCTGGCAGCAGGTCGGCAGCCATGTCCACACCGTCCAGCAGTCCTACGCCTGGACGTTGCTCGACCAGTTCGTCGCCGACCCGACGTGGGTGCCCGACGGGTCGTTCGTGACGACCGGGACCGGCAATGGTGACACGAAGGCCGCGGCCGGACACTCCGACACCGCGGCGGTCGCCTACTTCCCGTCGTCCCGCAGCGTCGTCATCAACACCACCGTGATCTCGACGACAGACCCGCTACGGCTGCGATGGTACGACCCGACCACCGGCAGCTACACCGTCATCTCACAGTCCGAGGCACCCCAGTCCAACCGCACCGTGACCTACCCGCCGGCACATCCCGACGGCAGCAACGACTGGGCGCTCGTCGTCGACCTCGCCGGCGGGACGACGACCACGACAACGACCACCACCACCACGCCGGCGACGACCACGACGACCACGACGCCAGCGACGACCACGACGCCAGCGACGACCACCACGACGCCCGACACTGAGTCGACGGAGCCGGCGTACGTGCAGGGTGCGGCCCGGCGGGTGGACTCGGGGGCGTCAAACTCAGTGGCATTCCCCGCGAGCAACCGGGCCGGTGATCTGGTCGTCGTCT
>JBIOUO010000313.1:0-6014 GCA_044867195.1 Ilumatobacteraceae bacterium
CGAGCGAGACCATCGGCGACGATCGAGACCGCTTCGGCCCCCGACCGCACCGACCGTGAATCGTCAGGCCGAGCGTCGCGCCGCCAGGCGCAGCGAGGCCGTCGAGCGAGCCGGAGGCGAGCGAGACCATCGGCGACGATCGAGACCGCTTCGGCCCCCGACCGCAGCGACCGTGAATCGTCAGGTCGAGCGTCGCGCCGCCAGGCGCAGCGAGGCAGTCGAGCGAGCCGGAGGCGAGCGAGACCATCTAATCGTCGCCACCGAGCGACATCAGGCCGCGCATCGCGTCGATGTTCTCGAGGGCCCGGCCGGAGCCGATGACGACGCTGTACAGCGGCTCGTCGGCGACCCGGATCGGCATGCCGGTCTCGTGGGCGAGGCGCTCGTCGAGGCCGCCGAGCAAGGCGCCACCACCGGTGATCGTGATGCCGTCCTCCATGATGTCGGCGGCCAGCTCGGGCGGCGTCTTGTCGAGCGTCGTCTTCACCGCGTCGACGATGGCCGAGACCGGCTCGGCCAGCGCCTCGCGGACGTGCTCGGTGGTCATCTGGATCGTCCGCGGCAGGCCGCTGATGAGGTCGCGGCCGCGGATGTCGGCGGTCAGCTCCTCCTCCATCGGCCACGCCGAGCCCATCTGGATCTTGATCTCCTCGGCCGTGCGGTCGCCGATGGCGAGCGAGAACTCCTTCTTCACGTACTGCAGGACGGCGTCGTCGAGCTCGTCGCCGGCGACGCGCACCGACTGGGCGGTGACGATGCCACCCAGCGAGATCACCGCGACCTCGGTCGTGCCGCCGCCGATGTCGACGACCATGTTCCCCGACGGCTCGTGGACCGGGAGGTTGGCGCCGATCGCCGCGGCCATCGGCTCCTCGATGATGTGCACCGGCTTGCGGGCACCGGCGTACTCGGCGGCGTCCTGGACTGCCCGCTGCTCGACGCCAGTGATGCCCGATGGGACGCAGATCACCATCCGCGGCTTGTTCCACTTGCTGGCGCGGACGCGCTGGATGAAGTAGCGGAGCATCTTCTCGCAGACCTCGAAGTCGGCGATGACCCCGTCCTTCAGCGGGCGGATGGCCCGGATGTGGTTCGGCGTGCGGCCCATCATCCGCTTCGCCTCGAGACCGACGGCAACCGGCTTGCCGTCGTTGATGTTGATCGCCACGACGGAGGGCTCGTCGAGGACGATGCCCTGGCCGCGGACGTAGATCAGCGTGTTCGCGGTACCCAGGTCGATGGCCAGGTCACGACCGAGGCTGAGCGGGTTGCTGCGGCGGGCCATGGGGACGGACGAATGTTACAGATCCGGGAAGAAGATCGCCGTCTCCCGGGCGGCCGATTCAGCCGAATCGGAGCCATGGACGAGGTTCTCGGTGACCTCGATGCCCAGGTCGCCGCGGATCGTGCCCGGCGCGGCCTGGCGGGGATTGGTGGCGCCCATCATCGAACGCACGATCTGCCAGGTGTCCTCCGGCCCCTCCAGCACCAGGGTGACCACTGGACCGCGGCTCATGAACGTGACGAGGTCGTCGTAGAAGCCCTTGCCGACGTGCTCGTCGTAGTGGCGGGCCAGCGTCTCCTTGTCCAGCGTGCGCTGGTCGAGGGCGACGATGCGCAGGCCCTTGGCCTCGAACCGCCCGAGGATCGCCCCGACCAGCCCCCGCTCGATGGCGTCGGGCTTGAGCAGGACGAGCGTGCGATCGGCCATGGCCGCTCACGCTACCGGCGCCCCGCCGCCCACCCGCCCCGCAGCCATCTGGGCGCGATCCCTGCCAACCGACAATCTGGGCGCGTTTCGTGCCACCTGTTGTCAGTCTCCGCGCCCAGTTCGTCGCGAATTCCCTTTTCGCTCGCTCGAAACACCCAGGAAGGGCATGGAGATCAGATCACCCCTCGTGGCCGTTGCGCTCATCGCCCTCGCGTCCTGCACCGGCGACGATGCCGCACCGGCGAGCTCGCCACCGCCCGAGGCCACCACGACCTCGCTGCGGACCATCTCGACACCCATCACGTCCGCCACGTCCGCCACGCCCACCACGACGACGACCACGTCCACGACCGTGCCGCCGACTACTACCGTGCCCGGGGCGGGCGCGGTCACGGCAACATGCACGACGCTGCAGACCGGCACGTGGGCCGAGCGCAGGGCGGCGATCCTCACGATGACCGCCCAGTTCGAGGCGGAGGGTGGCGCAGGCCCGTTCGTGGATGCCGTGCGGGCCGCGTGCCCCGACGACCTCGCCCGCCAGGAGGCGGCGGTCGGGCTCGAGCAACGAGCCGATGGCGCCGACCTCGACGTGCTGGAGTTCGAGGCGATCTCGTGCGACCCAGGGTCGATGCTCGGTGCGATCACCAACACCGCGCCCGAGGCGGTGGGCTTCGTCGTCGCCGCCAGGGCAACCGCGAGCGACGAGGTGACCAGGTGGCAGAGCGGATCGACGCTGTGGTCCGTCGCGGTCGGCGAGTCTCGCCAGTTCCGGTCGCCGACCGCGGGACCGACGACCGAGTGTGCGTTCTCGGCCTGGGCGTTCCTGGCCGACGGCAGCGCGACCGACGCCGGCACGCCGAACGGACCAGGACCGGCAACGGCCGGCGATGACCCGGCGGTGTGGTTGCCGGCGCTGGTGACGGTGCGGAATGAGTGGTCTCGAGCACCGACCGTGGACGGGTACGCCGACTTCTACGATCTGCGAGCGCTTGGCCGCTTGCGCGACCCGCAACCCGGCGAGGACGTGCACCCGGTCGCCTCGGCGATGGTCTGTGCCGATGCAGTCGACCAGCCGGACGCCGACCACATCGCCTTCGCCTACGCCGTCGAGTACGGCCCGCTCGGCAACCACCCTGGTTACTGGGGCGTCAACTACGCCGCGTTCCGGCGTGGCAGCGACCAGAGATGGCGCTTCCTCGCCGGGCCATACCCGCTCGACGGCAGCCTGACCGGCGCCAACTGCGCGCCGCCGATCCCCCACCCCTGACCATCTGGGCGCGATCTCTGCCAGACAGCGATCTGGGCGCGATCCCCGCCAGGTGTTGGCAGCCTCGGCGCCCAGAACGGGTGGCCGACCGTCAGGACCTCAACGCAAGAGGAGACGAACGTGGACCTCAGCATTCTCGACCAGTTCGCCCGAACACGCCACGCGCTGGTCACTCGCCGCGCGGCCATGCAAGCTGGGGTGTCGGAGCGATCCTGGTACCGGGCGATCGAGATCGGCCTGCTCGACCAGCTCCATCCCGGCGTGTGCCGGATGTACGGCGCGCCGACGTCGCCGGTGCAGACGATCCACGCGGCAGTTCTCGCTGCCGGTGCGGGAGCGATGGCATCGCACCGTTCGGCGGCCCGGCTGTGGGGCATCCCGCGGCTGGATTCGGACCCCGTCGACCTCATCCTGCCGCGCCGGCAGCGGCGGGCGACGGTCGCCGGCGCCGTCGTGCACCGGCCGCGGGACCTCCTGGACCTCGCGCCGTCGCGCCGTGAGGGAATCCCGACGACGAACATCCTGCGCACACTCTGCGATCTCGGTGCGCTGGACAGCGAGGCGGTACCGGGGGCCGTCGGTCACGTCATCACGACCGGGCTGGCGTCGCCGGCGGCCTTGGTTCGGGCGATCATTCGCCACGGCCGCCGTGGCCGGCCCGGAGTACCAGCACTGCGGGAGGCGCTCGACGACTGGGTCCTCGACGGCAAGCCGGTCGACAGCGTGCTCGAGCCGGCGATGCGTAAACTGCTGGCGGCGCACCAGCTCCCACCGGCCGAGTTCCACGCCGTGATCGCCGGGTACGAGGTCGACTTCTGGATCGTCGGCAGCCCCCTGGTCCTCGAGTGCGACGGTTGGGACTCGCACGGTCGGAATCGCCGGCAGTTCGAGGCGGATCGCACGAAGGACACCGAGCTCGCCGCGATCGGCTACCTGGTGCTGCGGTTCACGTACCGAGCCATCGTCAAGCGGCCAGCGCAGGAGGCGGATCGCATCCGTCGCAACATCCTCCGGTGGGCACCGCACCTGCTCGTCGCCTGATCTGGGCGCGCAGGCTGCCAGCACCTGGCACGCATCGCGCCCAGATCGCGTTCCGCCACTCGGGCTGCGCCCTCGCGGCGATCTACGGGACCAGGCGCTGGAGGGCTGGCCTCGCGGCGCCGGCGACGTAGAGGCTGCCGGCGGCGAGGATGGCGTCGTCGCCATCGGCGTGGCGCATCGCCAGCCGGCAGGCCTGCTCGACCGTGTCGGCCGCCAGCACCTCGTCGCAACCCAGGGCGGCCGCGGCGCGGGCCACCTCCTGCACCGGTACCCCCCGTGGCGACGGCGCCGTGCACGCCACCACGACGTCGAACTCGTCGGCCCGCAACGCCTCGAGCATCGCCGCCGGCTCACGCAGCGTGCCGACGACCAGGATCCGCCGTCCCTCGGGCTTGAAGTCGTCGAAGAACACCTGGGCGCACGTGTCGGCGCCCGGCGGGTTGTGGGCGCCGTCGACGATGACCAGCGGCTGGTGCCCGAGCACCTCGAAGCGCCCCGGCGCGTCCACCGCGGCGAAGCCCTCCGTCACCACCTCCTCCGACAGCGGGGCGGCGAAGAACGCCTCCGTCGCGGTGAGCGCGAGCGAGGCGTTGTCGCCCTGGTGGGCGCCGTGCAGGGGGACGAACACGTCGGGGTAGATCGTCGTCGGGGTGCGGATGTCGACCAGCCGGCCGCCGAGCGCGAGCTGGTTGCCTGCGGTGTCGAAGTCGACGCCGCGCAGCAACCGGGTGGCGGCCGGTGGGTGGCAGAGGACGCGGACGATCGCCGGTTCGGTCTCGCCGATGACCGCCGCCGACGACGGCTCGATGATCCCCGCCTTCTCGCGCGCGATGTCGGCCAGCGTCGGGCCGGCAAACTCGTTGTGGTCCATCCCGATGTTGGTGACCACGGCGACCTGGGCATGGACGACGTTGGTCGCGTCCCACCGCCCGAGCAGCCCGACCTCGACCACGGCGGCGTCGACCGCGGTGTCGGCGAACCAGCGGAACGCGGCGGCCGTGCACGCCTCGAAGTAGCTCGGGCGCACCCCGGTCAGCCCTTCCAGGTCGGCGACCGCGGCGATCTGCTCGGCGAACGACGCGTCGTCGATCGGCTCGCCGTCACGGGCGAGGCGCTCGTTCACCCGCTCGAGGTGAGGGCTGGTGTAGGTCCCGACGCGCAGCCCCTGGGCGACGAGCAGGCGGGTGATCATCTGCGACGTCGAGCCCTTGCCGTTGGTCCCTGTGACGTGGATCACCGGGTAGGCGTGCTGGGGGTCGCCCATCGCCGCGCACAGCCGGGTGATCGGCTCCAGTGTCGGCGCCGTGATGCGCCCGGTCTTCTCGTACGACGCATGGTCGTCGAGGTACGCCAGCGCGTCGTCGTATCGCACGGCGGGAGGCTACGGGATTACGTCGTTTTAGTCCGGATATCGGTTGCGCGTGCGACCAAAATCCGGACGAAAACGGGGTGCGCGCGTCAGCTCGCCGCGCGGCGGGGGCGGACGGCGCGGCCCGCTTCGCGGGGGACGAGCGTCGGGTTGACCTTCTCCCGGACGGTCGGCTCGTCGATGACGACCTTGCCGACGTCCGTGCGCCCGGGCAGGTCGTACATCGTGTTGAGCAGGACCTCCTCGAGGATCGCCCGCAGCCCACGGGCGCCGGTGCCGCGCAAGAGGGCCTGGTCGGCGACCGCCTGCAGGCCGTCGGGCGTGAACTCCAACTCGACGTCCTCGAACTCGAACACCTTCTGGTATTGGCGGACGAGGGCGTTCTTGGGCTCGGTGAGGATGCGCACGAGCGCATTGCGGTCGAGGCTGCGCACGGCGCCCATCGTCGGGAGGCGGCCGATGAACTCGGGGATCATCCCGTACTTGACGAGGTCCTCCGGCAGCACTTGGACGAACAGCTCGCCGGGATCGCGCTCGGACTTCGACTTCACGGTGCCGTGGAAGCCGACCCCCTTGTGGCCGATGCGGCTCTCGATGATCTGCTCCAGCCCGGCGAACGCCCCACC
>JBIOUO010000314.1:0-23443 GCA_044867195.1 Ilumatobacteraceae bacterium
GTCCGTGGAGGGTTTGCTCGGGGGCCCTCCCTGAGCAAACACTCCAACGGCGGAAACACTCCAACGGATCAGGCGGGCGGCTCGATGAGGTCGATGAAACTGGATTGGCGGACGTAGCCGTCGTTGGTGAACTCGGTCAGCTCGACGCGCGCGCTGAGCACCGGTTCCAGCCACACGGCTCCCCGGCGGTACGCCGTCGGCGGCGGGGGATCGAACGGGCAGGTGTCGCGGCGCAGGCCGTCGAAGCGGGCTTTCAGCTCCTCCAGCCGGCGCTGCGTGAACCCGGTGCCGACGCCGCCGGCGAACGCCAGCGTGCCCCCGACCCAGCGCCCGACCAGCAGCGACCCGAACGTCGACGCCCGGTTCCCGGTGCCGGCCGTGTAGCCGCCGATCACGACCTCCGCCTGGCGCCGGTGCTTGACCTTGCGCCAGTCCTTCGACCGCGTGCCCGGCCGGTACGTCGTGCCCAGCCGCTTGGCCATCACACCCTCCAACTCCTGGGCCGCTGTCGCGTCGAGTAGCGCCTGCCCGTCGCTGATGCGGTGCGCCGGCACCGACCAGTTCGGCCCGTCGTCCAGCAACTCGCGCAGCAGGTGCCGGCGGTCCTCGTAGGGCAGGCCGATCGTGTCGTGGCGGTCGATGGCGAGGACGTCGAAGGCATAGAACGCGGCTTCCAGGTGGTCAACCTCCTTGCGCTGGATCAGCTCGAACCGCGGCCGCCCGCGCTCGTCCAGGACGACCAGCTCGCCGTCGAGGATCGCCCGCTGACCGCTGAGCTCGCCCGCCAGCGGTTGGATCTCGGGATAGCGGGCCGTGACGTCGTGGAGGTTCGAGCTCTGCAGCCGCACCTTCCCCGCTTCGACGAACGCCAACGTCCGGTAGCCGTCCCACTTGACCTCGTAGGCCCAGCCGCGGTCGTCGCTCGGCAGCGTCCCGAGCGTGGCCCGCATCGGGGCGACCGGGAACCTCAGCACCACGGCGCGGGCCGCCGCGTCAGGGGGTCGACGGCGGCACCCGGCTGGACAGCACGCCCTCCGCCTCGAGCGCGTCGACGGTGGCGTCGTCGTACCCGAGCAGGTCGGCGAGCACGGCCCGGTTGTCCTCGCCGCGGTACCTGGCGCCGCCACGTAGCCCGACCTCGGCGCGGCTGAAGTGCCATGGCGGGTTGGGGATCCGGATGACGCCACCGCCGCGGTCGGAGACCTCGGCGATCGCGCCGCGCTCCTTCGCCCATGCCGACTCGGCGAGGTCACGCCCGCTGCGCAGCCGCCCGGCGGCCAGCCGGTGGCGGCTGCAGCGCTCCTCGAACGTCGCCGCGTCCGGGATGTGACGAGCGGCGTCGAGGAGGATCCGGCGCAGTTCGGCGGCGTGCGCCTTGCGGCTGGCGAGGTCGGCGAAGCGCGGATCCTGGGCGACCTCCTCGATCCCGAACGCCCGCAGGAACAGCTCGAACGTGCCGCGCTCAGCCGGATGCCCGCTGACGATGACCCGGTCGCCGTCGGCGAGCTCGAACACGATGTACTCGCCGGGTCCGAAGTTGCGGATCGCCTCGATGTCCTCCGGGCCGTCCCACAGCTCGCCGTTGAGGTGGTCGTTGACGAACAGCATCGTCTCAGCCATCGACACGTCGATGATCTGGCCGGCGCCTGACCGCTCGCGCTGGTACAGCGCGGCGAGCACGGCCGCGGCGAGCTCGAGGCCGGTGTACGTGTCGGCGTGGCTCAGCGGGTCGTTGGCGTAGTGCCCGCCGCGTGCATCACCCTGCAGCTTGGTGATGCCGGCCTCGGCAGCGATCACCGACGCGTATGCGCGGCGGTCGACCCACGGTCCTGTTGCCCCGTACCCGGAGATCGAGGCGTAGATCAGGCGGGGGAAGCGGTTGGTCAGCTCCGCCGCGCCGAGGCCGAGACGGCCCATCACGCCGGCGCGGTAGTTCTCGACGAGCACGTCGCTCTTGGCGGCGAGCGCGATGGCCAGCTCGACACCGGCCGGGGTGGCCAAGTCGACGCTGATGTTGCGCTTGCCGGCGTTCTGCTGGACGAAGTACGCCGAGAGGCCGTTGACGCGGGGGCTGGCGAAGCGGGTTAGGTCACCGCCCGGCGGCTCGACCTTGATCACGTCGGCACCGAGGTCGGAGAGCATCCGCGTGCAGTGCGGCCCGGCCAGCACTCGTGAGAAGTCGAGGACGCGAACGCCGGTCAGAAGGCCAGTCACGGCTCGCGACGGTAGGGGATCGAGACGTCAGGCGACGATGGGGACGCCGGTGACCTCGTCGACCACGAGCAGCGGGCGGGGCACCTTCGGCGGGCGCCCGCGTGCCCGCTTGGGCGGAACGATCCGCCCCTCGAGGAACGTCTCGCCACCCCAGATCCCCCACGGCTCGGCGCGCTGCAGCGCCCGTGTCCGGCAGGCATCACGAACGCCGCAGTGCGAGCAGATCGCCCGCGCCCGGGCCAGCTCGACCGTGTCGTCGGAGAAGAACAGGTAGGTGAGCGATCCGCGAGCGTCGTTGCAGCGGGCGTGGCGGCGGATCGCGGCATCGATCGCCGCCTCCACCGGATCCGGTGACACGACCGCCGGCACGCGGGGTTCACCCGCTGCCGGCTGGTCGGTCCCGGACGGCGCACGGGTGCCTGCTCCAAACGACCCGTCGCCTTCCGCGCGTCGCGCCGGCCCGTCCTCCGGGCGCGTCGTGCACAGTTCCGTCGCGTAGGCGCGCAGGAACGTGAACGGCATGTAGCCGACGCCGTTGTCGCCCCACCCGTCCTCGCGCCACGCGTTCCACACGATCAGGTAGCCGCCGCCGGGGAACGCGGCGTGGCGGCCGTAGCCGACGAGCACGACCGCGTGGCCGTCGACCAGCGCGTGCCCCTTGCGATCCGGCGGCGGCACCTCCATCGCGTCGATGCCGAGGATCTCCGTCGTCGACGCCGTGGCCGCCGTCGGCCACCAGCCGTAGAACGCCACTGGTCGCCCGGCGTCGAGGGCGGCCAGCACGGCGGTCAGCTGAGCCTGATCGGCACCGCGGCGGCGATCGAACGACTTGATCGTGTCGGTCGCCACCGCGGCGCCGGAAGCCTCGGCGACGGTGGTCCGCAGGTAGTCGACGACATGCTCCCAGGCGTCTGCGGTACCGCCGCCCGCCGGCACCGCAGGAAGTGTGGCGCGCAGGTCGACGACCGGCGCCACCGACGACACGGCCACCAGCGGCCGGACCGTCAAGGCGTACGGATCGACGTGCCCGCGTCGTCTCTGACGACTTCCCCCGCCGCTCCGTCCGGGGCCGCCGACGCCCGTGCTGTACGCCACCTGACCCATCCTGCACCGGGGGGTTCGGGACGTGTTCGGACGATGTTCAGGTCCCGTTCGGACCGTCCGGCCCACGTCTTCGAAGCGGGGCTCAGCGGGGGAACGGCGCTGGGTCGAGATCGAGCTCCTGCAGGCGGGCGCAGTACGTGCGGTAGGCCCGGCGAGCCTCGCCGTGGCGGCGCTGACCGATCAGGGCGCGGATCAGGTCGAGGTGGGCGTCCTCGTCGTAGGGGTCGACGTCGAGGATGCGCAGGCGGTGGCGAACGGAGTCGCCGTGGGCGCCGCGTGCGTCGGCGAGCCGGCCGAGGTGGGCGGAGACCTCGACGAACGTGTGGCGCGCCAGCTCGCGTGCCCCGGCCGCCCAGTCGGCGTAGGGGTCGTCGGCGCAGAAGTCGCCGAGGTACCGGGCCGCGGCGCGGGCGAGGAGCTCCTCGGCCTTGGCCGTCTCGCCGTTCTGCAGCAACCGCCGACCCTCAGTGGCCTCGCGCAGGAACTCCTCCAGGTCGACCTCGACGTGCTCGCGCACCAGCCACACCGTGTCGTGGTCGGCCCCGACGTAGTGGTCCGGTGCCCGCGACCTGGTCGGGTCGAGCACGCCGCGGATCGTGCTCAACAGCACCGACAGGCGCCGCGCCGAGCGGTCCGGCTCGTCGGGCCACAGCAGCGCCGCCACCTCGTCGCGCACGACCGGCGCGCCGCGCCGGGCGACGAGCAGCTTGACGAGGTCACGCGCCTTGCGCGATCCCCAGTCGCCGATCTCGACGGCCGACCCGCCGCGCGTGACTCGGAAGCCACCGAGCGTCATGATCACCACGTCAGGAGCGTCGGGAGCGCGCCGGGTCTGGCGTACCTCGGCGAGGATGCCCCAGGCGCCGGCATCGATGAGCAGCTGCTCGGCGACCGCGACGGCGTCGGCACGCGCCGCTCCGTCGAGCCGTTCTGCGAGCAGCAATGCAGCGCGCGCCTCGCCGATCGGGTTGCCCAAGTCGCGCCAGACACGCCGCGCCTCCTCGGCCGGCGCGGCGTCCGGCGGGTCGATCAGCGACGACTGCAGCAGCAGCGACTCGGCGACGGCGGCCCGGTCCTGTTGCGCCTGCCCGAGCCTGAGTGCCGTCGCCGCCCGCGCCGCGGCGGCGCGGCGATCACCGCGTCGCAGCTCGATCCAGCCGGCGGCGAGCTCGGCGTGGGGCCGCGACACGGCCCGGCTCTCGGCGATGGCACGTTCGGCGGCGGCCATCGCGGCGTCCGGGTCCTCGACGGCAAGCGTCTTGGCGAGGCCGATCAATCCCGGCACCAGGCCCTGGACGTCACCGGCGCGTTCGGCCAGCGCGACCGTCTGGCGGTACAGCGCGATCGCGTCGCTGCGCTGGCCGCGCAATGCCTGGACGTCGCCCAGCTCGCCGAGCGCGTAGGCGACCTGGTGCGATCCGACGCGCTCCCAGATCCCCTCGGCCCGGCGAAGGTCGCGCAGCGCGTCGTCGAGGCGGCCCATGCGCATCAGCGTCTCGCCGCGATTGGCGTAGGCGAGGGCGGCGAACGTCTCGGACCCGATGACCTCCGCCAGCTCGATGGCGGTCCCGAGCTCGGCCAGCGCGTCCTCGTAGTCCCCTTCCTCCATGTGGTGGCTGCCGCGGTTGGAGCGGATGCGCACGATCTGCACGACGTCCTCGGCTCGCTCGGCGTGAAGCATGGCCTGGCGGTACGACTCGGCGTTGGCCCGCCGATCGCCGCGCAGGGCGGCGAGCATGGCGCGCGTCGTGTGGACGGTGGCCAGCGCAGTGTCGTCACGGGACGCGATGCCCGCGGCCTCTGCCCGGTCGAGCAGCGCCTGGCACCCGTCGACGTCGCCGCGCACCCAGCGGATGGCCGCGTGCCACGCCAGCACTTGCGACTCCTCGGCCAGGTCGATGTGATCGAGGCGTGCCCCGACGCACATCGCCTCGGCTTCGTCTAGCCGGCCGCGCAGGTAGAGGATCGTCGCCCGCTTGCGGGCCAGGCGCGGCGTCGCCTCGCCGGCGAGCGCGGCGGCGCGGGCGTACGACGCGAGCGCCTCGTCCCACTTGCCGCGGACGTAGGCGAGATCGCCGCGCAGCTCGGCGAGGTTGGCGTCGGGTGAATCCCGCGCGCCGAGGTCGAGCGCGGCGTCGAGGGCGTCGGGCGCGATCTGGCGCTCCGGGTGGGAGAGGCTGGCGAGCAGCTCGCGGACAGCGGCCGGATCACCGAGCTGGGTGCACAGCTCGACCGCCTGCGTCCGCTTGCCGGTGTCGCGGAGCACCGCGATCGCACGGCGCAGCAACTCCAGGGGCGGTGGGGGCAGCGCCCGCCGGAGGAACTCACGGCCGACGACCGTGGCCCGGAACTCATCGCGCGCGCCGCGATCGAGCTCGACGAACGTGCCTGCGTCGCCGAGCCGGGCGAGCAGCGGAGCGAGGTCGGCGCGCTCGAGCGCCCGCAGCAGCGGTGCCGAGACCGAGGGCAGGTGAGCGACGATCGCCAGCAGCTCGCGCTCGGCGTCCGTCGCCACGGAGAGCACCTCCTCGGCGAGGTACTCGAACAGGACGGCGTCGGGCGCCAGTAGCCGGGCGACGAGCTCGCGGTGCTCGACCGGCCCGCCGCGCTGCAACACGTCGGCGGCGAGGCGGACGGCCAGTGGCCAGCCGCCGGTCGCCGCCGCGATCTCGTCGATCGCCCGGCGAGCGTCCGCGTCGAGTCCGGTCACGTCCGCCGCGCCGATCGCCAGGTCGCGAGATCCGATGTGGGCCACCTCGCCCGCTGCCTTCAGGCGAGCCAGGCGCAGCGGAGGCACTTGGCGGGCGGCGAGCACGAGGTGCAGGCGCGGCGGGAGATGGAGGATCAGGGCCTCGAGGAACTCGCGCAACGGGTCGTCGGCGCCGATCTCAGCGTCGTCGACGACAACGAGCGTGTCGTCGGCGACCGCGCGTTGGGCGACGGTGCACACGACGCCCGCGAGCGCCGCCGGCTGGTCGGGGTTGTCCGCCGAGTCCGGCGCCGCACGGGTGGGCAAGTCCACGCCGTCGACGGCGTTCTCGCTCTCGAAGCGCTGGAGGAGCTGGCGCGCGACCGAGAACGGCGTCCATCCCGCCGGCGGCCGGGCGACCTCAATGGCCGGAGCCGCGCCCACGAGCGACCGCAGGTACGTGGTCTTGCCCCAGCCTGGAGCGGCGACCACGAGCGTGAGACGGTGCCTGAGTGCGACCTGCACCCGAGCCGCCGACCGAGGATCGACATCCCGGGCGGCGGACATCAGGCCGCACGTTAGGCCGGCTCGGCAGTGGACTCGTTACCTGGGCGGTTGCCGTCAACCGGCTGTCACGCGATCGTCACCGGTCCGCAACCGCGCTCGCTCCTTGGTGCGCCCTGTGCGTCGTCCAACGAGTCAGCATCGTCGGACCTCTCGGGGCACCAATGAGCGAAAGACCGTGCCGAATTGTTCGCTCGCTCGAAGACTCGCTCGCTCACACAACGACCACGGTGAGTGTCGCCAGGAAGCCGTCCGTCGTGTCGCCCGTGACGGTCGCCAGCTCGTGATCCCAGCCGTCGCCGAACACCATGTCGGTGGCCAGCGATGTCTGGGCCAGGTTGCGCACGCTCTGCTCGTATCCCGACGTGGCGTACACCGTCGCGCAGGCGTCCTCGGGCAGCGCCAGCTGCGACGTGAGGAGCTTGCCCGAGGCACTCGTCGCCGCGTCCAGGCTCGGATAGACCTCGACGTGGATGTGCGGCCAGCGGCCGGAGTAGCAGGCCGGGAAGATGCTGCTGAACGTCACCGTGCCATCAGCTGCCGCGGCCTGCACGCCGCGCAGATAGTTCTCCGCCGGCAGCGTGTAGAGCGAGTATCGACCCTCCCGGTCGCAATGCCAGAGGTACACCGCGGCACCCGCTTGGGGCGTGCCGGCCTCATCGACGACGGTCAGGCGGATCGTCAACGGCACGCCCGCGGCGACCGTCGTCGACGTGCCGAAGCTGGACCGGATGTCGCTGCGCACGATGCCGCTCTGGGTGAGGACGTTGACGCCGTTGGAGCCGTCGGCGGGGTAGGGGCCACCGGTCTCCTCCGGGGTCTCGGTGAGCGTGCCGCTGGCACCAGCCGTCGTGGCGCCGCTGGAAACGGTCGTGGCCGTTGTCGCTGAGCCGCCCGCGGTGCGGGGCAGCCCGCACGCGGCGAGCAACGTCGCGCCGGCCGCGCCGGCCGCGAGGCCGAGCAGGCGGCGGCGGGCGAGCAACGTCGACATGTCGAACTGCAGGCCGCGGTCATGGTCGTCGTCGCCGTGGGGGTCGTCGTGGCGGTCGTCGTGGGGGTCGTCGTGGGGGAGGAGCGGTGCGCTGTCCATGCGCCGAGCGTGCGCGGTCCAGCTGTGGACGGGCTGGGATCGAGGTGTGAGGTCCCGCCGAAGCGCGGGATGTCACGATGAGGCGATGCACGACGATCGCCAGCTCGTCGAGGAGCGCATCAGCCGCGAGGTCGCCGAACGGGTCCTCCCGCTCGTCCATCCGCGCCGGATGGCGCTCGACGTCGAGGCCGGCCCGGGCGCAGATCGCCTCGAGCCGTTCGCCGTCGGGGGGCGATGGGGACCGCCGTGGAGGACGACCTGGTTCCGCTTCCGCGGGACGGCGCCCGCCGACTTCTGCGGCCGGCGCGTCGAGGCGCTGATCGACCTCGGGTTCGGCGCCGACTCACCGGGGTTCCAGTGCGAGGGTCTGGTCCGCGACGGCACGGGCCGGCCTGTGCAGGGCATCCACCCGCGACGTCAGGCGATCACGGTCACGAGCGGGCCGGGACCGGTCGAGCTGCTCGTGGAGGCGGCTTCGAACCCGATGCTCCCGCCGTTCCGACCGACGGTGCTCGGCTCGCCGGCCACGGCGGGCGACGAGCCGCTGTACCGCCTGAAGCGGGCCGAGCTCGTCGTCGTCGACACCGACGCCGAGGCACTGCTCCACGACCTGGACGTGCTGGTGGGCGTGATGCGCACCCTGCCGCTCGACGACCCCCGGCGGGCGACGATCCGGGCGGCCATCGTCGGGGCGCTCGACGCCATCGCCCGCCCGCCCGGAGGGTGCGACGACCCGGCGGTCGCCGCCCGCGACCGGTTGGCAGGCGCGCTCGCTGTGCCGGCGCGCGCCGGCGCCCATCGGGTCGTGGCGATCGGGCACGCCCACATCGACACGGCGTGGCTGTGGCCGCTGGCCGAGACGATCCGCAAGTGCACGCGCACCTTCGCCTCGGCGGTCGCCCTGATGGACACGGCGGCCGACTTCCGGTTCGCCTGCTCGCAGGCGCAGCACTACGCATGGATGGCCGAGCGCGAGCCGGAGCTCTTCGCCCGCATCGCCGGCAAGGTCGCCGCCGGGCAGTGGATCCCCGTCGGCGGGATGTGGGTCGAGCCGGACATGAACCTTCCGGCGGGCGAGAGCATCGTCCGCCAGATCGTGTTCGGGCAGCGCTTCTTCGAGCGCCACTTCGGCGCTCGCTGCACCGAGGTGTGGATCCCCGACGTGTTCGGCTACCCGGCCGGGCTGCCGCAGGTGTTCGCAGCCGGCGGGATGCGCCGGTTCGTCACCCAGAAGCTGTCGTGGAACCGCCAGAACCGCTTCCCGCACTCGACGTTCTGGTGGGAGGGGATCGACGGGACCCGCGTGCTCACCCACTTCCCGCCGGTCGACACGTACAACGCGGAGATCGTGCCGGCCGAGATGGCGTACTCCGTCGGTCGCTTCGCCGAGCACGAGTGGAGCGGGTGGTCGCTGATGCCATTCGGATACGGCGACGGTGGTGGCGGCCCGACGCGGGAGATGCTCGAACGGCTGCGCCGGATGGCCGATCTCGACGGCATGCCGCGAGTCGAGCAGGGCTCGCCGGCGATGTTCTTCGAGCATGTCGAGGCCGAGGTCACAGCGGGCGCGCCGGTCCCGGTGTGGCGCGGTGAGCTGTACTTCGAGACCCACCGCGGCACGCTGACCAGCCAGCTGCGGACGAAGCTCGGCAACCGGCGCTGCGAGCGCTTGCTGCGCGAGGCCGAGCTGTGGGCGGCGACCGCCGGCGCCGCGCCGGGCGAGCTCGACGAGCTGTGGCGAGAGGTCCTGACGCTGCAGTTCCACGACATCCTGCCGGGATCGTCGATCGCGTGGGTCCACCAGGAGGCGGAGGAGGCGCACGCCCGCATCGCCGGCGAGTTGGAGACCCGGGTCGGCGAGCAGCTCGCCGCGCTCGCCCCAACCGGCGTCGTGCTGGCCAACGCGGCAACTGGCCGGCGCGACGAGGTCGTCGTGACCGCTGCCGCGCCGAGCGGTCACGGTCCCGTACAGCGCCTCGCGGACGGGCGGGTCGCGTTCCGAGCGGTCGTGCCAGGCCTCGGGCTGGCGCCCGCTGTCGCCCTCAGCACCGGCGACCGGGTCGTCGTCACCGACCGGTCGATGTCGAACGGGTCGCTCGCTGTGTCGTGGGACCTCGACGGCAACGTGCGATCGGTCATCGACGTCGGCGCGGCGCGGGAGATGTTGCCGCACGGCTCGCTCGGCGCGGTGCTCGAGCTCGCCGTCGATCAGCCCGTCCGCTACGACGCGTGGGACCTCGAGTCGTGGGTGCGCCGCGACCCGCAGCGGCTGACCCATGCGGATGCCGTCGACGTCGTCGAGCGCGGCCCGTTGCTCGGGATGGTGCGCGTGCAACGATCGTTCGGACCGTCTTCGGCCGTGTTGACGTACGTTCTGCGGGCGGGCTCGCGGCGACTCGACGTCCACATCGCGCTCGATTGGCACCACCACGAGCACCTGCTGTCGCTGGCGTTCCCACTCGACGTGCGGGCCGACCAGGCGACGTGCGGCATCCAGTTCGGCGCCGTCCGCCGGCCGACCCACCCCTCTACATCGTGGGATGCCGCCAAGTTCGAGGTCTGCGCCCACCGCTACGTCGACGTCGCTGAGCCATCGTTCGGCGTCGCCGTGCTCAACGACGGGCGCTACGGCCACCACCTGTTCGACGGCGCGGTGCGCGTCAGCCTCGCCCGTGGCGCACGGTACCCGGACCCCGAGGCGGACCAGGGACACCACGAGGTCACGGTGAGCCTGCTGCCGCACGGGCCAGGCCTGGCCGCCGTCGTCGCCGAGGCCGAGCGCCTCGACCTGCCGGTGCGTGAGGTCACGGGCGGCCACGCCGCGGCGGCTCCTCCACCGGTCGTGACGGTGACGGGCACTGGCGTCGAGGTCGATGCGGTGAAGCTCGCCGACGACGGCTCGGGTGACCTCGTCATGCGGCTCCACGAGGCGTGCGGCGACCGCAGGTCGATCACCGTCGCCGCCGACGGCCGCATCCTGGCGGCCAGCCGGTGCGATCTGCTGGAGACGCCGAATGGCAGCTTCGAGGTCAGTGACGGGATCGTCGCCACGACGTTGCGCCCGTTCGAGCTGCTGACGTTGCGCCTGACCCGCTGAGCGCGGCGGCGACCAAGACGGCGAGCAGTGGCAGGTAGAACATCCCGATCGACGCCATCGCCAGCACCACGCCGACCGCCAGCAGCGCGGCCGACACCTCGCGGGAGCGCTGAACCCATCGATGATGACGGCCGAGCACCGGGACCAGGGCCACGACCACGGGGATGGACACCGGGATCAGCACCGTCCAACCCTCGGTAGCGAGCAGGGGGAGCCGCGACTCGGTGAATACAGAGCGCCCGTTGGGGTCCGCACTGGCGACGGTGGATCTCGACACCGTCGGCAGCGCGACGACTGCGAAGGCGGCCACCGCGGCGAGGATCAGCCCGGCCACGCTCAACCTCCCCGGCAGACGCGGGTTCATCAGATGCAGCCAACGCGATCCGTCCGCCCTTGATTCCCGACAGCCCACCCGAGTGTTTGCTGCACCCGAGTGTCTGGCGCGGGAAGGCCCCGCACGAAGCACTCGGCGGTACGAAACACTCCGGTGCCGGCCGGGTGCGTGGCGGGCGTCAGCGCAGGTGGTCGAGGGCGACGGCGGCGTAGGTGGCGATGCCGGTCGACATCGCCTGCTCGTCGAACATCACGCGGTTGGAGTGGTTCGGCGGCGCGGTCGACGGGTTGCGGTCGGCTGGCGTGCCGCCGAGGAACATCATCGCCCCCGGCACGATCTGCAGCACGTAGCTCCAGTCCTCGGCGCCCATCACGGGGTGCGGCAGGCGGATCACGTTGTCCGCTCCCACCAGGCCCTCGGCGATCTCGAGGACGTGATCGGCGAACGAGTCGTCGTTCACCGTCACCGGGTACCCGTGCTCGACCTCGACCGCGGCCTCGCACCCGTGGGCGGCCGCGATGCCGTCGACGACGCGGCGGATGCCGTGGTGGACCTTGCCTCGCGTCGACTCGCTGACCGCGCGGATCGTGCCCTCGATGACGGCGGTCTCCGGGATCACGTTGTTCGTCGTCCCGGCCGTGATCCGCCCGACCGTCAGGACGGCCGGGTCGAAGACGTCGACCGTACGGGTGATCATCGTCTGCAGCGCCTGCACCATCTCGCACGCCACCGGTATCGGGTCGCGCGTGCGGTGCGGCTCGCTGGCGTGGCCGCCCTTGCCGGTGACGGTGATCTGCAGGCGGTCAGCGGACGCCATCAGCGCGCCGCCCCGGCAGCTCAGGCATCCTGACGGCAGCGCCGACGTGATGTGGATGGCGAAGGCCGCGGTGACGGGCGAGGGCGTTCCGTCAGGCAGGGCCGGCACGTCGAGCAGACCCTCGTCGAGCATGAACCGTGCTCCGTGGTGGCCCTCCTCGCCGGGCTGGAACATGAACAGCACCCGGCCGGCGAGATCGGCCCGCCGCTCGGCGAGCAGGCGGGCGGCACCGGCGAGCATCGCCGTGTGCGTGTCATGGCCGCACGCGTGCATCGTCTCGGGATGCCGAGACGAGAACTCGAGCCCGGTGTCCTCGTGCATTGGCAGGGCGTCCATGTCGCCGCGCAGGATGATCGTCGGCCCCGGCCGCTCGCCGGTCAGCAGGGCCGTGAACCCGCTCGTCGACGTGTGCTCGGTGACGTCGAGCGGCAGATCCTCGATCGCCGCCAGCACGTGCTCCTTCGTCAGCGGCAGTTCGTTGCCGACCTCAGGCCACTCGTGCAGCGTCCGCCGCAGCTCGATCGTGGGGGCGAGCAGATCATTGGCCTCCTCGACGAGCGAGGCGCCGCCGGCGGGCACGGTGGGCATGCCGTTCATGGTACGCAGCGGTCGTGGCTGCCCATCCTCACGACGAGCTGGTCGACATCGTCGATGCGCACGACCGGGTGGTGGCGACGGTGCCACGGCACGAGATGCGGTCGCGTCGCCTCCGCCATCGCGCCGTGTTCGTCGTCGTGACGTCGCCGGGCGGCGAGCTGCTCGTGCACCGGCGCAGCGACGGCAAGGACATCTGGCCGGGGCGCTGGGACATCGCCGCCGGCGGCGTCGTCACGGCCGGCGAGACGTACGACGACGCCGCCCGCCGCGAGCTGCGCGAGGAGGTCGGAATCGACGCCTCGCTCATCCCGATCGGCGGTGGCGAGTATCGCGACGCCGACGTCGACCTCGTCGCCCGCTGCTACCGCGTCGTGCACGACGGCCCGATCCGCTTCGTCGACGGCGAGGTCAGCGAGGCCCGCTGGCTGGATCGTCCGGGTTTGGAAGCGCTGCAGGCGACGGCGCCGTTCGTGCCCGACAGCGTGGCGCTCCTGGGGTCGGACGTTCTTTTCCCTTCCTCGTCGCTCGAAACACACATGCCGAGTAGCCGACCTCGCGTCGGGGACACGAGAGGAGCCACAAATGAGCGGACTGATCGGAGGCGATGTCGACCAGCTGAACCACCTGGGTGACCAGCTCAAGCTGAAGCAAGGCGACATCGACCAGATCATCTCGGCGGTGCGGTCGGCGCTCGGCAACACCGTCTGGCAGGGTCCGGCTCGGGACCGCTTCGAGGGCGAGTGGCACTCGTCGTTCGAGCCCGCGCTCGGGCAGATGAAGGAGGCGTTCGACGCTGCCGGCACCGAGTGCAAGGCGCGCGCTCAAGCCCTGTTCGCGGCGATGGCTCAGTAGGCCGCCCCACCCACCGTCCGGGGCGCGCCGCGCTTGCCCGTCCGCGCAGGCGCGCCCCGGGCGGCCCCCGGAACCCAGTTTCGGACGAGTCCCGTACGATCCACAGAGTGCAGGAGCTCGAGTTCACGGTCGAGCCGTTCGTCGAAGGCCACCCCGGTCCCCACGTCACCGCCGCCGTCGACGCTGCCGCGGCCGCCGGCGCCGAGGTCGACTTCGGGCCGTTCGGGTCGAGCTGCCGCGTCGACGACAGCCTGATGCCCGACATCGTGGCCGCGATCACCCGCGCCGCGTTCGCCAACGGTGCCACCCACGTCTCACTGCACGTCGCCCGCGTCACGGGCCCGGTGACGTGAACAGCCACCCGCTCGTCATTGCCGTGCGCCCGGTGCTCGACGCTGTCGGCGCCACGCTCGTCGCGCCCGACGATCGCGAGGCGAGCGACGTCCCGCTCGTCTGGGAGGGCCAGATCGTCGCCGCCGTGCGCATGCCGCCGCTGCACGGCGCGCTGGACCGGCTGATCGACGTCGTCGAGACCGAGCTGGGTGGCCGGCTGCCTGATCTCTGCCGCGAGGACAAGCAGCGCGCGGTGCGCATGCTCGACGAGCGAGGCGCGTTCACGTTGCGCCGAGCGGTCGAGCAGGTCGCCGACGCGATGGGCGTCAGCCGGATCACCGTCTACAACTATCTCAACGCGATCCACCGGGCGTGACAGCAATGAGTGAGACGAGGTTCGACGTCGTCGGGCTCGACGCTGACGACACGCTGTGGCACAGCGAGGACTCGTTCGCCGCGGTCGAGGAGCGCTTCTGCGAACTGCTCGCGCCGTACGTGCCGGCCGGCATCGACGCCGCCGCCGCGCTGCGGGCGACCGAGCGGGCGCACCTGCCGATCTCTGGCTACGGCGTCAAGTCGTTCAGCCTGGCGATGGTCAAGGCAGCGATCACGGCGTCGGACGGGCGGGTCCCGGCGACCGTGATCGGCCGCCTCGTCGACGCCGGGTTCGCCATGCTGACCGAGACCGTGCGGCTGCTGCCGGACGTGCCGGCGGTGCTCGCGGAGCTGTCCCGCGACCACCGGCTCGTACTGATCACCAAGGGCGACCTGGTGCACCAGACGCGCAAGGTCGAGACCTCAGGGCTCGCCCACCACTTCGAGCTCGTCGAGGTCGTGCTGGAAAAGGACCCCGAGACGTACGCCCGCATCCTGCGCCAGGTGGGCGTCAAGCCGGAGCGCTTCTGCATGGTCGGCAACTCCGTGCGCAGCGACATCCTGCCGGTGCTGTCGATCGGCGCCCACGCCGTGCACATCCCGTACCCGCTGCTGTGGGAGCACGAGCACGTCGACCACGACGAGGACCTCGACGAGCTGTCGTCGATCGCCGACCTACCGGCCGCGCTGCGCGCCGTACGCCCGTCGTAGCCTGGCCCCGCCATGGATCGGGAGCGCTATCTCGCCGCCCTGGGCGCCGACTCCGCCGCGCTGCACGCCGTCACCCGGGAAACGGGACCGGACGCTCGGGTGCCGAGCTGCCCGGACTGGTCCGTGGCCGATCTCGTGTGGCACGTCGCCCGTGTCCACGGGTTCTGGGCCGCCATCGTGCGCCAGCGCCCGGCCGGTCCGGAGTCGCTGGCCGAGCCTGTGCGCCCCGGCTCGTTCGAGGAGGTCCTCGCCATTGGCGAGCGCAACGCCGCGGGGCTGGAGGCCGTGCTCGCCGCGACCGACCCTGCAGCGCAGGTGTGGACGTGGTCGAGAGACCGATCGGCCGGGTTCGTCGCCCGGCGAATGGCGCTGGAGACGACAGTCCACCGCCTCGACGGTGAGCTGGCAGCCGGGCGGACCCCCACGCTCGATCCGGAGCTGGCGTCGGACGGCGTCGACGAGTTCTTGACCCACTTCCTGCCGGCCCGGCGGGGCGCGGGGAGCGAGCCGGTCGGCGGCTCGGTCCACCTTCACTGCACCGATGTTGCCGGCGAGTGGCTCGTGCGCGAGGAGGGCGACAACTTCGCCGTCACGCGCGAGCACGCCAAGGGTGACGCCGCGATCCGTGGTCCAGCCGGCGTCCTGCTGCAAGTGCTCTGGCGCCGTCTCCCGCTCGACGCGGCGGACGTCGCCGGCGACCGCGAGGTGGCTGCGCGTTTCGTGGGCCACACCGTGCTCGGCTGATCTCCACGAGCCCGCAGCCCGATCACAGCGAACGTTCATCTGGCCGGCGCAGCATGCCTGCCATCGAGCCGATCAGGCTCACGGCAAGGAAGAGAGAACAACGACCATGACCCCCAACCGCAAGATCGGCATCGGCGCCCTCGTGCTCGGCGCGGTCACAGCCGGCGGCATCACCCTGACGACCATTGGGAACGCATCGGCGGCCACATCGGCGCCTCCGACGACCACCGTCAGCGACGGCAGCGACTCGTCGACCACGGCCACCGACGCGGCAGGCGACCAGCAGTCGGGCCCGCACAGTGCCAACGGGATCACCGAGGAGGTGCTGTCGGGTGACACCGCCGCCAGCGTCGAGGCGGCAGTGAAGGCCGCTTATCCGGACGCGACCATCGAGCGGATGGAGACCGACGCCGAGGGCTCGGCGTACGAGGCTCACGTCACGCTGGCCGATGGAAGCAGGGCGACCGTGAAGCTCGACGCTGCGTTCACCGTCACCGCCACCCAGACGGACGAAGGCGGGCCCGGCGGCCACGGCGGACGTGGCGGCGGCGGGCCGCACAGCGCCAACGGGATCACCGAGGAGGAGCTGTCGGGTGACGCCGCGGCCAGCGTCGAGGCGGCGGTGAAGGCCGCTTACCCGGACGCGACCATCGAGCGGATGGAGACCGACGCCGAGGGGTCGGCGTACGAGGCTCACGTCACGCTCGCCGACGGGACGCGGACGACCGTCAAGCTCGACGCCTCATTCGCCGTCACAGGCACGTCGGAGACCGGCTGACGGCGAGGAGCGGAATGAGACCACGGCCACCCAGATGTCGGAGGTCGGCTACAGCTTGTGCAGCTTGACCTCGCTGACGCGGTGGTCGGCCTGCTTGCGCAGGATCAGCGACGCCCGCTCGCGTGTCGGCAGGATGTTCTCGCGCAGGTTGCGGCCGTTGATGTTCGCCCAGATCGCCTCGGCGGTCGCCCTCGCCTCCTCGTCGGTGAGGTGGGCGAAGTGGCGGAAGAAGCTGTTGGGGTCCTGGAACACGGTCTCCCGCAGGGCAAAGAAGCGGGACACGTACCACTCCCGCACGTCCATCTCGTCGGCGTCGATGTAGATCGAGAAGTCGAAGTAGTCGCTGACGAACTCCACCTTCTCGGTCGACACCTGGAGCACGTTGAGGCCCTCGAGGATGAGGATGTGCGGCCGGCGGACGATGATCTCCTCGCCCGGCACGATGTCGTACACGACATGGCTGTAGACCGGCGCCCTGACCTCGTCGGCGCCGCTCTTCAGGTCGCGCAGGAATCTCAGCAGGCGGCGGGTGTCGTAGCTCTCCGGGAATCCCTTGCGCTCCATCAGCCCGCGCTCGGCGAGCAGGGCGTTGGGGTGCAGGAACCCGTCGGTCGTTACCAGCTCGACCTGCGGATGGTCGGGCCAGCGAGCGAGCAGCGCCTGCAGGATGCGGGCGAACGTGCTCTTCCCGACGGCGACGCTGCCGGCGACTCCGATCACATACGGCACACGCGGCGCCATCGTCCCGAGGAACGTCGACGACACGCGGGCCAGCTCCTGCGAGGCGCTGACGTACAAGTTGAGCAGCCGCGACAGCGGCAGGTAGATCGCCGCCACCTCGTCGAGATCGATCTGCTCGTTGATGCCGCGGAGCTTGGTGAGGTCGTCCTCGCGCAACGTGAGCGGCGTCGCCGCCCGCAGCATGGCCCAGTCGTCGCGCCCGAACGTGAGGAACCGGGTCCCGGCGTCGGACACATCGCGGACCCTACGCTCGGCCGGTGTTCAGCTCGCAATCCGCTGCGGCCGACCGCAAGCGTCTCGGCGCGTTCGCGACGCCGCGCTGGCTCGTCGACGCGGTCGTCGAGCACGGGGTGCCGGCGCCACGGGTCGGCGGCGGCGACGTCGTCGTGCTCGATCCGGCGTGCGGCGACGGGCGGTTCCTGACCTCGGCCGCCCGCCGGATCCGGGAGCTCGGCGGGCGACCTGTCCTGCACGGAATCGACATCGACCGCCGGATGGTGGCCGCTGCCCGAGCGGCCGTGACGACTGCCGACCCCGAGGCGTCCGTCGAGATCCACCACGGCGACGCGCTCGTCCGGTCCTGGCCGACCGCGGTCGACGCGATCGTCGGCAACCCGCCGTTCCTGTCGCAGCTGGCGCGGGTCACGACGCGCGGGGGCGCCAGCCGCCACGGCGGTGGCCCCTACGCCGACGCCGCCGTCGAGTTCCTCGCCCGCGCCGCATCCGTCGCCCGCCCGAGCGGGGGCCGCATCGGGCTCGTGCTGCCGCAGTCGATCCTCGCTTCGCGTGACGCCGCCGGCGTCCGCGCCGAGGTCGAGCGGCGGGCTCGTCTCACGTGGACGTGGTGGTCGCCGCGGCTGGTCTTCGAGGCCGACGTCGTGGTCTGCGCGATCGTCGCCGAGACGCACCCGATCCCGCGAGCGCCCGCCGCGCCACGGGCATGGACCGGCGTGGTCACCGACGCCCTCGGCGTGCCGGTATTGCCGAGCCTGGCCACGCGTGGCGTGCTGGGCGACCGGGCTCGACTGTCGGCGGACTTCCGTGACCAGTTCTACGGGCTCGTTCCCGCAGTGGTCGATGGCGGGGACGGCCCGCCGCTCGTCACGAGCGGGCTGATCGATCCCTGCCGCTGCCACTGGGGGCGGCGCGCCGTCACGTTCGCCCGGCGTCGCTTCGCCCGACCCACGGTCGAGCTCGCCCGCCTGGCACCGCCGCTGCGGCGTTGGGCGGACTCGATGCTGGTGCCGAAGGTGCTCGTGGCCAACCAGACGCGGGTGGTCGAAGCGGTCGTCGACGAGGCCGGCGCCTGGCTGCCCGGTGTGCCGGCGCTGACCGCCCGCCCGGCCGACGGCGTCGACCCGTGGTCGCTCGCCGCCGTCCTGACGTCGCCGGTGGCGAGCGCCTGGGCCTGGCGCGAGGCGGCTGGGACCGGGCTGTCCGCGACGACGGTGCGCCTCGGGCCACGGTGGCTCAGCCGGCTGCCATGGCCGGCCGGCGAGCTGGCCGGCGCCGTGGGGGCGTTGCGCCGAGGCGACGTGTGGGCGTGCGGCGACGCGGTGCTCGCCGCCTACGGGCTGGCGGCTGACGATCCGGCACCGGCTGCACTGAGGTCGTGGTGGCGAGCGGCCGGTGCCCGCGCGTTCGCCTCCGCGCGGTGACGCCGAACTCGGCGTGCTCGCTGCCAGACTCACCGCCGATGGCGCGACGTCCCGGGTTGCTCGCAGCCGCGCTGGCGCTGCCGCTGGTGCCCGCCGTCGCTGCCGCCTGCGCCGACGACACGGCGTCATCGCTGCCACCGGCCGCGCAGAGCGGGCGCCGCATCGCCCGCACGGCCGCGTGCGCGGCGTGCCACGGCGCCGACGGCCAGGGTGGGATCGGCCCGCCGTGGACCGGTTCAGTCGGGCGCCAGGTGACGCTGACCGACGGCTCGACCGTGACCGTCGACGCGGACTACCTGCGGCGGTCGATCACCGACCCGGGGGCGCAGATCGTCGCCGGCTCCGACGTCAAGATGCCGGCCAACAACCTCTCCGCCGCCGACGTCGACGCCGTCGTCGCCTACATCCTCGCCCTCAACGCCAGCTCCGGGAGCGGGACGTGAGGCGCGCGCTCGCGGCCGCGGTGGCGTGCGTCGCCCTCGCCGGGTGCGGCGGCGAGCGCGGACTCACCGGGATCACGCGCGACCCGGCGCCGGAAGTCGACGCCGCCACGCTCCCCGACGTCAGCCGGGGAGGCGAGCCGTTCTCGTTCGTGGCGCCGGACGGCGGTCTGCTGGTCGTGTACTTCGGCTACACCAACTGCCCGGACGTCTGCCCGACCACGCTGTCCGACCTCAAGGTCGCCCTCGGCGACATCGGCGACGACGCCGAGCGGGTCGAGGTGGCAATGGTGACGGTCGACCCGGCGCGTGACGTGCCGGTGCTCGCCGACTACGTGCAGAGCTTCGTGCCCGGCGCCCACGCGCTGGCGACGGAGGACCAGGCCGCGCTGCAGGCCGTCGCCGGTGTGTTCGGCGTGAGCTACGAGGTCACCACCGGTCCGGACGGTGAGGTGTCCGTCGGCCATTCCAGCTACCTGTTCGCCGTCGACGACACCGGGACCCTCGTGCTGACCTGGCCGGTCAGCGCCGACCCGGCGACCACGACCTCGTCGAAGGATCTCGCCGGAGACATCCGCCAGCTCCTCCGCGCGTGACGGTCGCCTCACGCCCGTCGGTCCGGCGCTCCCACAACGGTCGGTGGACGGCGGCTGGTGCTGGTGTGGCGATCGCCGTGACTGTCATCGGAATCCCGGCGGGCGTCGCGTTCGCCGACGCCGCTGGCCCGACGGACTACGCGTCGACGATCACGTCGATCGAGCCCGAGACGGCGGGGATCGACGTCCGCGTCATCGGCGGCGGCTCGTTTCTCGAGCTCGCCGTCGACCGCGGCGTCGATGTCATCGTCTTCGGCTACGAGCAGGAGCCGTACCTCCACGTGCGAGCGGACGGGGTGGTCGAGCGCAACCAGCGCTCGCCGGCGACCTACCTCAACACGTCGGCCGGCAGCGGCGGTGACGTGCCGGCCGGCGCCGACCCCTCGCTGCCGCCAGCCTGGGAGCGCGTCGGCTCCGGCGGCACGTTCGCCTGGCACGACCACCGCGCCCACTGGATGAGTCCGGACCCTCCCCCCGGCGCGACCCATGACGCGCCGATCCAGGAGGCGACCGTCCCCCTACTCGTCGACGGCACACCGGTCGCCGTCGGCGTCCGCACGATGTGGCTCACCGCGCCGTCGCGGCTGCCGCTCGCCATCGGCGCCGCCGCGGGCGCGGCGATCGTGCTGCTGGCGCTGGCTCGGCGAGCCAGGCTGGCGGGCGCCCTGCTCACGGTCGCCATCGCAGCCGGAGCGATCGGCTGGTGGCAGTACCGCTCGTTGCCGCCCGAGACCGGACCACTGATCGTGTGGTGGGCGCTCCCGGCGGTCGCCGCCGCCTCGATCGTCGTCGCCCTGGTTCTGGGCCGGCACCTCGTGTCGTACGCCCTCGTGTTGCTGGCCGCGATCGAGCTCGGACTGTGGGTCTGGGTGCGCCGGGATTCCGCGTTCCGCGCCCTCATCCCGACCGACGCGCCGTACTGGCTGGACCGCGGGGTGATGGCGGCGACAGTGGTGGTCGCGGTGATCGCCGGCCTCGGTGCCGCGGTCGCCATGTTCCGCCCGCCGGTGGGCAGTGACTGATGGACGGGTCAGCCACCGCCCCACCGGCACCCGAGCGCTCCGGCCAGCGGGCAGGCCATCGAACGCCGGGTTGGCCTCGCCACGGTGCCGGCTCCGGCATGCGGCGGGCATGGAGCGCGCATGTGGCGGGCGGCGCCATCGGCCGTAGCGTCACCGCGATGCGCCGGATCCTCTGCTGCGCGATCGCGCTCACGCTGGTCGCCTGCAGCGGCGGCGACGACGCCGCGCCAACGGCCAGCCGCACGGCGCACGACGCCACGGCGACGACGGAAGCGCCGGGCCAGGCGCCGTCGGTGACCAGCGGGGGCACGGGATCGTCGTCGCCGGCGAGATCCGACCCGGCGACGACGAGCGCCCCCGCCGCATTGCCGGCGACTACCGCAGTGCCGGCGACGGCGCTGCCGCTCCCGGTCGGCTACCCCGCCCAGCCGGCAGGTGTGCCGTGGCCGACGTCGTCGTGGCCGACGGCGGCGCTGCCCGCTGGTGTCGACCCGGCCGCGCTCGACGCGGCGGTCGCCGTCGCGTTCGGGGCGCCAGACGCCCAGGCCAGGGTCCGCTCGATCGTCGTCGTCCACGGCGGGTCGATCGTGTACGAGCGCTACCACCCCCTCGACGGCCCCGATGTGGTGATGAGCTCGTTCTCGGTGGCCAAGAGCTTCACGTCGGCGCTCGTCGGCATGCTGATCGCCGACGGAGTGATGAGCCTCGACGAGCACCCGCCGCGACCGGAGTGGCAGGCGCCCGGCGACCCGCGCCAGGCGATCACGCTGCGCGAGATGCTGCAGATGTCGAGCGGTCTGGAGTGGACCGAGGAGTTCACGCCGGACAGCCTGCTCGCGCAAATGATCAGCGCCGAGGACGCGGCGGCGTTGATGGCGGCCCAGCCGCTGGAGTCCGAGCCGGGCTCGACGTGGGAGTACTCGACGGGCACGTCGGTGCTCGTCGCCGGGATCGCCGCCGACGCGCTGGGCAGCTGCCAGGCCGAGACCGACTACCTGCACGGGCGGTTGCTCGACCCGCTCGGGATCACGACCGAGCAGGTGTTCACCGACGGCCGGGGCTGCTTCTTCGGGGGCGCCGGGATGGACATGACGACGCGTGACTTCGCCCGCTTCGGCCTGCTCTACCTGCGCGGGGGACGGTGGGGCGACGAGCAGCTGCTGCCGGCGAGCTGGATCGACGAGACCCGCGTGCCGGCGCCGACCAGCGCGGTGTACGGGCTGCAGTGGTGGCTCTCGCCCGACGGGCGGGGGTTCAGCGCGATGGGCCTGTTCGGCCAGCGCATCGTCGTCGTCCCCGAAGCCGACCTCGTGATCGCCATCAACTCCACCCAAAGTGGCGACCCCGACCCGCTGCAGGCGGCCGTCCTGGCCGCGTTCGGCGTGGCGTGAGGGCGCCGGCTCTCGGGTCCAGTTCCGTCCCCCAATCTGGGCGGGAATCGTCTCACACGGGGATCTGGGCGGGAATCGTCTCGGAATCCAAGACGATTCCCGCCCAGATACCGGTTCCGCCGCGCCCGAGCGACCTGGGGCCTACTCGGTCACCGCATCGAGCGCCCGGTCGAGGTCGCCGACCGTCATCGCCCCGACGTGCTCGGTGACGATCCGACCGTCGCGCCCGACGACGATCGTGACCGGCAGCACTGCCGTACCCAGCTTGCCCGACAGCTCGCCGCGGTCGTCGAGGAACTGCTCGAACGTGACGCCCAGCTCGTCGAGGTAGTCCTGCGCCGTGGAGGCGTCCTCGGCGATGTCGACGCCGATGAAGTGCACGTCGGGCCGCTGCTCGCTGACCTCCTGGAACGCCGGGAGCTCTTTGCGGCATGGCGTGCACCACGTCGCCCACAGGTTGACCACCGCCGGTCCGGCTAGCTCGGCGAGGTCGAGCTCCGTGCCTCCCTCGGCAAGCGGGCGCAGTGTGAGCGCGGGCAGTGTCTCAGCGCGGCTGCTGCTGCCACCGCAGGCCTCCAGGATGGGAACGAGGACAATGGTGGCGACGAGCGCCGATCGTCTCACGGTGCGTCGTCCCGGACCTCGACCGTGACGACCTCGTCACCGGCGGTCGCGAAGTGCAGCGTGAGGTCGAACGTCTCACCGGCTGCGAGTGGGGCGGCGAGGCCGACCAGCATCAGGTGATCGCCGAGCGGGTCCAGCTCGAGCTCGCCGCCGGACGGCACCGGCATTGCGTGAACGGGCTCCATCGACGTCATCCCGCCGCTCTCGCTGGTCTCGTGCATCTCGACACGATCGGCGACGGACGCCGCGACATCTGCCCCGATCAGGTCGTCCGCGGTGTCGCTCCTCGCGGTGAGGTAGACCACACCAACATCGACTCCGGGCGGTGTAGACCGAGCCCACGCCCCGGACACATCCACGCCAGCCGTGCCATCCGCTGATCCATCGCCGCAGCCGGCGACGAGCGACGCGAGGGTCGCGGCGAGCACCGCCACCCGGCGCGTCACCGGCCGGTCAGCGGTCCCACGGGGCGCTCGGTGACACCGCGCCAGGCCCGCCAGTGAGCACGTCGAACCCGGTGTCGGTCACGAGGATCGTGTGCTCGAACTGGGCCGTCCGCTTGCCGTCGGCGGTGACGGCGGTCCAGTCGTCGTCCCACATCTTGTGCTGCCAGGTGCCGAGGCTGATCATCGGCTCGATCGTGAACGTCATGCCGGGGCGCATGATCATCGA
>JBIOUO010000315.1:0-15022 GCA_044867195.1 Ilumatobacteraceae bacterium
GGCGGCATCGCCCTCCACACCGACGGCGGACTCGTCATCTCGGGGCGCAACATCTGCCACGTGCGCGACGGCGAGACGCGGATCGTGTTCGCCCCCGACGCCCCCGGGCTCAACGACCTGTTCGTCGACGCCGCGGGACGAGTGATCTGCGGCACGATGCGTTCCGATCCGTTCTCGTTCGACGGGCCGCGCACGCCCGGCGAGTGCTGGCTGGTCGAGCGTGACGGCGACGCTCGCGAGCTGTACGGCGACGTCGCGCTGACCAACGGCATCGGCCTGTCACCGCGCGCCGACGTGCTGTACCACTCGGACACCACACGCGGCGTCTGGGCTCACGATTACGACGACGGTGCGGTCAGCGGTCGCCGGCTGTTCGTGGGACGTGACGACCTGCAACCCGATGGCCTGGCCGTCGACGAGGAAGGCGTCGTGTGGGTCGCCGACGTGTCCGGCTCGGGTGCCGTCCGTGGGTTCGCACCGGACGGCACCGAGGTCGGCCGGGTCGAGGTCCCGGCGCACATGGTGACCAGCGTGTGCTTCGGTGGACCCGACCGGCGCGACCTGTACATCGTGACCGGCGACAACACGGCCGATCCCGAACTCGCCGGCTCGATCTACCGCACCCGCGCCGAAGCCCCCGGATGCGCGGTACCGATGGCCCGGATCTGAGCCTCGAGCTCCGAACCGTCGGCGGATTCGCAGTCTCTCAGCCGTCGCTGGTCGCGACGAGCCGGCGACCCTGCACGGTGAGCACGATGTCCTCAAAGCACGGGGCCGGCGCCCCACCAACACGGATTCCCCAGATGAGAAGGCGGCTCCGGGCGGCTCCGAGTAACGCCGCCGTCCTGGTGGCCGTCCATCCGAGCGACGTGCTGAGCGTCGCATTGTCGAGCTCGTCCGCGGCGTCGCGATGACCGATGATCCGCAGCATGGCCAGCAGCTCGTCGTCGGTGGCGGGCTCGTCGTTCGAGATCAACAAGGTCATGACGCGGTTCGCTTGGTTGCCGCCTTGAGCTTCTTCTCGCCTCGCTTCTCCTTGAGTGTCTTGCCGGCCTTCTTCGATTGGTGCTGGCGTGGTGATTTGTCGGCCATCGGATCCTCCTACGTGGATCGTGATCTCATCGTCGTTCGCCGGTCGCGTGCCGGCGCCGCTGACGGAACCGGGTCGCGGGCGGTCAGGCAGCGTTCGCTTCAGCGCACCGCCAACAGGCGGCGGCGTCGGTGAGCGGGTCCGGATGGGTGGCGAAGCGGCCCGGCCGCACGACGCGGCCCACGTCAGAACCGTCCGTGTAGCGCACGGCGACGTCACGTCGAGGGCCGGTGGCGTCCACCAACGTCACGATGCCGGAGCGCAGTCCGAGGTCCGGTGCGGTGGCGTCGTGGACGAGGACGTGGTCGCCGCGACGCAGCGAATCCCACTGGAATCGGAGCATCATGTCGCACGCTGCTTCGACGGCAGCAGGGTGGCCTGGCACGGGTCGCAGAGCCAGAACTCGGCGCGAACCGGCGCACTGCGGTCGGCGTCGCCGGGGAACAGGTTCAGGCATCGCCAGCATCGTCGTTCGGTGAGCGCTGTGGGCGCCGGCGGGCCGGTCGCTCGGGTGGTGGTGTCATGCATGGCGGGTGACCTCCTGGTCGGGTGCGCGGACGGGGTGAAGGTTGGGGTGGTGGCGAGCAGTCATCGCGGCGAGGACGCCCGCGGTGGAGAACGTGGCGAAGCCGATGCGGGAGTCGGCGATCCCATAGGGGACGAAGATCGTGCCGGCGTGGCCAAGCGCACCGCAGGTGTAGACGACGTTGGGGACGTAGCCGTCCTGCTCGTCTGGCCGCGGCGCGAGCAGCGGCTCGCTGGTCTGAGCGAGGACGATGGTCGGGTCGTCGAGGTCGAGCAGCAACGCACCGATCGAGTAGGTGCGCATCGGGCCGACGCCATGGGTGAGCACGAGCCAGCCCCCGTCGAGCTCGACGGGTGATCCGCAGTTGCCGACCTGCACCGAGCTCCACCAGGTGTCGGCCACATCGAGCGGTACAGATGCCGGCCAGTACCGTAGGTCGTCGGACCTGCTGATGCCGTTCGTCGCGCCGTCGTGGCGGGACAGCGCGTAGAACTGACCGCCGATGCGTCGGGGAAACAGCGCGAGCCCCTTGTTGGCGGCTGCCGCGCCGAGCAGCGGTGACGAGGTGAAGGACTGGAAGTCCGACGTCGCCAGCAGCTGCTGGGAGATCGCGGAGCCGTCGTACGCCGTGTAGGTGGCGTAGTACGTGACGGTGGTGTCGTCGTCGACGAAGCGTACGAACCGGGCGTCCTCGAGGCCGTTCGACTCCGCCGCGGACGATGGCAGGAGGATCCGTTCGTCGACACGCGACGCCGCCGGGAACCGCACGGCGAAACATCGCGACGCCCGCTCCATGAAGGCGGCGACGGTCTGGGGGACGTCGCGACGCGTGTCGTCCTGCGTCTCCAACTCATCTAGGCGCTCGCGGAGGCGGCGTGACGTGAACGCCGGGCCGACGTGGTCGAGCACCCAGCGAACGGCGTCCGCGTCGACGTCGGCGCCCAGCTCGCTGAACACGTCGGCGTTGAGCGTGACCTCCGTGATCGTGCCCGTGGTCGTGAACGGGTCGCGGGAATCGATCGAGAAACGACCGTCGTGGCCGAGCACCCCGGTGCGGAACCCGATCGACGATCGGTGACCTTCGCCGATCTGGCGCACGCTCATCACGAATCGCAGCGCGCCCGGCGCGACATCGCGCTGGTCGGCGGCGGCAACCACGCTCGGGTTGCACACCGAGGTGGCTTCGACTGCGTACTCCTGCGTGAACGTGGCGCCGAGCAGGAGACGCCGCTGCGCGGACAGCTCGATGTCCGGCGCAACCCGGTTGTCGAGCCGCCGCGCGTGGTGCTCGAACATCTCGGTGAGCTCGCGATGGCGCCCACCGAACCGCTCGACGAGGTCGTCGACCGCGGCTGCCACCTCGGCCTCGGTCAGCTCGAGCACGTGGGCGACGACTCGCGACGCTCGGCCCCCGTCGTCACCGGCGAGGGCGTGTCCGGGCACGAACAGCTGCCCGGCGACGCGGCTGGGATCCGGCCGCAAGCTCGTCGCACTGCGGGCGACGGTGCGCTCGGTGCCATGGTCGGCCGTCACCGGCTCGGCACCATCGCTTGGGCGTGTTGCAAGGTCATGATCAGCGCCAAGGTCGACTCCGCACCCTCGTTGCGGTTCACGCCTCCAGCCTCTAGCCCGTCGTAGCCCGCGCCGCGCTCGATGTCACCGACGGTGACTCCCACGTCGTTGGCGCCAAGGAACCATCCGCTCGCCAGCTCGATGCCCTCCAGCCATGCCGAGTCCCCGGTGATGACATGGGCGCGCGCGCAGGCGTCGGCCATCGTGGCTGCTTCGATGGGCTGTTGATCGAACATCGGCGCAACGTCGTCGGGTCCGGCACCAGCGGCGCTCGTCGGCGACAGGTGGCCGTCGAGCGTTTCCCGGATCAGCAGCCAGCGCAGCGCAGCGAGGCCGTCGTCGAGCACGTCGGGGCGTCGCAGCAGCGACCCGGCGGTGATGAGCGCTTCGGCGAGCGCCGCATTGGCGTAGGTGAGCCGTGGCTCGGGCCACGACCAGGCCGGGTCGTCCGCGGGTCGGCCGATGACGTCGACGGTGTCGGCCAATAGCCGCCGGGCGCCGATGTGGCGCGGTTGGACTGACAGGACCTCGGCGGCGCCGAGTGCGGCGAAGGCCATCGCGCGTGGCCAGGGTGACCGCTGCTCCAGTCCGCGATCGAAGGTCGTCGAGGCGCTGTCGCGCATCCAGGCGTCAGGGGCGTGGCGCGTCGCGGTGCCGAACGCCCACATGGTTCGGCCCCAGCAGTCCTCGACGACGCGCCGGCGCTGCCATCGACCGCCCGCGGCGCGCCTGGACCGGACTTTGCCGTCGACGCCCTGGGCGTCGGACAGGAAGCGGAACGCCATCCGCGCGAGGCCCACGACCGTGCCGTCAGGCTGCGGCTGCCTGCACGTAGCGATCAGCAACCTGGCCATGTCGTCCGTGCAGTAGCCCTCCTCGACCCGGGCTGCTGAGTACTCCGCGTGTTCGTACGTGCCGATGCCGTCGCTCATCGTCACGATGTGCGCGAACGAGGGCCCCGGCACGCTCATCAGCTCGCCCGTGCAGTCATCACCAGCGAGCCGGCCAGCTCGTGGTAGCGCCCCGCCACAGCCGGCCACGACAGGTTGGGCGCCAACCGCCGGCACTCCGCCGCCATCCGCGCGAGGAGCTCGGGGTGATCGATCACGCTGCGCACGACGTCGGCCAGCGCCCCCGCGTCCCGCTGGGGCACAACGATCCCAGCGCCGCTGCTGAGCAGCTCGATGGCGTGCGGGAAGGCCGTCGCCACGACGGGCCGGCCGGACGCGACGGCGTCGACGAGGACGCCCGACGTGACCTGGTCCTCCGAGTCGTAGGGCAGGACGACGAGGTCGGCCCCGTTGATCAACCGGGTGAGCGAAGGAAGATCTCGGTACGAGTCGTCGAACGACACCGACCGGCATGCGCCGCCGCGCCAGGATCGCTGCATCAGCATCTCCCGATAGGCCTCGCCGGCGTGGGCGTGGACCTTGGGGTGCGTGGCGCCCGCGATGAGATACGACGGACGCGGTCGCACGTCCTCGAGCAAGGCGAGCGCGTCGATGGCCCACTCGATGCCCTTGCCGGGACCGAGGAGCCCCCACGTCAGCAGGCGCAGCCGCGACCCGGGGCGCCGCCCGAGAGCGGGATGCAGGTTGTTGGGTGGCGTCGTCGCACCGTGGGGGATCACATGGACGCGTGCTGGGTCGACGTCGAATCGTTCGGTCAGCCGGCTGCGCGCGTGTTCCGTCATCACCACGACGGCGTCGGCCGCGTCGCAGACACCCTCGAGCACGAACCGTTGGTGCGGCGTCGGTCGGCGCACCACGGTGTGGGCGACAACGATCGATGGGACCGACAGGTTGTTCAGCACGGCGAGCACGTCGTCGCCGTCAAGACCGCCGAAGATCCCGTACTCGTGCTGGACGATCGCCACGTCAGTGCCGTTCAACGCGTCGACAGCAGCGGGGGATCCGCCGTTGCCGGTCGACGCGACCACGAGCGGGTCCTCGATCTGCTCGCGGTCACCGCAACGGACGACCCCGACGCTCGCACCGTGGGCGATGAGCCCGGTGGCCAAGGCGGCGGAGAACGTGGCGATGCCACACGCGGTGGGCGGGAAGGTCGACAACATGCCGTAGGAGCGGACGCCGGACGCGGCACTCCAGTCCAGTGCCAAACGATCGACCACACGAACTCCTGACGTCAGCCCGGTCGAGACGTCGAGCCTGCGAAGGGCGACAAACCGTGACGGTCGTCCAGCCCAAGCGAGGCGACCCGCCCAAGGGGATGTGACCCACAGTCTACCGCCCCGGCCGGGTGCCGGGTGCGGGTAACGTGCACCGTCACTCCGAACTGCCAGCGCGATCCCGCTACGTCGCCCCTGCGGATCGGTGTGCTCGCGCCCATCGCCTGGCGCACGCCGCCGCGGCACTACGGCCCGTGGGAGCTGTTCGCGTCCCTCCTCGCCGACGGCCTGGTGGCCGCCGGGCACGACGTCACGTTGTTCGCCACGGCGGACTCGATCACGACGGGGACCCTGTGCAGCACCAGCCGGCGTGGATGGAACGACGACGTCGAGGTCGACCGGAAGGTGGCCGAGGCGATGCACATCGCCAACGCGTTCGAACACGCCACCGAGTTCGACATCATCCACAACGGGTTCGACTTCCTCCCGCTCACCTACAGCTCGCTCGTCGACACGCCGGTCGTCACCACCATCCACGGCTTCTCGTCACCCCGCATCCTCCCGGCCTACGAGCGCTACGACGCGACCACAAGCTACGTGGCCATCAGCGCTGCCGACCGCCACCCGGCACTGCACTATGCCGCCACGATCCACCACGGCATCGACACCGCAGCGTTCTCCATCGACCCCGACCCCGGCGAGCACCTCCTGTTCTTCGGTCGGATCCATCCGGACAAGGGCACGGCGACGGCCATCGAGGTCGCTGCCCGAGCTGACCGGCGCCTCGTCATCGCCGGCATCGTGCACGACCAGCAGTACTTCGACGAGCAGGTGGCACCTCACCTCGACGGCGACCGTGTCCGGTACATCGGTCCCGTCGCCGCCACCGACCGCTCGAGCGTGCTCGGCGCCGCCCACGCGCTCCTGCACCTCATCCAGTTCGACGAACCGTTCGGCTACAGCGTCGTCGAAGCCATGGCCTGCGGCACCCCCGTCATCGCATACCGCCGAGGCTCCATGCCCGAGCTGATCATCGACGCCGTGACGGGGTTCCTCGTCGACGGGCCCGACCACGCCGTTCATGCTGTCGAAGCGGTCCAGGCGCTCGACCGCGAGGCGGTCCGTTCGGCGGCAGTAGACCGGTTCGGAGTCGCCCGGATGATCGACAGCTACGTCGACGTCTATCGCGCCGTCCTGGCCCCGTCGCGGACGCCGGCGGCGCAATGACCGCCGTCAGGGCGCGGCGGTCGCTGTGCCCGACGCGTAGAACTGCTCGCGGTCGGTGTGGCCGGTGACCCGGGCGTGCACGAACTCCAGCTTGTCGGTCACCGCGCCGTCTGGCTGGAACGGGTAAATGGGCGCCGAACCGACGTCCTCGGCGATCGCGGCGATCGCCCTGCCTACCGGCCGCCAACGACCGAGCAACGCCCGGAAGCTCGCGGTCTTGAGCGTCGACGCGATGCTCGACCCGTCGCCTTCGCCGCCGTCGAGGAGCCCGAATGTCGCCGCGGTCTCGACGACGTCGACGAGGTGCAGGTAGTGGGCGTACGTCTCGGCCCAGTCCTCGAGCGGATGTGCGGCGGCGTACCGCGTGACGAAGCGCGTCTCGTCCCACGGTTCGTCGAGGGTCGCGTAATACCGCTCCAACGCGGTGGTGTAGTCGACACGGTCATCGCCGAACAGGCGGCGGGCCGACCTGAGGTGATCGCTCTGCCCGACGAGGCGATGCCAGTAGTGGTGGCCGATCTCGTGGCGCAGATTGCCGATCAGCGTGCGGAACGGCTCGTGGAACGAACGCCGGATGTCGTCTCGGTGGCGGTCGTCGGCCTCGGCCAGATCGAGCGTGACGACGCCGTCGAGATGGCCGGTCAGGCCACGCTCGCCCGGCACGTACACGAGGTCGAACGCCAGCCCATTCGGTGTGGCAGGCGACCGGCCCTCGACGGGCAGGGCGAGGCTGTCCAATTGGTGGATGAGACGGCGCTTGGCCGCCTCGGCTCGCGACCACGCATCGACGGCGTCGGGCCGCCCGTCGTCGGGTCGCCCGCGCGTCAGCGCGCACGAGCGGCACCACGGAGTCCCCGCGCCGGCTGACAGCATCCAGTTGCACCCCCACGCCGCGTTCAGGCATCGCCACCACGTGGCGCCAGATCGTCGGATGGCGTAGGACACTCCGTCGCCGAGCGGCTCCAACCTGCGGATCGTGCGCTCGCCGGGCATGTACCCGAGCTGCGCGCTGCAGACCGGGCACGTCGACGCGTCGAACCGGACCTCGTTGGCGCAGCCCCCGCAGGCGAAGCGTTCCATCAGTGCGACGGCGTGCGCGCCGCGCCGGCGAACGCCCACCGCATGTCGCCGGCGACGCGGCGCGAAGTGCGCAATTGCCAGCGTGTCGCTGCGGCGACACCATGAGCGGCCTGATGAGCCACGGCCGGGGCGGAGGTGGGACCGACGTCGAACTCCTGTCGCTCGGCTCGCTCGAGACGTCCAACCCCGGCGCACGACGGCTGCAACCGTCGCCGACACCGAGCGAGGCGACTCGTCCAAGTGGGGTGAGACGCCAGCCTACCGGCAGGCGGCCAGGCACTTCGTGAGATCCGCCGGGCGCTCAACTCGGTGTCCTGTTGGCGAGAGGCACCCGCTTGCCCTTGGCCGCCGGCGCGCGCACCGCCATCCCCTGCTGCACCGCCAACGTCGAGTTCTGCCGCAATCGCGCCGCGACCAGCTCGAGATCGTCATCAACCAACCGATGACCGAGACGAGAGCACCGCACGTGCGATGCGACCACGGTCCAAGCGGATTGCTCAGCTGGCACGCATGATGACGCCCGCCTCACCTCGGCGCGGTCAGAACACTGACGATGCCAGAGGGCACAGACTGCATTGGTCGTTCGGGAGGCGACGTGATGACGGACGCTGAACGGTGAAGTTCTCTGACGGCTTCTGGCAGGCCCGGCCTGGCGTGGACGCGCGCTACGCCGCCGAGGCGTACGACTCCCCCGGCGAGGGCGATCGTCTCGTCGTCACGGCCCCGACCAGGCAGATCGGCGACCGCGGGGACACGTGAACGTGCCGGTGCTGACGGTGGTCGTCTCGTCCCCGATGAGAAACGTGCTGCGCGTTCGGATCACCCATCACAGCGGCGGCGACGAGCCGCTGCGGTTCGCTCTCGCCGAGGCGCACGGTGCGGGCGTCGTCGAAGTGGATCGTGACGGTGGCGTGGTCACCCGCGGCGACCTCCAGGCGGTCGATCGCTACACCGCGTACCTCGATCGCCAGTACATGCTCGGCGCCGACGTGCTCGTTGCGCCGGTGTTCGACGCCCGTGGTGAGGTCAGCTTCTACCTGCCGGCCGGTCTGTGGACGGACTACTTCAGCGGTCGTCAGGTCGATGGCGGCGGCTGGCGCACGGAACGTCACGGCTTCGACACCCTGCCGCTGTACGTCCGGCCTGGCGCCGTGATCCCCACCAGCCGGCGCGACGACCGCCCGGACCACGACTACCTCGACGCCCTCGTCCTCGAGGTCTTCCCGGCCGCTGACGGTGCGCGTTCGATCACCGTCACCAACCCCGAAGGCGTCACGGCCACGTTCGAGGTGACCGTCAGCCCGCGCGACGTCCGGGCGCGCGGCCCGCGGACCGGGACTGGCGGCTACGCCTCGGCCACGCCGACGTCATCGCCGATTCCCGGGACGGCGTGGCGGAGCTGCCCCGCTGACCGCCGCCCCGCGTTCTGTGTCACCGAACAAGCCGTCGACCGCCTAATCGGTGACGCAGACCGGGCGGGCTCACGAGTAGGGCGGCGGCGCCGCGGCGAACCGCGGCGGCGCCCGCCGCGGATGGGTCAGAACCTGACCGCCGGCTTGTGCTCGGCCTTCACGTGGAGCTGGAAGACGTCGCTGCGCGAGTAGTGGCCGACGACGTCGAGCAGGCGACGCTGGCGGGTCGCCGTGCCGGGATCGAGGTCGGCATAGAGGATGCCGGTCTCACCGACGAGCGGCCCGGCCAGCACCTCGCCACCCGGAGCGACGATCGTCGTGTTGCCACGCGACAGCCACTCGTCGTCGCCGTCGTACAGCTCCTCCAGGCCTGGCGCGGCGTGGCGCACGTCGGCGCTGCGCAGCAACGGGGTGACGCCGATGACGTAGACACCGCCCTCCTTGGCGATGTGGCGCAGCGTCGGCACCCATACGTCGGAGTTGTCCCACGTCGGAGCGAGGTACACGGAGATCCCCTGCCCGAACACCGCGGTGCGAGCGAGCGGCATGTAGTTCTCCCAGCAGATCAACCCGCTTACCCGGCCGGCGGGCGTGTCATGGGCGACGAGGTCGGAACCGTCGCCGAAGCCCCACACCAGCCGCTCGCCCCCGGTCGGCATCAGCTTGCGGTGGACCCCGGCGACGGCGCCCTGATCGTCGAGGTAGAGCAGCGAGTTGTACACAGTCGACCCGTTGGGCGACCGCTCGTTGATCCCGATCGCGACCCACGTCCCGCCCTCGCGGGCCGCCTCGCCCAGACGCTCGGTCGCCGGCCCCGGCACCTCGACGGCCTGGTCGGCCCACTGCTGGTACCAGGCACCGTCGTGCCACGGTCGGGTCCGCCAGACCCAGTCGGGATAGCCGGCGACGAACGCCTCACCGAACACGACGAGCCGGGCGCCGGCCGCCGACGCCTCGCCGATCAGGGCGACCGCCCGCTCGACCGTGGCCTCACGATCCAAGTACACCGGCGTCGCCTGCACTGCAGCCACGCGCACCATCGCCGTCCTCCTTCGCCGCGCCCGAACGTACCTCTCGCCGCGCGGCCCTCAGGTCGCCGGCCGCCGCTCGACGAGCGACAGCAGGTTGCCCTCCGAGTCGCGGAAGAACGTCATCCACTCTTCGATGCCAGGCTCTCCGAACAGCCCGGCGTCGTCACGGTGGATCATGTGCGGCTCGTCGGCGAACTCGACGCCCGCCGCTTCGAGGCGCTGGCGAGCCCGCACCAGGTCGTCGACCTCGAGGTACAGGATCACCGACGGTGCGCCCTGTTCGAGCAGCAGGCGGACGTTGCCGAGGTCGAGGAATCGAAGCCCTGGAGGATCGAAGCCGGCGAGCAGGCGGAATCCGAGTACATCGCAGTAGAAGGCGGCCGCCCGGTCGAGCTCCTCGGCGTGCTGGGCGATCTGGTGGACCCGGGACGAGACCGCATCTGCCATGACGCCGATCATCGCACTGCGAGGCTCAGCGGAGCTACCCCCGGTGGTGACAGTCGGCACCGTCAGCTGGGATCGGTTTCGGGCGCCCACACGGGGGACGAGACTGGGCCCGTGAGACCGGCAGACGCGGAGAAGGCGGGACTCGGCCTGCGCTACGGAACCGTCCGACTGGTGCCGGCCAGATGCTGCTGGCGCTCGGTCGCCGGTGGCCTGATCGAGGACATCCGCGCCCGGTTCGGCCCGCGGGCGTCAGCGGTCGAGCACATCGGATCGACCGCCGTCTGCGGCATGCTGGCGAAGCCGATCGTCGACATCGCGATTCGCCTGGCAGCCGAACGAGCGGAGCCGGCAGCCGTGGCCGATCTGCTCGAGCCGCTCGGCTACCAGTATCGAGGCGACGCCGGCGACGACGGCGGCCTGGTCTTCGTGTTGGATGTTCGGCCGAAGGTCCGGGTGGCCCACGTCCATGCCGTCGCCCACGACGATCCGCAATGGAGCCGCTACCTCGCGTTCGTCGCCCAGCTGCGGGCGGATGCGGACGCCCGTGTCGCCTACGAGGAGGTCAAGCGCGACCTGGCGCGCCGCCACGCCGACGACCGCGAGGCCTACACGACCGGCAAGACCGACGTCGTCACCCGCCTCGCGCATCGACCCTCGTGGCAGTTGCCGTCGCAGTGAGCGAGCGACTGTCCGAGCGAGCGAATCTTCGAGCGAGCGAGGCAATTGACCACTTCGAGCTGCGGTCGCGACGGCCCGTGCCTGGCGCCGTCCGCGACTCGGAAGGATGGTCGCTGACGTGGCGGCAGGCGAGGGTGATGGGCGTGGTCAACGTGACGCCTGACTCGTTCAGCGACGGCGGCCGCTTTGTCGATCCGGACTTGGCGATCACCCACGGGCGGCAGCTCGCGGCGGAGGGCGCGTTCGTCGTCGACGTCGGTGGCGAGTCGACGCGGCCTGGCGCGGCGCCCCTGCCAGTCGCCGTCGAGATCGACCGGATCCGTCCGGTCGTCGCCGCGCTCTCGGCCGGCGGCGTGGTCGTGAGCGTCGACACCCGGTGGGCCGAGGTCGCCGCGGCCGCGATCGAAGCCGGCGCTCACGTCGTCAACGACATCAGCGGCCTCGGCGACGCCGAGATGGTCGGGGTCTGCGCACGCAACGGGACGCCCGTCGTCATCGGGCACATCCAGGGGACGCCGGCCACGATGCAGGACGAGCCGCACTACGACGACGTGGTCGCCGAGGTCACGGCGTTCCTGCGCCAGCAGGCCGACGCGGCGATCGGCGCCGGCGTGCCGTCCGTGCTCGTCGACCCGGGGATCGGGTTCGGCAAGACGACCGAGCACAACCTGGCGCTGCTGCGCGCCCTGCCACTCGACGTGCCGGCGCCAGTCGTGGTCGGCGCCTCGCGCAAGGGGTTCATCGGCCGCCTCACCGGCGTCGTGCCGGCGGCGGAACGAGACCCGGGCACGTTGGCCGTCCACCTATTCGCCGCTCAGCGCGGCGTGGCGCTGGTCCGTGCCCACGGCGTCGCCGACCATGTCCAAGCGCTCGCCGTCGACCGAGTCCTGCGCACGCGGTGACTCCAGCTCTGTGGGAGGGAATAGACGCGATTCGCGTCTCTTCCCTCCCACAGACGGTCGGACCAGCGCGGCGGGCGCCGGTATCGTCGGCGGCATGGCTGACACGACGCGCCGGCATCACATCGCCATCACCTACTGCGTCCCTTGAGACTACTCCGACCGTGCCGTGCGCACGGTGGAGGACCTGGTGCGCGACTACCAGCACGTGATCGCCGACCTCACTCTCGTCATGGGCAGCAAAGGCGTGTTCGACGTGACAGTCGACGGTGACGTGCTGTTCTCCAAGCACGCCGCTGGCCGTCACGCCAAGCCGGGCGAGGTGCTCGAGCTGTTCCGTCAACGCATCGTGCCGCGCGTCGAGCCGTACTCCCGCTGACCCGTCGCCGCGACCCGAGATGAAGCGGCGAGCAGATCGGCGAGCCGTTCGGCGGCGGCGATGACGGGCAGGTTCGTGTTCGCCCGCGGCACCTCGGGAAAGATCGACGCGTCGGCGACGTAGAGCCCGTCGACGCCAATCACTCGGCCAGCCGGATCGACGACGGACCGCGGGTCGTCGGGCGGGCCCATTCGGCAGGTGCCGCAGATGTGGGCCGCGTCGCCGACCGTGCGCATCAGCCAGTGGTCGATCGCCGCGTCGTCGGTGAGCTCGCCAGTCCCCCGGCCTGACGCGTCGACGGCGACGTGATCGACGGTGGCCGCGAACGCCGGCTGGGCGAGCAGCTCGAGCGCGCGATGGATCCCGTCGCGCATCCGGGCCAGATCGGCACGATCGTCGAGCAGGTTGGAGTTGATCACGGGTGGCGCGTCAGGGTCTCGACTCGCCAACCGCAACGTGCCGCGGGAGTACTGGTGGCTCAGCTGCACGCACAGCATCCCGCGCTCGCGGCCGCCGGCTCCGGTGCCGATGCCCCATGTCCCGGTGGCGCCCATCCCGCCGTGGCCGGCGAGCGCCTTGTCCACCGGGTGGCCGGCGCGCTGGCTCTGGTTCTGCGAGATCAACGCCAGGTCGTTGTCGACCCCGCCCTCGACACCGGTCGAACACCGCACGACGCAGTTCGTCTGCCGCTCGTCGGGGTCCGGCACCGCGCCTGGCCGCAGCGCCAGCCAGAACACGGCCAGCGGGTGATCCTGCAGTCCCTCGCCCACCGGCAGCGAGGCGACCTCGCCGCCGCGCCCGATGCCCGAGCGCAGCAGGATCGCCGGCGAGTGGATCGCCCCCGCGCACAGCACGACGTGCTCGGCGCGAACCTCGGCCCACGCGCCGTCGATGCGCGCTCGCACCCCTCGGGCGCGGCCGCCGTGGATCAGCACCCGATCCACCGGCGCCTCGCCGAAGATGCGCAGGTTGGGCCGCGACCGCTTCGGCTCGATGTAGCCGTCGTTGGTGGAGACCCGTCGCCGCGCCCGGTCGACGTTGATCGCGAACGGCGACACGCCCGTCGAACCCGGCGCGTTGTGGTCGTCGGCCCACGGGTAGCCGAGCGCCGTGGCGGCGTCCGCCAAGCTGTGATCGATCGCCCCCCACCGCTCACGGCGCTGGCGCATCACGGGGATCGGGCCCGCCGCGCCGTGGTACGGGCGGTCGCCGAAGTCCGCGTCGGACTCCATTCGCCGCAGGAACGGCAACATGTCGTCATACGACCATCCCGCGCATCCGGCGGCCGCCCAGCTGTCGTAGTCCTCCGGCATCGCGCGGATGGCGATCATCCCGTTGATCGCCGACGACCCACCGGTGCCCCGACCACGGAGGTGGGGCCGGAACTGCTGCCGTGGCGTTCGCCGCGAGGTGAGGCCGTCCCACATCAGATGCCCGCACGTGTCGGGGTCGAGCGCCCGCCAGAAGTTCATGCTCCGCACCTCGGCTGGCGCGTCCGCGGCGCGCCAGTCCCGGCCTGCTTCGAGGACGAGCACGTCGCGGCCCGGCTCCTCGCTCAGCCGGCTGGCGATGACGCAGCCGCCCGAGCCGGCGCCGACCACGAGCCACTCCGCCTCGATCGTCGCAGCCAATCTCGACCTCCCCGACGGCCGCGGGGACCGTACCACTGGGTGTTGCACGATTCGTCACGTCGCGCCGCTGCCGCGTCCTACGATCGCCCGCGCGTGAAGGAGGCGATGTGATCGTGTTGACCGAAGCCACCGTTCGCCTCGGGGAATCCCCCGCCGACAAGGAGGAGGCGATCCGCCGCGCCGCCGCCCTGCTCGCGGCGAACGGGAACATCGCGCCCGAGTACGCCGAGTCGATGCTCGGGCGGGAGAAGGTGGCCAACACGTTCCTGGGCAGCGGCATCGCCATCCCCCACGGGTTGCTCAAGGACCGCGACTTAATCCACGCCACCGGGCTTGCGGTGCTCCAGGTGCCGACCGGCATCGAGTGGAATCCGGGCGAGACCGTGCGCCTCGTCGTCGCCATCGCCGCGGCGGGTGACGAGCACCTCCAGATCCTGGCCAATCTCACCCAGGTCCTCGCCGACGATGCCGAGATCGACGAGCTGGCCACGACCACCGACCCGTCCGTCGTCGTGGCCCGCCTGACCCGATCGGCTGAGGCCGCGCCGGCACCGGCCGAGCCCGAGATCGACCTCGACGGCTACGCGACGGCGGCGGTGACGCTCGAGCTTGCCGCCGGCCTCCATGCCCGACCGGCGACGATGTTCGTCGACGTCGCCAAGGGCTTCGACAGCGACATCCGCGTCCGCTGCGGTGACAAGGTCGCCAACGGCAAGAGCCTCGCCGCGCTGCTCACGCTCGGCGCCGAGCGCGGCGCAGCGCTGACGCTGCTGGCCAAGGGCAGCGACCAGCAGGAAGCCCTCGACGCGCTCGTCGCCGCCATCGAGAGCGGGCTCGGCGACGAGGAGCCGCCAGGCGGTGAGGCGGCCGCCTCGGCACCGTCATCGGTGCCGGCATGGCAGCCGGCGGGCTCGGCCGACGC
>JBIOUO010000316.1:0-7352 GCA_044867195.1 Ilumatobacteraceae bacterium
ACGGCCGGGACATCGAGCTCCCGAGCGACGGTGGCGGCGTGGGAGAGGACGCCGCCGGTCTCGACGACGACGGCGCCGGCGATCACGAACAGCGGCGTCCACGGTGCGTCGGTGAACGGGGCGACGAGGATGTCGCCGGGGTCGATGTCCCGGGCCAGGCCGGCCTCGGCCGACAGGATGATGCGCGCGGTGCCGGTGACCGGTCCCGCGCCGGCGCTCACTCCGAGCCCGGTCAGCTGATCGCTGCGCTCGCCGATGCCGGGCAGCGCCGGCTCGGGCGGGCCGAACCAGTTGTCCGGGAGGCGGTAGTCCTCGGCGGCGACTCGCTGCGCGCGCCGCCGCTCGATGCGGTCGGTGAGGTCATCGGGAACGTCGCCGGCGACGATGCCCTCCATCTCGTCGAACGTGATCAGCTCGGCATCGCTCGCAGTGGCGATCGTGCCGGCGTTGGCGAGCTCACGTCCGAGGGCGACGAAGGCCGGCCGTGCCCGCCGGATACCGAGCACCCACACGGCCTTGGACAGCTCGCGCAGCCGTGAGAAGTGCTGCGCCTGCTCGCATGCCTCGTCGAACGGTCCGCGCAGCTCGTCGGGGAGCGCGGCGCGCAGCTGGTCCTCGAGGGCGACACGGCTGGCATGCGCCCGGTCGATGGCGACGGCCGGTGAATCGCCGTCGTCCATCGCCAGCATCGAGCGCACCTGGGACAGCGCGAACGCCGGCTGCTCGGACCAGTCGGGGTTCACCGGATCGGCCTCGCCCTGGCCGCGGTAGCCGTAGCGGACGAGGAAGTTGCGGAACGCGGCGGCGAACGCGGACCAGCCCGTCGACGCCGGCGCGGCGAGCGCGGCGGACAGCGCGACGTCGTCGCCCGACTCGAGCGCGGACCGGACGTCGTCGTGCTGCCTGGCCAGTGTCGCCAGCTCGAACAGGGCGACGGCGGGCAGCGAGCTCTCGACGTGACCGAGCCCGGAGCACAGCGGCACGACGGCGTTGGGGTCGAGACCGCCCGCCTGCAGCACACCGCCGAGGCGCACCTGCCACTCGCCCGCAGCCGTGCTGACCACATAGTGGGTGGTGAGTCCCTCGAGCAGACTCTCGTCCATCATCTCGACGAACCTGGCCCACGCCGCGGCGAGTCCCAGCCGCTGGTCGGGCCGGGCCCGGTCGGTGGCCCGTTCGGCGACAAGGTCGGAGAGGCGACCGGCGAGCTTGCCGGGGGCGGCGGCACGCTGGCGCGTCGCCTCGGCGTAGCTGGCTGCCCGTTGCTCGTCTGTCACGTCGACGACGAAGCGCTCTCCGCCGGTCGCACCGGTGAAGAACTGTTGCAGGATGGCTTGCGCGATCTCGGCGTCGAGCGCCGAGATGGCAGCCGTCGCGAAGCCGTTGTTGAGAGCGAGCCGCGCACCGAACACGCCGAAGAAGTTGGCCACCGGCGGCTCGAACAGCTCGATCGCCGGCCCCGCCGGATACGTCGCCATGAGGGTGTCCAGCGAGAGGTAGTCGTAGCGGTTGTAGGTGCTGGCGGTGAACGGCGAGATGACGCCGGGCAGCACCTCCGAGCCGTTCACCGACGTCCAGATGTCGTACACCGGGTTGGGCTCGGTGTCCCACTCGGTACGAAAGCCCATCGTTCCCCCTTCGCGCCCGCCCCGGAACGCCCCCCGCTCGTGCTGCCCGTCCGCCGGTCGGATGGACTATCGCGCGGCGGTCCCGATCGGTCAATGGCGACCGCGCGACCCGCCCTGACGCGCACCCGTTGGAGTGTTTCCGGGATTGGAGTGTTTCGTCCGGGGAGGCCCCCCGGCAAACCCTCCAACGGCGCAAACCCTCCAATGGGGTGGGACGCTCGCGGCGAGCGGCCCATGCGCGCACCCCCTGCGTACGATCGCCACCGATGGAGGTTCGAGTCGAGTGGGTGCCCTACGGACGGGCGGCGATCGAGGTCTTGCGGCGCGCCGTCGCCGAGTCCAAAGGCGGCGAGCCACTGGCGCCGGTCACGGTCGTCGTGCCGTCCAACCATGTCGGCGTCGCGGCGCGGCGCCTGCTCGCCTCGGGCGCGTTCGGACCGACGGCGGGACGGGGAAGCGGCCTCGTCGCCGTCTCGTTCGTGACGCCGTACCGCCTGGCCGAGCTGCTCGCCGCACCGGCGCTGGCCGCCAGCGGACGCCGCCCGGTCTCCACGCCCGTGGTCGCCGCGGCCATGCGCGCCGCTCTGGCCGACCGACCCGGCGTGTTCGGCCCGGTCGCCGAGCACGCGGCCACCGAGGCGTGCCTCGTCGCCGCTTACCGCGAGCTGCGCGAGGTGTCGCCCGCCGGGCTCGACGCGCTGGCGCGCACTGGCCTCCGGGCAGCCGACGTCGTGGGCCTTCATCGGGTGGCGCGGGCGTTCCTCGAGCCGGGCTGGTACGACGAGCAGGACCTGATGGCGACCGCCGCCACGGCCCTGCGTACCCGCCCCGGGGACATCCCCGCCGACGTCGGACGCGTCGTCGTCCACCTGCCACAGCGGCTCACGCCACATGCTGCTCGGCTGCTGGCCGCGGTCGCCGCCAGCCGCGACCTCACGATCGTCGCCGGTACGACGGGCGTCGAGCGGGCAGACGCCGATGTCGTCGACAGCGTGCGGCGCATCGGCGGCGACGTCACAACGCCCGCAGCCGCGGTGGGTGCCGACGCATCGGCCAGGACACGCGTCGTCATCGCATCCGACGGCGACGACGAGGTTCGCCTGGCTGTGCGGCGGGTGATCGAGGCTGCCCGCGCCGGCGTCGCGCTCGATCGCATCGCCGTGCTCTACGCCGATGCCGAGCCGTACGCCCGGCTCGCCCATGAGCACCTCCGGGCAGCAGGTGTGGCGACCAACGGCCCGGCGGTCACCCCGCTCGCCGGGCGGGTCGCCGGGCGGTTCCTGCTCGAGCTGCTGCGGTTGCCCGAGCGCGACTTCCGGCGCCAGGACGTGTTCGCCTGGCTGGCCTCGGCACCCGTGATCGTCGCCGGACGGTGGGCCTCGACCGCCGTCTGGGAACGTCTCTCGCGCGAGGCCGGTGTGGTGGCCGGGCGGGGCGACTGGGACCGCCGGCTGGCGACGCGGGCCGGCGACGACGACGACCGCGCCGATGCGGTCGCCGGCGAGGTCGACGACCCCGAACCGTGGCGGGTCGAGCGCCTCCGCGCCGACGCCGACCACGCTCGCCGCCTTCGGACGTTCGTGCTCGCGCTCGTCGACGACCTCGCCACTGCCGCCACTCGCCCCCGGCGCTGGGGCGAGCACGCCCGCTGGGCACACGCTCACCTGGCGTCGCTGCTCGGCGGGGCGACATGGCGCGATCGGTGGCCGGAATCAGAGCGCAAGGCCGCCGAGCGCGTCGAGGCCGCGCTCGACCGGCTCGGCGCGCTCGACGCCGTCGAGGGCCCAGTCGAGCTCGAGGTCTTCCGCCGCACGATGGCTCTCGAGCTCGACAGTGACCTCGGACGGGAAGGACGGTTCGGCGAAGGTGTGCTCGTCGGTCATCTCGGGATGGGCGTCGGGCTCGACCTCGACCTGCTCGTCGTGCTCGGGATGGCGGAGGGCACCTGCCCGGCGCCGGTCCGCGAGGACTCCGTGCTGCCCGACGCCGAGCGGGCGGCGACGGGCGGTGAGCTTCCACCGCGCCGCGCCGGACTCGACCGCCAGCATCGAGAGCTGCTGGCCGCCGTCGCCGGTGCCGCGCAGGTGCTGCTCGGCGTGCCTCGCGGCGACCTGCGCCGGAGCACCGAGCGGGTGCCCTCCCGCTGGGTGCTCGACCTGGCGACGGCGCGGACCGGCGAGCGGTGGTGGTCGGACGACCTCGTGACGGCCGACCAGCCGTGGATCGAGCACGCCGGATCGTTCGAGGCCGGGCTCCGCCGGCTGTCGTTCCCGGCGACCGCGCAGGAGCACCGCCTGCGCAGCCTGCTCGCCGCCGCGCCTCGCGACGCGGTCCAGCTGGCATCCGCCGGTGGCGATGCCGAGCTGGCGGCAGCGGCGGCGTCGCTCGGTGCCCGCCGCAGCGGGCGCTTCACCCGGTTCGACGGCAATCTCACCGGCCTGGCGATTCCCTCACCCGTCGACACCGCGACCTCGACGACCCGGCTCCAGCGCTGGGCCGGATGCCCGTACGGCTATCTCGTCCAGGTGCTGCTCGGCATCGACGAGGTCGAGAACCCGGAGGACCGCCTGGAGATCACGCCGACCGACCGCGGCAGCCTCGTCCACGAAGCGCTCGAGCGCTTCCTCGTCGAGGTCCTCGACTCCGGCGAGGTGCCGGCGCCCGACGACCCCTGGACTGGCGCCCACCGAGCGCGGATGGCTGCCATCGGCGCCGAGGTCTGCGCCGCCTACGAGGCCCACGGCCTCACGGGGCGGCCGATCTTCTGGGAGCGTGAGTGCGTCCGCATCGCCCGCGACCTGCAGCGGTTCCTCGACGAGGACGAGGCCCAGCGGCGAGGCCAGCGCACCCGCCCGGTCGCCGCCGAGCTGGCGTTCGGCCTACCGGGCTCGCCCGTCGAGTCCGTTCCGTTCGAGCTCTCCGACGGCCGCCGGCTGCGGTTCCGAGGCAAGGCCGATCGCGTCGACCTCGGCGACGACGGCACGATCCACGTCGTCGACTACAAGACCGGCTCGGCGCATGCCTACCGCGGGCTGTCGGAGGACGATCCCGATCAGCGCGGGCTGATGCTGCAGCTACCCATCTACGGCTTGGCGGCGCGCCAGCATCTGCGGCGGGCGACGGCCGCCGTGCGAGCCGAGTACTGGTTCGTCACGGCCAAGGGCGGTTTCGACCGCACCGGGTATGCGGTCACCGACGACGTCCTCGGCCGCGTCCGGGCCACGCTCGACCACGTCGTCGCCGGCATCGAAGCCGGGGTGTTCGCGTCTCACCCGACGGCGGTCAGCACGAACCCGTGGGTCGAGTGCGCGGCGTGCGACCCCGACGCGCTCGGCCACACCGAGTTGCGCCGGGCCTGGGATCGCAAACGGTCGAGCCCCGACCTCGCGCCGTACGCCGACTTCGTGGAAGGACCGCTCGATGTCTGAGGTGGCGGTCGTCGAGGCGCGGGTGGCCGGCGACGGCGCCGACCGGGCGCGGATCGCCGGCGCCCTCGGCGAGACGCTGTTCGTGGAGGCGGGCGCCGGGTCGGGCAAGACCACCGCGCTCGTCGCCCGTGTCGTGGCCCTCGTCACCAGCGGTACGGCTCGGCTGGCATCGGTCGCCGCGATCACGTTCACGGAGAAGGCGGGTGCCGAGCTGCGCGATCGGGTGCGGCGCGAGCTGCAGCTCGCCGCAGCGGGCGGTGGGCCACTCGTGGCCGCCCGCTGCCGCGAGGCGCTCGACGAGCTCGACGGGGCGGCGATCGGGACGTTGCACTCGTTCGCCCGGCGCCTGCTCTCCGAGCACCCGATCGAGTCGGGCCTGCCCCCGCGGGTCGAGGTGCTCGACGAGGTGACGTCCGGCATCGAGTACGACCGCCGCTGGTCGGAGTTCCGCGACAGCTTGCTCGCCGATGCCGACCTGCGGCGCACATTGCTGCTGCTGTTCGCGTCGGGTGTCAAGCGCACCGCGCTCGACGCCCTGGCCGCCGCGTTCGAGGCCAACTGGGACCTCGTTGCCGATCGCGTCCGCCACACCGCGCCCGAGCCGCCGCCCGTGGGCGACCTGCTGGCGCCGGCGCTGGCCGAGCTCGACGCGGTCGTCGCCGAAGGGGCAGCCTGCCGGCGGGCGGACGACTTGCTGGCGCGACGCCTCGACGCGCTCGGGGCGTTCGCCCAGCGGCTGCACCGTACCGACGACGAGGTCGATCTGCTCGAGCTGCTCGCCGGCCGTGTCGAACCCAAGCCGCCGAGCTTCCTCGCCGGCAATGTCGGTGCCAAGGGGAACTGGCCCGACGTCGTGGCCGTGCGCGCCAAGGTGCGGGCGGCCGGCGCTGCGCTCGAGCGGGTGCGCCACGAGGTCGGGCAGGCGTGCGCCCACCGCATCGCCGCCGCGCTGAGGACGTTCACGCTCGCCGGCGCCGACGAGCGCAGGACCGCCGGCCGGCTTGCCTTCCACGACCTCCTCGTGCTCGCGCGGGCGCTGCTGCGCGATCCGATCCACGGTCCAGCCGGACGGTCCCGGCTCCACGGTCGCTACCAGCGTCTGCTGCTCGACGAGTTCCAGGACACCGACCCGATCCAGATCGAGCTCGCCGTCCGCATCGCCGCCGCCGATCCCGGCGCCGAGACCGCCGGCTGCCTCCCGTGGGCGGAGGTGCCCGTCGCCCCCGGCCACCTGTTCGTGGTCGGCGACCCCAAGCAGTCGATCTACCGCTTCCGGCGCGCCGACATCGCCACGTTCCTCGCGGCCCGCGAGCGCTTCGGGTCGGGCGGCGTTGTCGAGCTGACGGCGAACTTCCGCAGCACGGCGCCGATCATCGAATGGGTCAACGAGGTGTTCGGCACGTTGATGGCCGAGGTCCCGGCCGTCGACACCCCGGCGCCGTCGCAGCCGCGCTACCTCGGGCTGCATGCCAACCGCGGCGCGGCCACGGCGGGACCCCCCGTCGCCGTGATCGGGCGGCTGGCCCACCCGGGCGCGACCGGCGCCGACGCACTGCGCAGCGCCGAGGCCACCGACGTGGCCGCTGCGATCGGGCGAATCGTCGACGAGCGCTGGACTGTCGGCGAGGCCGGCGGCTGGCGCCCGGCCCGGCTCGCCGACATCGCCGTGCTCGTCCCCGCCCGTACCTCGCTGCCATTCCTCCAGAGCGCGCTCGACGACGCCGGCATCCCGATGCGGGCCGAGTCGAGCTCACTCGTCTACGCCACTCGTGCCGTGCGCGACCTGCTGATGGTCCTGCGTGCCGTGTCCGATCCGACGAACCACCTGCACGTGCTGGCCGCGCTGCGCACGCCGCTGCTCGGCTGCGGCGACGACGACCTGTTCAGGTTCCGCGTCGAGCGCGGGGGTCGTTGGAACTACCTCGCCGAGCAGCCACACACCGTCGGCCCGACCGATCCGGTGGCCGCCGGGCTCGACTACCTGCGCCAACTCCACGCCGATCGCCACTGGAGCGCACCGTCCGAGCTGCTCGACCGCATCGCCCGCGACCGGCGAGCGCTCGAGCTTGGCTTCGTCGACATCCGCCCGCGCGACGTCTGGCGCCGGATCCGGTTCGTCATCGACCAGGCACGGGCGTGGAGCGACGCCACCGGTGGCGGCCTGCGCAGCTACCTCCACTGGGTCGACCAGCAGACGTCCTCGGCGCGTCTCGAGGAGGTGATCCTGCCGGAGACCGACGACGACGCGGTGCGGGTGATGACGATCCACGCCGCCAAGGGGCTCGAGTTCCCGATC
>JBIOUO010000317.1:0-10412 GCA_044867195.1 Ilumatobacteraceae bacterium
TGTCAGCTCACAGTTCGCGCCCACCGGCCGCCCGGGCGAGTCGCCGATTGGCTCGCGCTCTCACCCAGAGTCGGCAGCGGGGCGTCGCGCCGCCCACGCGATCGCACGGCGCAGGATCTCGACGAACGCCGGGACCTCCCACGATCCGCGATCGACCGTCGGCCAGCGGGCGCCGTCGAACGGTGGGTCGACCATGTCCCAGTGGCTGCGGCAATGGCCGAGCGTGAAGTAGACGACCGCGCCCGCGCCGAGCGGGCGGCGGTAGAGAACGAAGCGCGGCTCGTCGCCGGGCCAGTCCGCGTCGGCGAAGCCACGCGTCGTGCCGGACCACTCCGTCTCGAGCAGCGGCACGATGTCGCCGTGATGCTCCATCAGATACAGCTCGTCGGGACCGGACTCGAACGACTCGATGCCAGCGACGAGGGGGTCATCCTCGGCGCCGGGTGACCGCGACACCGCATAGGGCTCGACGGACGGATGCGACAGGAACTGGCTCCCCAACGTGTCCGCCCACAGCGGGAACACACGGGGTGTGCGCCATGGCGCGCCCTGCTCAGCAGGCGGATCGAGCGCGCAGTTCGTGCCGTGCAGCGCCACCCATCGGCCGCCGCGCTCGAGCCACGCGCGGATCGACTGCTGCTGGACATCGGTCGGGCGCAGATCGCAGGTGTAGGTGACGAGGAAGTCCGAGGCACAGATCGCGTCGATCGCGCCGTAGTCATGACTCACCTTGACGCGAACGTGGTCGTCGTCCGCCAGCAGCGTCAGCAGCTGCAGGCGGGCGAAGTCGAAGTCGTGGTACTTGCCGCCGCAGACGAGGTAGGCGTCGACGCGGCGCTCTGCCGGCCGCTCAGTGGGCACGGTCACGTGCCCGGGCGTGGGGCGGGGCGGGGCGGAAGGCGTACGTGACGAGCGGTTCGTCGCTCGTGCTCGACGCGAACGGCACGATCACCAGCTCCATGTCCATCCCGATCTGCAGCTCGTCGGGCGTCACGTCGACCAGCAGCGTCTCCACCTTCGCCTCACCGGGCAGCTCGACGTAGCCGACCGGGTACGGCTCGAACTGCTCCGGGCCGGCGTACGGCGGCGACTTGGGTCGGAAGCCCTGCACCGTCCACGTCCACAACGTCCCAGTCCGGCTGAGCAGGTGGCGCTCGACGTCGGTTGACGTGCATCGGGGGCACGAGCGCTGCTCGGGGAAGGCGATCGCCCCACAGCTCGTGCAGCGGCTGCCGATCAGCCGCGGCTCGTCGTCGGGCCACGTGAACAGCCCCTCGCCAACCGGCCGAGCCGTCGCACCTTCAGTCGCCATGGCCCGGGACCCTACCCAACGCGCCGACGTTCATCTGGGTGGCCACAGTCTCACCCCGCCTTCTGGGTGGCCGTGGTCTCGATTCCGAGGCTGTCGCCACCCAGAAACAGCCGGGAGGCGCTATCTCGGGACGTCGCGCCAGGGGATGCCCTTGTCCACGCGGGGCTCGGACGGGAGGCCAAGCACGTGCTCGCCGATGATGTTGCGCTGGATCTCGTCGGAGCCGCCGGCGATCCGGTAGCCCGGCGCGCCGAGCACGTGCTCGCCCCAGGCGTACGTGCCCCACGCGCCTGTGTCGGCCACGAGTGCCGGGCCGAGAATGCCGGAGACGACGTCGGAGTACAGCCGCATCCCGTTGGTCCAGAGCAGCTTGCCGATCGAACCCTCAGGCCCCGGCGTGCCGGCGCGAGCGAGCTCGGCGAACCGGGCGTTGTTCAACGCCTCGACGCGTGCGTGCGTGTACGCGGCCGCAAGTCGCTGGCGCTGCACCGGGTCGCCGGTGAGACCCATCGCCCTCGCCGTGGCCAGCAGCTGCTCCCAGCTTCCACCGACGCGCGCTGTGGTGGCCACGCCAGACCGGTCGCGCTCGAAGCCGAGCGTCGTGAGCGCCACCCGCCAGCCGTCGCCGACATCGCCGAGCCGCATTGCATCGGGTACCCGGACGTCGGTGAAGAACACCTCGTTGAACGAGGCCCCGCCACTCATCTGCTTGATCGGCCGGATCTCGATGCCCGGCAGGTCCATCGGGATGATGAACGCCGTCAGGCCCTTGTGCTTGACGACGTCGGGGTCGGAGCGGGCGATCAGCTCTCCCCACTCCGAGAAGCGGGCGCCCGAGCTCCAGACCTTCTGCCCGTTGACGATCCACTCGTCGCCGTCGCGCCGCGCCCGGCACGCCAGCCCGGCGAGGTCGGAGCCGGCGCCCGGCTCGGAGAACAACTGGCAGCAGAGCTCCCGCGCCGAGAGGAAGCGAGCGACGTGCTGGTGGCGCTGTGACTCGGTGCCGTAGACCATGATCGTCGGTGCGATCAGCCGGGTCGTGACGCTGTGGGTCTCGTGCGACGCGGGCCGGGTGTAGCCGGACTCCAGCTCGGCGAACGCGCGGGCGTACTCCACCGGCAGTCCGAGCCCGCCGTACTCGACGGGCGCAGCCACCGCGTGATAGCCGCGTTCCGCCTTCAGGAGGGTCCAACGCTGAGCGCGCTCGAGCAGCGCTCGCTCCTCGTCGTCGGACAGCGAGTGGAACACCGCCACGCTGAACTCATCCTTGTGCAGCAGCAACTCGTCGTCGCCGGCTTCGGGGAGCCGCTCGGCGTGCTCGTCGAGCCAGGCGGTCGCCTCGGCGACGAACTCATCCAACGAGACCAACGGCGCGGGCATCGACGCATCCTACGGGCGGCAAGTGGACGTGACCGGGTCGACCGTCCGCGTGGCAGCGCCTGAGCGGGCGGGTCAGTCCGCTGTACCTCGCGGCACGATCCACTCGTGTGATTGCCCGGTGACCGCAGCTACGCGCTCGAAATCGCCGTCGTAGTGCAGCACGCTGAGTCCTCGCGCTTCGGCGATCGCCGCCACGAGCGCACCGACCAGTGAGAGGGCGCGGTGTTGGCCGCGCGCCGCAAGTGACGCTTGGACGTCGAGCGCCCGGCGATGGTCAGCGTCGGTGACCGGCATCGTCGGAAAGGCGCCCAGGCGAGCGGTCATCGCCGCGTAGTCGGCGTAGATGCGAGCCGCATGGCCGATCTCGAACACAACCGGGGTGCAGACGGCGACACGGGCGGTGGCGGCCAGCGGACCGAACCGGGCGGCGATGATTGGCTTGGTCAGCCGGGAGAAGACGCTGGTGTCGGCGAGGAATTCGACCGACGGCATCTATTCGTCAGCCCCCCAGGCTGAGCGGCTGAGTCGGCGGCTTCGAAATCGAACCGCCCGGCTCGCTGAGCAAGGCAACGAGTTCAAGCCGGCGCTTGGCGTCGACGATCTCGCGCAGCGCGGCGTCAATGGTGTCACGAAGCGTGGTGGTGCCGAGGATGGCGGCAGCTTGAGCTGCGATGTCTCGATCTACGTAGACGGATGTCTTCGGCACAGCACCAAGGGTATCCGTCGGCGCGGCTAACGGCCCGCTAACGGCGCTCGGAGATGGTCGTCGCCTGCCTCGATTCCGGCAGCTCATGCAAGGAGAACAGAGATGCGACTGACGACCATTCGGCGCGCCGTGGCGGCGCTCGCAGTGGCGGGCACGGCGACGGTGGCAGCGGCCGGCTCGGCGCACGCCTACCTACCTGACCCCGTCCGGCTGACCGACAGCGAGATCGACTTCGGCGACGGGCTCTGGGTCGGCATCCTCAGTGACCCGCTGGGGACCGGCTCCGTGCAGTGGAGCGTCGTCGGCGGCTTCTACACACCCCAGCTCGTCGGCACGCTGCACTTGAACAACGCCAAGAACGACTGGGGCCGGATGCACATCGACTACTACGACGGCGGCGGCAACTACCTCTATACGGAGCACAGCACGCCCCACAAGGCGACGGACAACGCGCACCACGACTGGTCGGTGAACCTGTCTCCGTCCACCCCGCTCCAGATCGTGCAGGTGCATGTCTGCACCGAGATCAGCACCAATGGAGGCGCCAGCTACTCGCAGATCGACTGCACCGGCCGCCTGTACATGTGATCGGTCGCGCCGGGGTCATGCGTCTACCTGAGCTCGAGGCTCAGGCGACGTCAGTCGCCGATTCGGCCAACCCCATGGCGAGAAGCTGTCGATCGGCGCTCACCAGCGGCACGCCGAGGGCGCGGGCGGCCGCGGCCCACGCCGCACCGTAGAAGGTCACGCGATGCGTCGCCGCCAGATCCGCAGCCGCGCGCAGCCATTCGGGGCTGGAGATCAGCGGGCTCCCGAAGATGGCCAGGAGGTCATCGAGCTGATCGGCGACGTCATCCGCGTTCCAGCGCAGCGAACGCACGAGCATGTTGCCGGCCTCGTACAGGGCAAGGTCCAGGATCAGGGCGTCCAGCCGGCCCGTGACGTGAGCGTCGCGCAAGGCCCTCGCCGCTTCCAGCTCAGCTTCGCCGGTCGCGTGGAACCACTTGATGAGCACCGATGTGTCGACGAGAACGCTGGTCACCGGCGGCGGTCGCGCTCGGCCCTCACCAGCTCACCCGCGTCGAAGCGGCCAGCGCGTGCGAAGCGCTGCTCCGAACGAGCGACGGCATCGGCGACGGCCTGCGGGTCGCGACGATCCAGCTCGCGGCGCACAGCGGCAGCCAGCAAGGCGCTGCGGCTCACGGAGCGTCGCCGCGCTTCCTGATCGACGCGGGCCAGCAGTTCCTCCGGCAACGACACCATCACCTTGGACATACTCACAGGCTAGCCACCGGTATTGCTCGATTGGCGGCAACGAGGGTTCGCCAACGGCTCGATGGCGTCGCGAGGTCGAGGCCTCCGGCGCACCTCGCGCATGACCAGACGGGTGTGGCGGCAGCTCGGTGCCAGCGCCCTGGTGCGTCGTCGAGCGTAGGATGACGCCGTGAACCGCCGGGAGACGGCACTGCTCGCCCACCTCGACGCGATCGAAGGGCGCATCGCTGCCCGGTTCAACGCGGTCGATGCCATCCTTCACGACATCGTGCGCCGACTCGGCGACATCCAGGCCGACATCGCCGGGATGAAGATCGAGCACGCTACCCACCGTCACGACGACGAGTGACGGCCCGAGCGAGCTCGTCGGAACGAGCTCACCGCATCCCTGGCCGCGCCACTCGTCGGCAGCACTGACTGTCTGGCCTGGTGAGGCCGTGCACGGTGACGGTGAGCCCCGAGCGCGGCCCCTGTGCGAGACTCCGCCGCACTCACGCCACCGCTGGAGGCTCCGCCGTGACCGAACTGCTGCCGCTGACGCCCGACGAGCTGCTGACGACCACGCGCGCGGTGCGCAAGCGGCTCGACCTGGAGCGGCCGGTGAGCAGGGACGTGATCGAGGAGTGCATCGCCATCGCCCTGCAGGCGCCCTCGGGTTCGAACCGCCAAGCGTGGCAGTGGATCCCGATCGACGACGCCGACACCAAGGTTCGCGTCGCCGAGCTGTACCGCGAGGTCTTCGACTCCTACCAGCCGCGCAGCGGCGGCTACGCCGCGGACGACACGCGGGCCGAGCGCCGAGCCGCGGTGACGCAGTCGTCGATCCACCTACGCGACCACTTCCACGAGGTGCCGGTGCTGCTCGCCGTGTACCAGGAAGGGCGGATCGAGGAGCTGCCAGCCGGGTCACATCCAGGGTTCTGGGGCTCCGTGGTGCCAGCGATCTGGAGCTTCATGCTGGCCGCCCGGGCGCGCGGGCTCGGTTCGGTGTGGACCACCATGACGTGCCGGCGAGAGCCGGAGATGGCCGAGCTGCTCGGCGTCAAGCACGAGTCGTACACGCAGATCGGCGTGTTCCCCGTCGCCTACACGCTGGGCACCGACTTCAAGCCGGCCCCCCGCCTCGACCCGGCCAGCGTGATCCACTGGAACCGCTGGTGAGCGGTCACCGGGCGAGGTAGCCGCCGTCGACGGCGAGCGCGTGCCCGGTCGTGAACGACGACTCGTCGGAGCACAGCCACATCGCGGCGTTGGCGATCTCGTCGGGCGTGCCGAAGCGCCCGAACACGCTCAGCCGGTCAGCCACCTCCTGCGGGTCGCGGCCGCGCCGCTCCATCGCCGCCCGCAGCATCGGCGTGTCGATCGCTCCCGGGCAGATGGCGTTGATCCGGATCCCGTCCGCCGCATAGTCGATCGCCGCGCTCTTCGTCAGGCCGAGCACGCCGTGCTTGCTCGCCGTGTAGGCGGACTGGTTCGGTTGCGGCCGGAACGAGTTCGTCGACGCGATGTTGACGATCGCTCCGCCTTGACCCTGGGCCAGCATCTGGCGGATCTCGTGCTTCACGCAGAGGAAGATCGACCGCAGGTTGACGGCGATGATGCGGTCGAACGTCTCGTCGTCGATCGACGCGAGGCGATCGCGCTCGAGCTCGATCGCCGCCGCGTTGACCGCGCAGTGCAGCCCGCCGTAGGCGTCGACGGTGCCGGTGACGAGTTGCTCGACGGCCCGCGCGTCAGCGACGTCGGCGGCGATGTAGCGAGCCTGACCACCGGCGGCGCCGATCATCTCGACGGTCTCGTCGCCGCCCTCGTAGGCGATGTCGGACACCACGACCGCCGCGCCCGCACGGGCGAAGGCGATCGCCGTCGCCCGACCCATGCCGCCCGCCGCACCCGTCACCAGCGCCACGCGGCCGGCGAACCAACCCTCACTCACTGGTGCACCATCGATCCGTACAGATGCATCACCCCGTCGATGTCTACAGGGCACCAGTGAGCGAAAGACCGTGCCGGATTTTTCGCTCGCTCGAAGACTCGCTCGCTCATCTCCCATCCCCCTGTTTCTTGATCCTGAGTACAGCGAATACCTTACGGCCCATGCTGACGGCGCTCGACGAACACCCGCTGCACCAGATCAGCCAGTCATTCGCCGGCGTCGCCGGCAGCGACTCGCAGTGGAACGACGGTCACTACGTCTGCTTCTGCGACCAAGACGGCGAGATCTGCCTCACGTCGAACGTCCGGCTGTACCAGAACAACGACGTCCTCGACGGGTTCGTCTGCCTCCGCCATGACGGGCGCCAGCACAACATCCGCCTCTCCCGGCGCCTGCGACCCGACATGGACCACTACGGCGTCGGGCCGTTGCGCATCGAGATCGTCGAGCCGATGCGCCTGCTGCGGTTCGTCCTCGAGGACAACGAGTTCGGGATCGCCTGTGATGTGCTGTGCCGGAGCAGGGTCGTGCCCTACGAGGACCCGGTCGAGATCACGCGAGTCGACGGCCGGCTGCTGAGCGAGCGGGCCACGTACGAGCTCGTCGGCGCATGCGACGGGTGGGTGGACGTCGCCGGTCGGCGCGTCGAGCTCACCGTCGCCAACTCGTCGTTCTTCCGCAACCACTCGTGGGGCAACCAGGCCGGGCGTGGCGGCCCGCGCTATGGCGCGCCGCGGCCGTCCCGCCGGGTGCCCGGCGTTCGGCAGTGGGTGCTGTTCCACGCCGCCGACCACGGCGGCTTCTACTTCATCGATCCCAGCGGGCGCGCCGCCTCTGGGAAGGGGGCGATCCTGCTCGCCGACCGGTCCGTGCCGGTCGTCGGGGTCGAGCACGAGCTCGAGTTCTACGACGGCGGGCGGCGCGTCAAGAGCGGCGCGTTCGTGCTCACCGACGCCGAGGGGACGGAGCGGCAGTACGCGTTCAGCGATCTCGGCTGGGTGTACTGCCAGGGGGGCGGCTACTTCGGCGGCTTCGACGACCGGCTCGGCCAGGGCGTGTTCCGCGGCGACCTCCACGTCGAGGGCGAGGTGTGGGACGTCACGCATCCGACCGAGATCGTCGGCGAGGACGGCACGACGTTCGAGTTCGACCACGACTGGGCGGAGAGCTTCGTCCGCCTCAGTGGCGACCAGGCTGGGTTGGCGCACTTCGAGTGCGTGGTCGTCAGGCCGCCCGACGAAAGGATCGGTGACAGCGCATGACGGGGCGCCTGCAAGGCCGCGTGGCGGTTGTCACGGGCGCGGCGAGCGGCATCGGCGCGGCGATCACCGAGCGGTTCGTGAGCGAGGGCGCGCGCTGCGTGATCGCCGACATCCAGGAGGATGCAGGACGAGCGATGGCCGACCACCTCGGCGCCGCAGGCGCGTTCGTACGCGCCGACGTATCCGTGGAGGGCGACGTGGCGGCCGCGCTCGAGTACGCCGTCGAGCTCCATGGACGCCTCGACTGCGTGGTCAACAACGCTGGCATCCTCGGCGCGGTCGGGCCGATCGCCGAGATCGACGGTGGCGCGTGGCGGCGGACGATGGCGGTACTGGCCGACAGCGTGTTCTACGGCACCAAGCACGCGGCACGCCTGATGAGCGGCCGCGGCGGCACTGTCATCAACATCGCCAGCACCGCCGGCGTGCGGGCGGGACTCGGTCCGCACGCCTACACAGCCGCCAAGCACGCCGTCGTCGGCCTCACCCAGTCGGTGGCGCCCGAGCTCGGCCACGGCATCCGGGTCAACGCGATCGCACCAGGGAGCACCGTGACGGGGCTCACCGCGTACATCGCGACGGGTGACGCGACGGACCTCGAGGAGGCAGCCAAGCGGGTCGGCCAGCGGGCGACGATCGGCCGCCCCGGCACCCCGCTCGACATCGCCAACGCGGCGCTGTTCCTCGCCTCCAACGAGGCGGGCTACGTCAGCGGCGCGGTGCTGGTGGTCGACGCGGCGGCAGAAGTGATCGGCGACAAGTACCTCCGCTTCGTCGAGATGGGCGCCGACCTGGTCCAGGAGGCGGGCCGCACGGGGCTGTGAGGCGCCCGGACGCAGTCACACTTACTTGAACTACCATCCGGCCCGACACGTCCAGCGAAGGGGGGCTCGGCATGGAGTTGGAGGGCAGGGTCGCAGCGATCACCGGCGGGACAGGCGGGATCGGTCGCGCCATCGCCGAGGCGTTCGTCCGCGAGGGCGCCAAGGTCGTGATCAGCGGCCGCAGACAAGACAAGGGCGAGCAGGCGCTGAAGGAGATGGCCGCCGGCGACTCGGTGGTGTTCGTCTCCGGCGACGTCAAGCAGCGCGAGGACTGCGAGCGAGTGGTCGAGACGGCGGTCGAGAAGTTCGGCCGCATCGACATCATGGTCAACAACGCCGGCGGGGCGAGCAACCACGCCCCGGTCGTCGACCTCACCGACGAGGCGCTCGACGACGCGCTGCGCTGGAACCTGTGGTCGACGTTCTGGTGCACCCGCCGCTCGCTGCAGCACATGATCCCCCAGAAATGGGGGCGGATCATCAACATCAGCTCCGTCGAGGGCAAGTGCGGCAAGCCCGGCGTGTCGATCTACGTCACGGCCAAGCACGCCGTCAACGGGCTGACCAAGGCCTGCGCTCACGAGGTCGGCACGCTCGGGATCACGGTCAACGCGCTGTGCCCCGGCGTCATCGAGACCGAGACGATGGAGCGGGAGGGCACGCAGGCGGCGGAGTCGATGGGCATGACCTACCAGCAGCTGCTCGACTGGTTCGCCGAGGAGGCCGCCACGCAGCGGCTGTGCGAGGCGGAGGACGTCGCCGCGGTCGCCGTGATGCTGGCATCCGAAGCTGGCGGTGGCATCACCGGCGCGCAGATCTCGATCGACGGCGGCACGTCGCCGTACTGACGAAGGGGGCACGAACATGGGCAAGCTCGACGGCAAGGTCGCCGCGGTCACCGGCGGCACACGCAGCATCGGCCGCGGCATCGCCGACGCGTTCGTCCGCGAGGGCGCGTCGGTCGTCGTCAACGGCCGTGACGAGGCGAAGGGCAAGCAGTGCCTGGCCGAGATGGGCGCCGGCGACAGAGCCGACTTCTTCGCCGGCGACATGACGAAGCAGGAAGACGTGGAGGGGTTGGTCGACTTCGCGATCGACCGCTACGGCCAGCTCGACATCATGGTCCTCAACTCGGGCGGCGTGCAGATGACCGCGCCGGTCGCCCAGATGACCGACGAGGAGTGGAAGCTGGAGATCGACTGGAACCTCAACCACGTGTTCTGGGGGATGCGCAAGGCATTGCAGCACATGATCCCCCGCCAGACCGGGCGCATCCTCGTGACTTCGTCCGTCGAGGGCAAGCTCGGCAAGCCGGGCATCCCCGGCTACGTCGCCACCAAGCACGCTGTCAACGGCCTCGTCAAGGCCGCGGCGTGGGAGGTCGGCACGCTCGGGATCACGGTCAACGCGCTGCTGCCCGGCATCGTGGAGACCGACATCGTGCGGGCGACCGGCCCTGACTCGGCGATCGCCATGGGCGTTGGGACCTACGACAAGATGATCGAGATGTTCACCAAGGAGTCGGCGATCAAGCGGCCGAACACCGCCGAGGAGGTCGCCGCGGCGGCGGTGCTGCTGGCCTCGGACGCAGCCCGCAACATCACCGGCTGCCTGTTCCCGGTCGACGGCGGCACGCTGCCCTACTGATGGCCGACATCATCGTCATTGCCGGGTGGATCGACGTCGAGCCGGACGTTCGCGACGAGCTGATCGCGGC
>JBIOUO010000318.1:0-4730 GCA_044867195.1 Ilumatobacteraceae bacterium
TGGCCACGGGTCCCGCCAATCCGATCATGCTGCCGGCGTCGTTGGCGGCAGCGGTCTCGAACCGATGGAGTGGTTACTTGATCAGCTTCGCCGCCGGGTCGAGGACGAACCAGACACCGCCGGAGCCCTGGCCGTTGACGTCGCCGGGGGCGCCGTCACCGGCGAAGTGGTACAACGGCCACTTGCCGGCCTTCAGCTGGAAGTTGCCGTCCGGGCGCTCCACGACGCTGAAGATGTTGGCATCGAGACTGGCCGGCAGCTCGTCGCTGTCGACGATCAGCGGCGGCCACGCCTCGGCGCACTTGTCGACGCAAGTCGGCGTGCCGTCCTTGTCGTTGGTGAACGCATACAGCGTCATTCCGTCGGCGTCGACCATCACGTCACCGAGGTCGGTGCTGGCGACGGTCACCGGGACCGGCTCGGGCGCCGGGGCGGGGTCCGGAGCAGCGTCCGCCTCAGCGGCGGGCTGGGCGTAGGGGTCGTCGCTCGGGGCGTCGGTCGCTGCCGGCGCTTCGGGCTCTGATGAAGCCGTGGCGTCTCCCGAGACCAGCGTGCCGTCGAGGCCGACGGCGAACCACACGTCGCCGGAGCCCTGGCCCGTCGTGTCGCCGGGCGCCGCGTCGCCGCCGTAGGTGTACAGCGGGTACTTGCCAGCGACGAGCTGCAGCGTCCCGTCCTCGCGCTCGGTCGTCGAGAAGACGCCGGTGTCAAGTCCGGGCCCGACGGCCCACTCCGCGTCGACGATCAGCGGCGGCCACGCCTCGGCGCACGTGCTGTAGCACGTGGAGACGGCGTTGACGTCGTTGACGAAACCGTAGAGCGTCATGCCCTGGGCGTCGGTGATGATCTCTCCGAGGTCGCTCTCGCCGACCTTCGCCGCGAACTCGGCGGGCGCGGCCGGAGCGGGGGCTTCGGTCGTCGCCGGCGCGGTCACGGTGGGGGCAGGCGCGACGACGGCCGCGGCGGCGGCATCGTCGCCGTTGTCGGATCGGCCACAGGCCGCTGCAACCAGCGTCAGGCCCGCGAGCGCGACAGGAAACAGTCGTGTCTTCATGGTCAAAGGGATTCCTTGGTCGTTTCAGTCGACGACCAACGAGCCGGTCATCGATGGATGGATATCGCAGCGGAACTGGTACGTCCCGGGTACGGCCGGAGCCGTGAACGAGACGGTGGTGCCTCCATCGACGCTGCCGGTGTCGAAGGCTCCGTCCACTGCGGTCACTGTGTGCGCCGCGGCATCGGCGTTGCTGACCTGTACGACGGCGCCGCCGGGAACGGTTCGCGGCGGGCCGAAGTCGAAGTCGGCGATCTGGATGACGGCCGGTGCCGGCGCGCCCGGCGCGCCACTGGCCACCGGGACCAGCGCGGATGTGGGGTCGTCGTCGGCCGGTGGCAGGGCGAGCAGGGCGCCCGTCACGGCTGCGCCGATCACGCAGACGGCGAGCGTGGGTGTGAAGCGAAGGGCCATCGGCAGCCTTCAGAATCCGGGGAATCCGACGTTGGTGAAGAACCACAGCGACGACGTCAGCCAGATCCCGGTGAGAATCGCCACCAGCGCGCCGCCCGCGACGGGGAGCGCCCATCTCGGCAGTCCGTCGATCCGCAGCGCCAAGAGCTTGGTCGTGATGGCACCGAAGAACGCGCAGCCGAGCACGCCGTGGATCACGACCCGGGTGTCGGTGTGGCGCCAGCCGAGTGACCACAGGCAGTGGTAGGCGACGGGAAGCGACAGCAGGAACGCGGCGGTGCCGGTCCACCGATGGGCGTGCGGGATCCAGCGCGGCGCGGCGCCGGCACCAGGCAGGTGGCCCCACATCCACGCTGCGGAGAGACCCTGGGCGATGGCCAGCGCGAAGACACCTGTCGTCAGCCACGCCTTCATCGACAGGACCGACGGAAAGCCGACATGGAGAATCTGCTCGTTCGTCGGGTCGTGCTGCTTGGCGTACACGCCGAGCGAGATCGAGACGGCGGCGCCGATCGCAGCCGCGATCAGCAACGCCGCCAGCCCCCGGCGGGCCGGGGCGCCGGAGATGGAGGCGCTCTCAGCGCTCCCGGCACGCAGGGTGGGCATTCGAGCACATTGCTCGACCCGCGCCCGCCCCCGCATGGAGAGCGATTGACGATCTGTTGAAGATCAGGCGGTCACGACGTCGGCGGCGTGCCGGGCGGCTCGGCGGCGTCGATCGGCGGGATGTCGTCGAAACGGCGCCGGGTCCGCGGTCGGCGCGGGCGATCGGCCGGCAGGCCGCGCCGGCGACGGACCGCCTGCTCCTGCATCTCCTCCGCAGAGCCAGGCTCCGCGTCAGTCGCGCCCGTGGGGTCGAACACCTCGACGCCGGCCGGGGACTCAGTCGCTGTGCGACGCGACGAGACGTGGCGTGGACCGTCGTTGAGCACCGAGCGACGCCGTGGCCGGCGCTCGCCGGTGGACTTGCCTGGCGGCGGCTCCGCAGTGGCGGCCGTTCCCGCGGGGCCGCGAGCGACCGATTCCGGCAGCACGTCGAAGCTCGGGGAAGCGTCCGCCGCAACCGGTTCGGCGGCCTCGGACTGCCCGTCCAGAGTCACCGGCTGCGGAGCCTCACCCGGCTCGCGTTCGACGCTGGGCGGCTCGATCTCGCCTTCCGGCTCCGGCGAGTCCACCGCCTCGGGCTCCGCCACGCGGCGCGCGGGTTCGGCTGGGCCTGCCGTCGCCGTGAGAGCGGAGAGCTCGGCCACGGCAGTGGCAGGTTCCGGGATCGGCTCCGGCGCGCCGGGCTCGGAAGCGTCGCGCTCGGGCTCGGGCTGACCGGCACCGACCTCGACCTCGGCCGTTGCGTGATCCAACTCCAGGTCATCAACGGCGGCCTCCATGTCGATCGTGGCCAGGCCCGGCTCGAGCTCGGCGGCGATCGCCTCCACGGACTGCGACGCATCCGGCTCGGGCTCCACCGCTTCAGGCTCGGCGCCGGCCGCGAGCGACTCCGTCGTATCGACGACCGGCGGCTCGATCTCGCCCACCGAGGACTCCGGTGTCTCGGGCCCCTCGCCGACGAGCTCGGGCAGCTCGGGCTCCGGCTCGACGGCCAGCAGCTCGGCCCGCGGCTCCGGAGCATCCACAGCAACCTCGGGAAGCGTCGAGAGATCTGGTGGCTCTTGCTCGAGGTCAGGCACGAGCGGCAACGACTCGCGATCGCCGTCCGGCTCTGGGACGATCGACGCGACGGGCGACAGCTCGGACTCGATCGCGTCGCGCGGCGGCTCTGGTTCCTCGACGTTGGACATACCGGGCTCGACCGTCTCGGTCTCGGGCGCCACGGGCTCGGGGTCGAGGGCCACCGGCGCCTCGGCCGAGAGGAGGGACAACGCCTCGATCGGCTGGCGCACCCGCTGGACCTCGGCTGCCTCCGCCGGCGGCCGCGGTCTCCTGGCGCCGCCACGTCGACCTCGCTTGCGCCCGCCGGAACGCTTCTTCGCGTTCTCAGCGCCGCCGCCGGCAGCCACGACCGCCGCCGGAGAGCTCATCGCCGGACTCTCGCCGCCGCCGGGAACGCTCTCCGGCGTATCGGTGGCTGCAGCTGCCTCAGACGGCCCGTCCGGGGAGGCCGGTGCGGCGGGGATCCGCGTGTCGTGCCTGGCGGACCGGTTGCGCACGGCGATCCATACTGCCCACCCGGCGATCACCACCACGACGAGTCCGAACACGCCGAGCAGCCGTGCAACCCGTCCCATCCCAGCCGGGCGGTCGCTGGATTCGCCACCGGCCGTCGTGCCAGCGGACGCTGATGGCGCGACCGCCGACGGTGTGGCCGTGTTCGGAGTCACCGCCTGGTTGGGTGTTCCCGTGACGGCTGTCGTCGGCGCCGCCGTGCCGGCAGCGGTCGCGGGAGCAGTGGCAGGGGGCGGGGGCACTACGTCCAACTCGCCCGCATACGTGCGGTCGCCAGCAGTCAGCGTGACCTCGTGGGGGCCAGCGCTGTCGACCGTGGCGACGACCCGATATCTGTCGGCGATGGTTCGCGTCACGGCATCGATCTCGCCGACGGGCGCCGGAACGTCCGGAGTGATCCCGCCGCTCTCGGCACTGACCGCCGCGATGTCGGCGATGTCGAGCGTCGAGGCCGTGACGACGTGGAGCCGGATGCCGGCGGCCAGCACAACCTCACGCAGCTCGCTGAGCACCGGGCCGGCGGGGAACGGCGTGCCGAGCACGACGACGAGTTGGCGATCGCGCTCGGGGGCCTGGGCGAGGCGGTTGGCGGCGTCGAGCACCAGCTTCGGCATCGGGATCACATCAGGCGACCCGGCGACGATGCCGGAGATGCGGGCGATGTTCGCCGCCCGATCGGTCGTCAGCGCGGTCAGCAGGCCCGACGGCGTCGAGAGGGAGATCTGCGTGCCCTCACCGGTGAGCCGGACGAGCTCGACCGACGCGCCTTGCCCGGCAACCACAGCTTCCCTCGACATCGTCGGGCTGTCATCGATCACGAGGCTGACCGCGACCTGCGTCGGATCGACAGGCGATATCGACTCGACGCTGCCGCCCTCGACCTGCACCGATGCGGACGACAGATCCTCGGCCGCGAGGTCACGCGGCGCGGTCACATCGAACACGACCGACGGAAGGCCGGACGCGTCGAAGACATCGACGTCAAGCGGCTCGCCCGGAGGGGAGAGCAGCAACGCTGGGATCACCAGCAGCACACCCCTCAACATTTCAAGCTCCGCCGAGTTCGAGTGGCCCGCCCACT
>JBIOUO010000319.1:0-3054 GCA_044867195.1 Ilumatobacteraceae bacterium
TGCAGGCCGCGGCGGGTTTCTCGGGCTTCTACCTCATCCCGGATGAGGACAGCGACGTCTTCACAGGGATCACCATGTGGCAGAGCAAGCCTCACGCCGATGCGTTTGAGGCAACGATGAGCGATTGGCTTCAGGTCCTCGAAGGTCTCGGACACAGCGGGCAGTCCGACAATCGTGGCGAAGCGGCCGTGGAGCTGTTGCCCACGCGGTGATCCTGGCCCCATCTACTCGGAGGGCAAGGTCGACCGGAGGGTGTCACACCTGTGGTGATGCGGGGTGCTGCAGGTCAGCGAGGAACGAGCGTGCGGCAACGAGCACGGGCTGGTAGTCAACGGACGTGGTGGGTCGAGTTTGCTGCGCGATGAGGAGGAGTGGCGGAACGTCGTGGAGGATGGTCCGGTCGGCCTCGAGCGCGTCGGCGTCGGTCGCGACCTCAACGAGGCTGCGAGCCCTACGGGCGAGAGCTGTGGCTTCCGTCTGGTGGTTGCACAGCCATCCGAGCGCGGCGACGTTGAGGGCGACGGTTCCAGCGACCGCGGCGACGCCGAAGTCGTCGGTGAGATCGATCTGGGTGGTGAGGAGCTTGACGGCGCCCGCAAGATCGTGCTGACGCACGGCGAGATGAGCAGCCAAGCCGACGGCGAGGATCTCGTTCCACGAGTCGCCTCCGGCGCGGAAGGCCGTGATCGCTGCTTCGCAGCATGCGGCGGCCTCGTCGAGACAGCGTCCCTGGTCCGCGAGCAACACGGCGTGGATGTGCTCGACGATGCCGAGCGCAGGCAAACCCTGGCGATCGCTGATGTCGCGAGCTTCGGTGATGAGATCCAGTGCACGCGCGTGTTCACCGTGTTGTCTGAGCAAGTTTGCTTCCAAGGCGCGGGGAGGTGTCAGATGGTTTGTGTAAGAGGTCGGGTCGCTACCTGACTGGAGAACACTGATGACCATGACGAAGTCGAAGCCGGATCTGGAGCGCGTGGAGCGTCGCCAGCAGCAGAAGGAGGTCGCTGACTCGTTGAAGGAGTCCGGCGCTCTGGATGAGATCTTCGCCCGGATCGACGCCGGTGAGCCGTTGACCGGTCACGCCGGCCTGCTGAAGGGGATGTTGAAGGCGTCGCTGGAGCGGGGCCTCGACGCCGAGCTGTCCGATCACGTCGGCTATGACCGTGGTGACCCCGACGCCGCCCAGTTCCCCAACTCGCGCAACGGGAGCTTCCCCAAGACGGTGGCCAGCGAGATCGGCGACATCGAGCTGGCCGTGCCCCGGGACCGTCAAGGGACGTTCACCCCGATGCTGGTGCCCAAGGGCGTGCGCCGGCTCGACGGGCTCGACGCGATGATCGTGTCGCTGTACGCCGGCGGGATGACGGTGCGAGACATCGGCCATCACCTCGCCTCGACGGTCGGCACCGAGCTCAGCCATGAGACGATCTCCAAGGTCGTCGACGCCGTCGCTGAGGAGATCTTGGCCTGGCAGCAACGCCCGCTCGAGGCGCTGTATCCGGTGATCTACCTCGACGCCATCGTCGTCAAGATCCGCGACGGCGGCCATGTCGGCAACAAGGCGGCCCACATCGCCGTCGGTGTCGACATGGACGGCGTCAAGCACGTGCTGGGCATCTGGGTGCAGGCCACCGAGGGCGCCAAGTTCTGGGCGTCGGTGTGCGCCGAGCTGGCCAACCGAGGTGTGCGTGACGTGCTCATCGTGTGCTGCGACGGCCTCACCGGGTTCCCTGAAGCGGTCGAGGCGACCTGGCCGCAGGCCACCGTGCAGACCTGCGTCGTGCACCTGATCCGCGCCGCGATGCGTTTCGTCAACTACAAGGACCGCAAGGCGATGGCGGCGGCGCTCAAGCCGATCTACACCGCCGCCAACGCCGATGGTGCCCTCATCGAGCTGGAAGCGTTCGAGCAGACCCCGCTCGGACGCAAGTACCCCTCCACGGTGAAGGTGTTCCGCGACGCCTGGGAACGCTTCACACCGTTCCTGGCCTTCCCGCCGGCGCTGCGCCGAGTGATCTACACCACCAACTCGATCGAGTCGCTCAACTACCAGCTGCGCAAGGTCACCAAGAACCGCGGCCACTTCCCCAACGACGCCGCCGCCGTCAAGCTGCTATGGCTGGCGATCTGCAACATCGAAGACAAGCGAGCCCGTGACCGGGCCCGCGAACGGGGCCTGCCCTCCGAGCAACGCCGAGCAGCCGGCCGCCTCGTCGAAGGGCAAGTCACCACCAACTGGAAACAGGCCCTCGAGCAGCTCACCCTCGTCCACCCCGACCGCATCGGCCCGCACCTCTAACCACCCCCATGAACCAGGCCGCTTACACAAACAACTTGACACGCTCAGCCGTCGACGTCGTCGAGCGACAACTGCTCGCCGCAGCCGGTGGGCTGTCGTCGCACGATCAGCCGCAGCCGCCGTCGGGTCGACTGTTTGCGGCCACTGAAGTCGACGACGGTCTCGGCGATCTCGGAGCCCTTGTCCGCTTCGGCGTTGAGCGCCGGCCGCCACACCGTGTCGGGGTTGGTAGCCAACGCCCTCACGGCGGAACGCACGGTGGACTTGTTCGGTGCCGACACGCTGAACACGGCGCCGAGCTGCTCGGCGGCCCGGAACACTTCGTGTTGGTAGCCGGCCGAGTCGACCCGCACCCACAGGTTCGAGCGGTCCCGCACCGCGGTGGGGATCGCCGCTGCGCACTCGCGGATGAACCCGCCGAGCGCCCGCCCCGGGTTGGCGTTGCCGCCCCGGGCGCGCACCGCCAGCACGTCGCCGGTCTCGCCGCACACCCCGATCATCGGTGACAGCCCGGTCTCGCCGTGGTAGGTGAACGTCGAGCCCTCCTTGCGCGGCCCGTAGGTGTCGACCAGGGTTGCGTCGGCGTCGATCGTCACCACGCCGCCGGTCGGCGCAGCGCCCATCGCCCACGCCCGGGCAAGCATCGTGCGGTTGACCGCCGCCGCCTTGTGCGCCCGACCCAGATCGGCGCCGGCGCAGAACCGCCACAACGTGGTGTGCGACGGCAACCGATGCCCGCCCCGCAGTCGTTGCGT
>JBIOUO010000320.1:0-2522 GCA_044867195.1 Ilumatobacteraceae bacterium
GGCCCAGATGACCGGCGTCGCCGTGCCGAAACGATCGGCCGAGCAGATCGTGACCGACGCCGCCGTCGACGTCGACAGCTTCTACGCCGCCCGGCAACCCACGACCGCCCTGGACTCGGAGGCGATCGTGGTCGGCGCCATCGACTGCAAAGGCATCCCGATGGTCAAGCCCGAGCCCGCTGCCCGCCCCGTTCGGCGCGGCAAGGGCGAAAAGGCGAACAAGAAGAAGATGGCCACGGTGGCCGCCGTGTTCAGCCAGACACCACACATCCGCAGCCCCGCCGACGTGCTCGACAGCCTCTTCGCCACACCCGACGCCCGCCCCCGCCACCAGCCCCGGCCTCGACCAACCGACAAGCGGGTGTGGGCCAGCCTGCTCGCCGGCAAGGACGCCTTCATCACCGACGTGGCCACCGAGATGAGCCGCCGCGACCCCGGCCGGCGCCACACCTGGGTGATCGTCACCGACGGCGAACGGGCCCTGCAACGGCGCGTCGCCGCCGCGTTCGGTGAGGTCACGCTCGTGTTGGACCTCATCCACGTCCTGGAGAAGCTGTGGAAGGCCGCCTACGTGTTCCACCCCGAAGGCAGCCCCGAGGCCGCCGCCTTCGTCCGCCAACGCGCCGGGCGCATCCTCGCCGGCCAAGCCCCCCAGGTCGTCAAGGGCCTGCGCCAGATGGTCACCAGACGCCGCCTCACCGGCGCCAAGGCCAAGACCCTCCACGACGTCGCCGGCTACTACCAGGCCAACCGCGACCGAATGCGCTACGACCACTACCTCGCCAACGGCTGGCCAATCGCCAGCGGCGCCGTCGAAGGTGCCTGCAAGAACCTCGTCCGCGACCGCTTCGAACGCTCAGGGATGCGCTGGACGCCCGACACCGCCGAAGCGCTGCTCAAACTGCGCGCCGTGCACCTCTCCCACGACGACGACGCCTACTGGGAATGGCACATCCGACAAGACCAACGACGCCTCTACCCCACCCGCTGGAAGGTCGCCAAAAAGTAGCCACACCCATTTGAATACGACGCGTTACCAGCAATCCGCGCGCCTCCACCGGCTGGCGTTTGCACCCGCTACCGGCAGCGACGGACCGTGGACGCCGCCCTGTGGCCGGTCGAGGCCGTCCCATTCAAGGCGAGGTGGCACCGGCGGGCCGAAGGCGGTCAACGGTGACGACTGTGGCGCATGCTCGGGCGCAGGGGTCGCGCGGTGGCTCGGCAATCGGTGGTCGCAGCGGGATCGAGCTCCCCTGATGGCTCTTGCGCCAAGACCTTATCACTGGTAAGGATTGCCGGGTGATTGGAGTGGGGTTCGTCGGGGCGGGCTCGGTGGTGCAGGCGATCCATCTGCCGACGCTTGGCACGTTGTCGTCACGGTTCCGTGTCCGTCATGTCGTAGACGCGAGCAGTACCGTTGCTGCGGCAGTCGCTGACCGTGTCGGTGCCCGCCACGGCACCGATGTCACGGCGCTGCTCGATGACCCGGCGGTGGACGTCGTCGTCGTGGCCACACCTGACGTGTTGCATGCTCGGGTGGCGATCGACGCCTGCCGGGCAGGAAAGCCTGCAGTGCTCGTCGAGAAGCCGCTGGCACCAACGCCCGGCGAGGCAGACGCCATCGTGGCAGCGTCGCAGGTCACCGGCGTGCCGGTGTTGGTTGGCACGATGCACGCCTACGACCCGGCGTTCCGCGCCGCGTTGCCCTTCCTCGACGATGCTCGGGCCGTCACCGTCGAGACGGTGTTTGGCCCCAACTCCGCTGCGCTCACCGACGCCACCGAGCTGATCTCCGGATTGCCGGACACCGCTGATCCGTTGGCGGGGATGATGACGTTGGGAACTCCGACGATGCTCGCTGGAGCATCGGCTGGTCCGGAGTGGTTCGCCGCGACTCTGTTCCTGCTCGGTCTGAGCGTTCATGACCTGGCGGTGTTGCGAGTGGCTCACGGCGAGCCGACCGAGGTGCTCGACGCTCGGGTGGTCGATGCCGGCTTGCACGTGATCCTCGGCTACGAGAGCGGCCTGACGGCGACCCTGGTCGCCTATCCGACGGACACGAAGTACCACGCATGGCGGTTTCGATGGCTGGCCCCGCAACGCGTCGTCGAAGTGTCGTTCCCCGTGAGCTTCGCGGCGTCCGCAGGCTCGACGCTCGACGTGCACGAAGCCGACGACCGTTTCGCCAAGACGCAACGCTGGTCGGGACGCAATGAGACCGGCTTTCGACACGAATGGCTCCATGTCCATGACGTGGTGCACGGACTGGCCGAGCCCTCACCGACCGTCGTCGACGCGGCCGCCGACATCTCCCTGATCGAACGGATCGCTCGAGTCGGCGCCGGCGCAGCAACCGAGCCGTCGGCACACGGTCGCCGGGTCGCGATCACGGCGGCTGGATGGGTTGCCGCGGTGCACGCCCCGATCGTCACGGGTCTCGGGCATCGGGTTGACGCGGTGGCCTCGAGGACCGTGCGCAGCGCGGAACGGATCGCCTGGCCCCACACGGCGCGGGCGTCGAC
>JBIOUO010000321.1:0-2201 GCA_044867195.1 Ilumatobacteraceae bacterium
GATCGCCTCCGAGTCCAGGGCGGTCGTGGGTTGCCGGGCGGCGTAGAAGCTGTCGACGTCGACGGCGGCGTCGGTCACGATCTGCTCGGCCGATCGTTTCGGCACGGCGACGCCGGTCATCTGGGCCCGGCCTCGACCGCCTCGCCGAAGCCGGCCACCTCGATGACGCCGTCGCCGCCCACCGTCGCTGGTGCATCGACCTGGCCGAAGGAGCCGAGCTCGGGGTCCGGATCGGCGAGGAGCAACTCGAGTGGCTGGAGAGGCTCGACGCCGAACACGACAACTTGCGGGCCGCGCTGTCGCGGCCGGATGCCGTCGACTCGCCGGGGGAGGGGCTGCGGCTCATCGCGGCCCTGTTGCTTCCGTGGTGGCCCCACGATCGATGTCAAGAGGCCCGGCACTGGGTCGACACCCATCTCGCCAGCAGCGCTGGCGCACCGGCGGTCACCATCGCCAAGGCCGAGGCGTGGTGCGGGCTGCTCGCAGACTCGACGGGTTGGATCGACCGCAGTGGAGGCATCGAGCACGGGTTCGCGCTCGCCGCCGAACGTCAGCGCCGTGCGCTGAGCACCTATGAACAGCTCGGTGACGACGCGTCGGCGGCCTACTGCCGGTTGCTGCTGGCGTACAACATCCTGCGCCGGAACCTCGCCGGGATGGACGCCGAGGTCGACGAGATCGACGATCACATCGCAGGGGCGATCGCTGCGTTCGAGCAGCACGATGACGACTTCGGCGCTGCGCTCGCCCACATCACCCTGGCCCTCGGTCACGTCACCGCAGGGCGCCTCGCCCAAGCTGAACGATCGGCCGCAGCGGCCGACCGCCATGCCACGCGCAGCGGCGAGCGGTTCTCTCGCGCGCGCGCGTCGCGTTGATCTCGGGGATGCTCGCCGCGTCCGGAGGCGACCTGGAAGGCGCGGCCCGTCACATCGCCGCATCCATGCACCTGCACGAACAGCTCGGCATGGGCCAGGAGGTCACCTCACAAGCCATCCTGCTGGCGGACATCGCTGACGCCCGGGACCAGCCCGAGCTCGCCCAGCAGTGGCGCGCCTTCGTCACCAGCCGACACGGCGGCGCCTCACGCGACGACCTGCTGATCACTGCGAGCGCCCGCAACACCTTCGGGTTCCTCGCCCGCTCGGCCGGCCACCTCGCCGCCGCAGAGACGTCACATCTCGAGGCCCTGCAGCGGTTCACCGAGGCCGGCGCGTCAGGCGGCATCGTGGCGAGCCGCCACGCCCTCGGTCGAGTCGCTGCGGCGCGTGGCGACCTCGCCGACGCCGCCGCTCACCACGCTGCTGCCCTCGACGTCGCCATCGACGCCCGACCAACCAGGCGCCCTCGCCCTTGCCCTCGAAGGCACTGCGGCGTGCATGCCCGACGGCCACGCCGAGGCGGCCGCCGTCCTGCTCGGAGCCGCACACTCGCTGCGGCGCACCACCCTGAGTGGTCACCCCCCGCCCGAACACGACGGCGTCGAAGACACCATCGCCCACGTGCGTCAGCAACTCGGAGATGACGACTACGAGTCGGGCTTCCGGCGCGGCCGCACGATGGACGTCGACGCCGTGGTCGCCCTGGCGCGGCGCCCCCGCCGCTGACGCCACCGCCGACCTCAGCCGCACCTCAGACGGTGTCCGCATGCTGGGGCCATGATCGGAACCCGCAACCTCCCCGGCGCAGACGCATCCGCTGCGGACGCGTACTGGCAAGCGCTGGTCGACGTCCTGCGCGTGCCGCCGGCGTGGCCGACGCTCGACTGAGGTGGCACGCTGCCCACAGTTCGTCCACGGGCAGCTCCTGCTGATCGTGCTGGCGTACGCCGGTAGCCACCGTGCCATGGCCGACGAACGCTTCGGCGCCCTCGACTCCCGGCGGGCTGACATCACACGACGCCAGCGCCAGCTCACCGAGATCGTCGGCAACGCGATCGGCGGGCACCGCTACCGGTTCCACGCGCTCGCCAGCGAGCACCACGACGAGCACCCCGACGATCTCGACCTGATCACGGCCGCAGAGATCGCGCTGAGCCAATCACCGTGGATCGCCCCGTGAACGCTCGGCGCACAACTCGTCGTCACCTCCGAGTACGCCACCGGTCAGATCCGGGCCACGTTCGCTGCGACGCCGCAGCGGCTGACCGTGCTGGCGGCGAAGGCCACCACCTTCACCGCCGTCGTCATCGCCACCGGTGC
>JBIOUO010000322.1:0-12001 GCA_044867195.1 Ilumatobacteraceae bacterium
GAAACCGAGTGGCGAGGGCGGCTCGGGAAGAACCTCGCTGACGTTCGCCCGCGTCCAGAACGCGTATCGCGGGTCGAACTCGTTGTCTCGGATCCAGCGAACCGCTGGCGGCTCCTCGCGCTCCATATCCCTCCCCCACGTAGAGCGCCGCACTGTAGCCCCCGAGTGCGGCACGTAGACCGTTACGCCGTCACCAGTCCCGGCCGAACCATCGCTTGATGCGGGTGGTGCCGAACTCGGACTTGCGTGCGCCGAGCTCGATCGACGGTCCGTCGAGGAAGCCGAACGGCGCTTGTCCGGGCACGAACGTGACATCGACGAGCGCGACACCTTGCGTACCCATGTCGAAGTAGCACACCCCACGTCCCTCGTAGCCGCCAGCCGTGCCGCCGCGCGCGATGGCGATGATCTCCCCGGCCACGACAGATGCCTGCCCCTCGGCGAACACGCCGGCCTTGGGTGTGCCGACGCTCGTGACGTCGCCCACCGCGTACACGCCGGGCCAGCGAGTGGCCAGCGTGACGGGATCGACGGGGATCCAGCCATCGACGCACATGCCGGAGCCGGCGACGACGTCGGGCACGCGGTGGCGGGGCACGCCGAGGAACAGATCGAACCGCATGTCCGTGCCATCGTCGAAGCGGGCGACCCTGCGAACGGGGTCGAGCTCGCGCACGAGTTGATTCGGGTGCCACTCGATGCCACGCTCGACGAACGCCTCGAGGAGCGCCTTCGAGGCCTCAGGCGATGGCGGGACGGGCGCCGGCAGCGGCATAACGAGCGCGATCTCGGAGCGCTCACGGAGGCCTCGGTCGGTGAGGAAGTCGTCCATCAACAGCGCCGTCTCGCTTGGTGCGGGCGGGCACTTGAACGGCGTCGACGTGACACCGACCACGACCCGTCCACCTTCGAATGCTTCCAACACGTCCCGGGCCGCGAACGCGCCAGCGACCGTGTAGAACTCGTGGCCGCCCTCGAGCAGTCCGGGAGTCGCGGCCGGATCGAGGTCCGCACCGAGCGCGACCACCATCACATCACCCTCGAACGACCCGGCATCGGTCTCGATCCGCCGCCCGTCGGGGTCGATCCCGCGAATCGTGGTCTGCACGAAGCGCACCCCCGGCTTGACGATGTCGGCATACGGGTGGAACACGGTCTCCGCGGGCCGCCGGCCGAACATGACGTCCAGCTTCGAGAAGCCGAAGACGAAACCCTCGGCCTGGTCGACCAACGTGACATCGACGTCATCGCCGAGCTCGGCCGACAACGTCGCCGTCAACTCCAGGCCACCGAACCCGGCCCCCAAGACCAACACCCGCATGACCCCTCCGCCGTGCCGCGCGGGCCGCCCGCCCTGGCGACCACGGCCGACCGTACCACACCGACTTCGCACTGCCAGGGCGAGCGTCCGATCCGTGAGCGCAGACGGCGGATAGTCGCCGCGACCGCTCACAGATCGGGAATCAGCCCGGTGTCGACGGGGCGTCGAGGAACGGTGGGAGGATCGCCAGCAGCAGCTCGTGGCGGTCGAGCACGCCGTATCCCGGTGGCACGAAGTGGGTGGTGGCGGGCAACACGGCCAGCTGGGAAGTGGGCAGCCCGACGAGGTCGCCCATCACGCCGCCGCCGAGCAGCTCGAACATCTCGACCATGTGCTCGAGGCGGACGCCGTCCGAATCGCCGACGACGAGGAGCGTCGGAGCGGTGATCCCGCGGATGTCGTCGGGCGACCAGGCGTAGGCGTCGTGTCGAGCTCGGTCAGCTTCCGCGCGAGGGTCGGGAAGTCGCCTGGGTGCGGCGCCACGCGCAGGTACGCCTCCTCGATCGGTGAGCCGGCGAACATCTCGGGCGTGATCGACGGGAACATCTCGAGCGCCACCGCGTGCATGCCGTCGCTGCGGTACGAGGCGGACGCGACGACCAGCTTGCGCACCGCAGCCGGATGGCGAATCGCCAGCTGCAGCGCCGCGCCGCCGCCCATGCTGAAGCCGAAGACGTCGGCGCGCTCGATGCCGAAGTGAGCGAGCAACCCGGCGCCGTCGTCGGCCATCTGCTCGTACGTGAGCGAGGGAGTCTTCGAGCGAGCGAACAATTCAGCACGGTCTTTCGCTCATTGGTGCCCCGAAAGGTCCGACGATGAGATGGCGTCGCACGATGACATGGTGCACCAATGAGCGGGCGGTTCACGTCGGCGGTGTGCCCGTGCCCCTGCAGCTCGACGGCGATCACCTGCCGTGCCCGCGCCAGGCCGGGGACGATCGGACCCATCAGCTCGATCGTCATGTACGCCCCATGGAGCAGGAGCAGCGGCTCGCCCGCGCCGTGGATCTCGTAGTACAGGTCGAGGCCGTTGACCGGCGCGTAGCCGGACTCAGGAGCAGTCATGACAGGAGTCGCTCCTGGCGTCCCACGCCGCTCACCCGGCCGCGGGCTGGCCGATCTCCCGTTCCTCGATGAAGCCGATCTCCATGTTCTTGTCGGCGATCCGCCATGTGCCGTCGGCTTCCTTGCGCACGGTGTCGCGGTAGCGGGCGACGATCTTCGTCCGCCGGTTCGGCGTGGCGGTCCTGATCTGGTGCGACGTGTGGTACGTCAGCGCCTTGGCCTCGGTGTCGCTGACGAAGTCGACGTGGTAGACGGTGAGCAGGTGGTGCTGCCACGCGAAGTCGGCGGTCGCCGCGTCGATCCACTTGACCAGCTCGTCGGCGCCGTCGGCCACGTCGGGTCCGTACTCGGCGTGGATGTCGTCGCACAGCACCGACCGCAGGGTGGCGAAGTCCTTGGTGTCGATCGCCGACGCATACCGCAGCAGCACGTCCTCGACCGCCTGGCGCTCGAGGAGCTGGCGGAGCGCGGTCTCGAGATCTTCGGTCACAGGTCCTCCACTCGCTCAATCGTCGCTGATCGTGATCGCCCCTTCGGGGCACGCCATCTCGGCTTCCTGCGCCGCCGCCTCCTGGCCGGCAGGGACGTCGATCGTCTGCCCGCGGACGGACACGAATCCCTCGTCGTCGTAGGTCAGCAGGTCGGGGGCGACGGTGTAGCAGCGGCCGTGCCCGCTGCAGAGCTCGGCCGAGACGGTGAGCCTCATGACCCCGCCGTCCCGTTCGCCACGTCCCACGCCAGGGGCAGCGACAGCAGCGTCAGCTGCCCGCCCCGCTCGTAGAGCTGCTCGTCGGTCGCCACGCGGAAATGCGGGATCACCTTCAGCCATTCCTCGACGGCGACCTGCATCTCGCGCCGCGCGAGGTGGGCGCCGAGGCAGCGGTGCGGGCCGGCGGCGAACCCGAGGTGGTGGGCGCCCTTGCGGTCCATGACGAACTCGCCGGGACGGTCGTAGTGATCGGGGTCGCGGTTGGCGGCCGCGACGAGCCCCATCACCATGTCGCCCTTCTTCACCGGGCAGCCGTGGAACTCGGCGTCGTGCTTGGCCTTGCGGGCGTCCTCGATGATGATCGCGTGCAGCCGCAGCGACTCCTCGACCAGACCGGGGACGAGGGACGGGTCGTCGAGCACCCGCTGGCGGTCGTCGTCGTGCTCGGCGAGGTACTGGAACACATAGCCGAGCTGGCCGCGGGTGGTGTCCAACCCAGCGAGCACCAGCACGGTGCACATGTCGAGCAGCACCTCCTGCGACAGCGGCTCGCCGTCGACCGTGGAGTTGAGGAGGTGGGCGATGAGATCCCGCTCGGGATCTCGGGGGTTGGCGCGGCGGTCGTCGAGGATGCGCACGAAGTAGTCGCCGATGTTGCCCAGCGCGGCGACCATTCCCGGGACCTTGTCCTCGGCGCCGTTGAGCCCGGCGAAGAAGTCGTCGACCCACGGCACGAGGAAGTCGGCATCCTGCGTCGGCAGGCCGATCAGTTCGAGGAACACCTCTGTCGGGTAGCGGATGCCGAACTCGGCCACGAAGTCGCACTCACCGCGTGGCGCCAGCTCGGCGATCAGGCTGGCCGCGATCTCCCGCGCCCGCGGCTCGAGGGTGTTGATCGCGCCTGGCGAGAACTTCGGGTTCAGCAGCTGGCGGTACTTGATGTGCTCCGGCGGATCGATCTGCGTCGGCACGAAGCGGTGCGGCGGGTTCGGCTCCCACGGCGTGAACGACTCGCTGGAGAACAGGTCGACGCTCTGGTACAGGTCGCGCACCTGCTCGTATGTGCTCACGACCCAGTAGCCCTGGGCGTGGGTGTTGAAGAACACCGGCTTGGTCTCTCGCAGCTCGTCACCGATCCGCCAGTACTCGCCAGCGGGCAGGTCTTGCGACACCTCGAGGTACCCGACCGGGCACCCCCCGAGGTCGCGGTCAACCGTGTCAGTCGTCTCGCCGGTCATGTGATCCCCTTACCCCCCGTGAGCAGCGTCGTCGCTGACCCCTGTCAGCTCGTCGGGCATCAGCCTATTCATCATGAGGAACCGTAGTCAAGTTGCGCAGCCGGTCCCCCGCGGTCAGCGCCACTCGATGAAGTCTTGCATCTGCTCGCCGAGGATGCCGGCGAACGACTCGACGACGCTGCGCACGTGGCGCTCCATCAGCTGGCGGGCCTTCACCGGATGCCCCGCCGCGACCGCGCCAGCGATCTCCCCGTGGTCGTGCTGGATCTCGGCGCCGACGGCCCGCGGATCGGCGATCACCGCCACGTGGTGGGTGACGATCTGGCCGATCGCCATCAGCGACAGCTGCATCACCTTGTTGCGGGCCAGCGCGCCGAGGATGTTGTGGAACTCGACATGGTGGCGCACGAACTCCTCGAGCGAGGCACCGTGGTCGGCGGATGCCTCCTGGAACGGCGCCATCGCCTGGCGCACCACCGCCCGATCCGGATTGCGCGCCGCCAACTCGGCGATGTACGTCTCGGCGACGATCCATGCCTCGAACAGCTCGGCGTACGTCGCCCCGGCGAGCTCGTAGTACAGCGTCGACATCCGCCCGAGGTTGGCGGGGTCGACGGCACCGACGATCGGGCCGCCGCCAGGCCCGCGCCGGATGCTGATCAGGCCCTGCACCTCCAGCAGCCGGAGGCCCTCGCGGAGCGATTCGCGGCTGACCCCGTACTGCTGGAGCATCGCCGCCTCGGAGGGCAGGCTGGTGCCCTCGCGCAGGCCACGGTCGATGATGTCATGGACGATGTCGCGGGCCACCACCTCGGACGTCTTCAGGCTGCGCAGGACGCCGCCGCTGTAGGCGATCGCCAGCGCATCGCCGCGGCCGTCGCGAGCCCGAACTCCAGCGACCACCATCGCCGGCACGCTATCGCTGACCCGGTGGGGACGATCTGGAGCGTCGCGCTGGCTGGACGCGCATGACGCGACTATATATCATGATGAAACCGAGAGATGCGCACCAGGGAGGTCCGGGCGTGGACGACTACCCGGTGGTCGCCAGCAACCTGCACGTGACGGCGCCGGCGACGGAGCGCTGGCGCCGCATCGACGAGCTGCGCGAGGCACACCGCTACTACTGGAACACCGCCGGCCAGGGGCACTGGGTCCTGACCCGCTTCGAGGACATCCGCGAGGCGTTCCAGGACCCGGCCACGTTCTCCAACCACTCCATCGTCGCCACCGATCCCGACCCGGCGTACCGATTCCTGCCCTCGCACCTCGACCCGCCCGAGCACATGCAGCTGCGCCACCTGCTCAACCCGTGGTTCGCGCCGGCCTCCGTGGATCGCATGCGCTCGGCCATCCGCGCCCACGCCGCCCGCGAGGTCTCCGCCCTCGTCGACGCCGGCCGGTGCGACGTGATGACCACGTTCGGCGACCGGTTGCCGGCCGCCGGCTTCCTGACCTCGGTCGGGCTCCCGCTCGAGGAGGCCGACTTCTTCATCGGCCGGGTGCGGCGCATCTCCGGCGTGCTGTCCGATCCGGCGGCCGACAAGTCCGACGCCATGGCGGCGTGGTCGGAGATCGCGGCGTACTGGACCGGCATCGTCGCCGACCGTCGCCGGAACCCGCGGAACCCCGACGTCGACCTGATGAGCTACCTCGTCGGCTGCACGCTCCACGGCCAGCCGCTCCCCGATCGGGACCTCCTCGACCTCGCCGTGACGCTGACGTTCGGCAGCCTCGACACGACCAAGAGCCAGCTCGGATGGGCGCTGTACCACCTCGCCATCCACCCCGAGGACCGGGCGCGGATCGTCGCCACGCCGGAGCTGATCCCCGAGGCGGTGGAGGAGATCCTGCGCGCCTACCCGATCGTCAGCATGGCCCGCAAGGTCACCCGCGACGTCGAGTTCCACGGCTGCCCGATGAAGAAGGACGACATGGTGCTGCTCAGCATCCAGTCGGCGACCCGCGACCCGCGCGTGTTCCCCGACGCCGACCAGGTCATCATCGACCGCCGCCCCAACCGCCACATCGCGTTCGGCGCCAGCGCCCACCGCTGCCTCGGCTCGCACCTCGCCCGCGCCGAGCTGCAGATCGCGCTCGAGGAGTGGCACCGGCTGATCCCCGACTACTGCCTCGACACCACGGACACCCTGATGGCACGCGGCGGCCAGACGGCGCTGTTCGAGCTCCCGTTGCGCTGGTCGGCATGAGCGACGACGTCGCCTCGCGGCTGGAACTGATCGAGCAGGCCAAGGTCGTCACGTATCGCTACGGGCGGGCGTGCGACCGCAAGGACGTCGACGCGCTGCGCACCGAGGTGTTCACGCCCGACGCGGTCCTGCATGTTCCGCGGGGAGATCACGTCGGCGCAGACGCCATCGCCGCGTTCTACGCCGCCGCGTTCGCCGCCCAGCCGGGCACTCGCCGTCACTTCCTGACCAATCAGATCGCCGAGGTCACCGCGCCCGGCGAGGTCACGGTCGAGTCCTACTTCTTCTTCCTCAGCGAGGACGAGCGATCCGTCATCGGCTGGGGCAACTACCGCGACGTCGTCGTCGTACGCGACGGCACTGCGCGAATCCGCGACAAGACGATCGCGCTCGACGTGTTCACCGACCTGGATGCTGGCTGGGCGGCGAAGTGAGCGGTCGCCTCGAGGGCCGCGTCGCCGTGATCACAGGCGGCGCCAGCGGCATCGGCGCGGCGACCGCCAGGAGGTTCGTCGCCGAGGGGGCGCGGGTGGTGATCGCCGACCTGCTGGCTGACGCTGGGGAGGCCCTCGCCGCCGAGCTCGGCGACGCCGCCCGCTACGCCCGCGTCGACGTGACGAGCGAGGACGACGTCGCGGCCGCCGTCGACCTTGCCACGTCCGAGCTCGGTGCCCTCGACGTGATGTTCAACAACGCCGGGATCATCGGCGCCTATGGCTCGATCGCTCGCCTCGACATGGCCGACGTCGAGCGCACGATCGCCGTCAACCTGGGCGGCACGATCCTCGGGATGAAGCACGCGGCGCGGGTGATGATGCCGCAGGGCCGGGGCACGATCCTGTCGACGTCGAGTCCGGCCGGCGTCATCGGCGGCGTCGGCGCGCACATCTACTCGGCGGCCAAGGCGGCGATCCTCGGCCTCACCCGGTCCGTCGCCGCCGAGCTGCGGCCGTACCGCATCCGTGTCAATGCCATCGTTCCGGGGGCAACGGTCACGGCGATGGTCGCCGAGATCCTCACCGGTGATGCGGCCGACGTCGACGGTGGCGGCGAGGCGCTGTCGAAGACTGCGCTGTTGGGGCGCCCGATCCAGCCCGACGACGTCGCCAGCGGCGCCCTCTACCTCGCCAGCGACGAGGGCCAGTTCGTCACCGGCCAGGTATTGACGATCGACGCCGGCCTGACCACGATCTCCGGCCCGTCGCCGATGGCGATCGGCGACTACGCCGAGCCCGGGCGACTGCTCGGCCCGAGCGGCACGGGCACCTGACGCCACGCGATCTGGGCGCGCTCGCTGCCAGATCCGCTTCTGGGCGCGCTGGCTGCCACCTGTTGTCACTCTCCGCGCCCAGATCGTCTACGGCACGTCAGAGGTCGTTGGTCGCGAGGTGCCGCATCTGCCAGCCGAGCTGGCTCTTGAGCGTGTCGAGGCTGCCGAGCGTCAGGGTGACCATGATGTCGACGATGTCGATGTCAGGCATCGGCTGGTCGCCCAGCCGGGCGAGAACCACGGGTTCAGCGGGTGCCGGTACTGCATGTCGATCGGCGGGTCGGTGAACGACGGCAGGAAGCGGTACTCGGGATCGGGGTTCGTCGGCACGATCGAGTGGTTGCTGAAGACCTCCGGCGTCTGAAACGCCTCCCGGATGTCGTCGTAACGCGTGAGCACCCAGTAGCCCTGGGCCGTCTCTGGCATCATCCGACAACCTCCCATGGCGTGACCAGAGTGTCAACGTTCCTCATGACGAAAGCACCTGTGGGCCCGGCTCGACCGCGATCCACCGGACTCGTCATGATCACTCCGTGCCCGTCGACCTCGACCACCTGCAGACGGTTCGCTACGAGCTGCGCGACCCAGGCGTGGCGGGCGTCGCCGTCGTGACGCTCGACCGGCCCGAGACCCGCAATGCGCAGAACAAGCGGATGACCTACGAGCTCAATGCGTGCTTCGACGACGCCGCGCGCCGGACCGACGTCAAGGTCATCGTGCTCCAGGCCGGCGGCCCGCACTTCTCGAGCGGCCACGACATGCGCGACCAGGAGTCGCAGCGCGAGTTCGACCTCGTCTCGACGAGCGGGGGCTTCTCGCGCGAGGGCCAGGAAGGTCAGATGGCATGGGAGGAGGAGGTCTACTTCCAGATGTGCTGGCGGTGGCGGAACATCCCCAAGCCGGTGATCGCCGCCGCCCAGGGCAAGACGATCGCCGGCGGGCTGATGCTGCTGTGGGTGGCCGACATCATCCTCGCCGCCGATGACGCCCAGTTCTCCGATCCGGTGGTGGGCATGGGCGTCAACGGGGTCGAGTACTTCGCCCACCGCTGGGAGCTCGGTGCCCGCAAGGCCAAGGAGCTGCTCTTCACCGGCGACTTCGTCAGTGCCGAGGACGCGCTGCGACTGGGCATGGTCAACCAGGTGGTGCCGGCGGCCGAGTTGCATGCCGCCGCCCTCGAGCTGGCGACCCGCATCGCCCAGCGCCCGAGCTTCGCCCTCAAGCTGGCCAAGGAGAGCGTCAACCAGACGCTGGAAGCCCAGGGCCAGTGGACCGCGCTGCGAGCTGCGTTCACGATCCAGCACCTCGCCCACGCCCACAACCGCGTCCGCTTCGGCATCCCGGTCGACCCTGGTCCGGCGCCGGGCTGAGGTCGGTGGTGACAGGCGGTACCGTCGTCGGGCGTCATCGGAGGCCGCCATGTACAAGCTGTTCAGTGCCGACAACCACATCATCGAGCACGCTCGGGTGTGGCAGGATCGGGTGCCGCAGCGGCTGAAGGAGGCGGCGCCGCACGTCGTCGAGGAGGACCGCAGGGAGTACTGGGTCTACGACGGCGTGCGCGGCGAGACGATGGGGCTCAACGCAGTCGTCGGGCGCCCACGCGACCAGCTCAACCCAGACCCGATCCGCTTCGACGAGATGCGCACCGCCTGCTACGACCCCGTGCTGCGGGCCAAGGACATGCTCGCCGACGGCATCGTCGGCTCGGTGTTGTTCCCGACGTTGCCCCGCTTCGCCGGCACGCTGTTCCTCACGTTCAAGGACCAGCACCTCGCCGACGCGTGCGTCAAGGCGTACAACGACTTCGTCATCGACGAGTGGTGCCCGGCCGGCCCGCCCGGGCTGTTCGTGCCGACGATCATCAGCCAGCTATGGGACCCGAGGCTGGCGGCAGCCGAGATTCACCGCTGCGCGGACAAGGGCGGGCGAGCGTTGTCGTTCCCGGAGAACTCGGTGCCCCTCGGGCTGCCGTCGTACTGGAGCGAGCACTGGGACCCGGTCTGGCGAGCGTGCGAGGAACGCGACGTCGTGCTGTGCCTGCACATCGGGACCAGTGGGTCGATCCCCGCCCCGACCCCTGAGGCACCGGCCGCGCTCTCCTACGCCCTGCTGCAGGTCGGCTCGATCCAGTCGTCCGTCAACCTGATGATGAGCCCGGTCTGCCGGAGGTTCCCAGGGCTCAAGTTCGTGTTCTCCGAGGGCGGCATCGGTTGGCTGCCGAACGCGCTCGAGCGGGCCGACCGGATGTGGCTGCGGCACAAGGCCTACAACGACTTCGACGACATCCTCCCGTCGCAGATCTTCGGCCAGAACATGTACCTGTGCATGATCGAGGAGCCGATCTGTCTCAAGTACCGCGACGACATCGGTGTCGATCGGATCATGTGGGAGTGCGACTACCCGCACACCGACACCGTGTGGCCAGAGAGCCAGGAATCGGTGCGGGTCGTGTTCGAGGAGGCCGGCTGCACGCCCGAGGAGATCGAGGCCATCAGCCACGGCAACGCCGAGCGAGTCTTCAACTGGACCTGCGCCGAGCTCGATTGATCCCGTTTTCGTCCGGATTTTGGTCGCACGTGCAACCGATATCCGGACGAAACGCATCAGCGCCCGAGCACCGCCGGGTCGCCGGCGGTCCACATCTTCGTCAGCACGCGGTGCGTGATCCGCCACCCCGCCGGCGTGCGCACGAGCTCGTCCTCGTAGCGCCCGGCGACGATGTACTGGCGCTCCTCGCCGTCGATCTGGCGGACGTGCTGGGCGTGGAGGTAGCAGCGCGACGTGGCCCGGTCGCCGTCGACGCGAACCTGGTGGGTGCCGATGAGATGCTGGCTGGCCTGGAGCGGCTCGAGCGCTCCCTGGATCCGCTCCTTGATCGCCGCCAACCCGGACAGCGGCCGGCCGAGGTCGGCCTCGGCATCGGCCGTGAACACCTCGTCGAGGCGGTCCCACTCGTGGCCGTCGATCGCCCAGCAGTAGGCGGCGGTCACGTCGATGACGTCCTGCACGTCGTGCACGTCACGAACGGTGTCAGCGGCGCTCACGGGACGATCACTGTGCGGCCCGGACCGAGCGGTCCGCCGAGCGCGGCCGGGACGTCGTCGAGCGTGATCCGCCGGCCGAGGAGGATCGCCAGGTCGAAGCGGCCGGCCTCGGTCAGGGCGACCCAGTGCGGCACGTCGCGGAAGATCGACGACCCGCCGTACACGCACCCGATGAGGCGCTTGCCGCTCAACGGGATCTGGACGAGCGGCACGCCGACTTTGACGTCAGGTCCGGGAACGCCGATCTCGACGATCGTGCCCGCCCGGCGTGACACTGCCCACGCCTGGTCGAGGGCCGCCGTCGAGCCCACGCAGTCGATCACCACGTCGGCCCCGACACCGGACGTGAGGTCGCGCACGAGCTGATTGAGCCCGTCCTCGGCCGGGTCGAACACGTGAGTGGCGCCGCACTTCGTCGCCAGCTCGCGGCTGGCCGCCACGGGGTCGAGGGCGATGATCGGCAGCGCCCCTTGCAGCCGGGCGCCCTGGATCGCGCACAGTCCGATCCCGCCGGCGCCGATCACGACGACGCTGTCGCCGGGTCCGATCTGGGCGAGGTTGATCGCCGTCCCCGCTCCCGTGAGCACGGCGCAGCCGATCAGGGCCAGCTGCTCGGCGGGGAGGTCGGTGCGCACCGGGATCGTCGCCAGCTCGGACACCACGACGGCGTCGGAGAACGTCCCCAACCCGGCCGCGCCCCGCACTGCGGATCCGTTGTCGACGAACCCTGCGACGCGCAGCTCGTCGGCGCGGGCGCAGCAGTACGGCTCGCCACGCGCGCAGAAGTAGCAGGTGCCGCAGGTCGGGATCGCCGACAGCACGACCCGGTCGCCGGGCCGCACGATCGTCACGTCGGCTCCCACCTCCTCGACCACGCCGGCGCCTTCGTGGCCGAGCACGCACGGCAGCGCCCCGGCCAGGTCGCCGGTCATCACCGACACGTCGCTGTGGCAGATCCCACTCGCCTCGATGCGGACCAGGACGTGCGATCGCCCGAGGGCGGCGAGCGGCAGCTCCTCGACCGCGCACGACCCCCGCTCCCGGCAGATCACAGCTTGCATGGGACGTACCTCCTCAGTCCGTTCCGGGCGGGGGGTTCGGGGGGGCAGAGGCCGTTGGGCCGGAGCCCCCCGTCCGCCGCT
>JBIOUO010000323.1:0-3851 GCA_044867195.1 Ilumatobacteraceae bacterium
ACCGTGAGCCGCGGAGAGCTCGAGCACCGAGCGCAGCGTCGGGGGCGCGTTCTTCCAGACCCGCATCGTGATGCCCTGGACCTGCGCCTCCGTCACCTCGAAGATCGACCCCGGCGCGGTGAGGCTGCTCTCGATCTCGGCATTGGTCATCGTCATCGTCTGGACCCTCCTGGTGAGTGATCCAGTTTGCATCCTCGGAGGTACGGACCACGAGAGCGTCGGGTGTTCAGCTACGCCGGCACAACTGGGTGGCCCCGGTCTCTGGCGCTCGGGTCATCCCATCAGAGGATTCTGGAGACGCCGGGCAGGCGGGTGAGCGCGTAGCCGGCTGCGAAGCAAGCCGGGACGGCCACCACGCTGACCAGCACGAACTTGACCTCCGCAGCGAGCGCCACCGGCGCGGCGAGGACCATCACCGTGGTGAGCACCAGTGGGTGCAGGAAGTACGTGGCGTACGACGCCCGCCCCGCCTTGCCGAGCAGCTCGCCGTGGCTCGGCCAGCGGCGTTGGATCAAGCCGATCGACCACAGCGTGAACCCGACGGCGATCGCGCCGTCGAGCATCGCCAACAGCATCGTCGGCCAGTCGGCTCTCGTCGCCAGCTCTTCGTCATCCTCCACCGGTACGACGGCGATGAGGGCGATTAGGGCGAGCGTCGCGGCAACGGCGGTCCAGCCGAGGCGGTGCTCCAACCCCCGTGGCAGCGACCCCAGCCAGCCGGCGCGCGCGGCGTGCACACCGAGCGCGAACAGCACGGCGCCCTGGGGCCACTCGGCCAGTCGCACGTTGAGGAACGTCTCGCCCTCGAGCGGCCACACCGTCCAGACGGCGAACGAGCTGACTCCGATCGTCACTGCCGCCGCGACGAGGACACCGGCTCGCAGCGGGCGGGCTGAAGCTGGGCTTGGAAGCCGGTGCGCTGACGCGGCGTAGACCAGGGAGAACATCAGCAGCGCGGCGACGAACCACATCACGGTCGTCTCGGCGCTCCGGAGGTAGAACGCGACGTCTTCGGTTCCGTGTGGCAGATCACCGACGTAGTCGGTGAGTGGTTCGACGAGCACGACCATCACGACCAGCGGCACACCCAAGCGGACGAGCCTGGAGCGGGCGAAGGGGGCGGGTCCGCTCCGAGCGATGGAGCGAGCCGAGAGCCATCCGGCGATCAGGAACAGCGGTCCCAGGCCGAACAGCGCGCCGAACGCGACTGGAATGGTCAGCACCGACGACCACACGCCGGACGTCGTGCGCTCGTCGTCGTAGAACCAGCCGGCGAGGTCCAAGACGTACGCCGTCGCGGTGTGCACGACGATGACCGCGGCGATCACGAGCACCCGCAGGTTGTCAACCCACAACTCGCGCTGCCGCACCCCGACGTCGGGCTCGTGCGCCGCGGTCGTGACCATCACCAGACTCCTCGGGTCGCTTTCAACGATGGGCCCGTGGCGGCCCGAGCGGTAGGGCCGAAGGTCTCGTGCTGGCCGAATCAGCGACCAACGACCCTGGCGCTGGAGGCAGTGGAGCGCGATCTATGAGTCGAGAGGACGAGGAGGGTCAGATGCGACGGGCAGGCACATCCTTCGTTGTGGCGGCCGTGCTGGCGTTGGCCGCGTGCGCGCCGGCGGCGGTCGTGAGCCGAGGCCCAGGCGACAGGCCCGAGGTGGCGATGACGTTCGACGTCGCCTATGACACTCGCTATACGGCCGCGTTCCTCGATGTGCTCGCCAGCTATCAGGTGCCAGCGACGATCTTCATGACGGGAGAGTGGGCCGATGCGAACCCGGATCTGGTCAGCCGGATGGCGGCGGACGGCCACCTCGTCGCCAACCACTCCTACAGCCACCCGGACTTCACGACCATCTCTGACACCGAGATCGCGCGGCAGCTGGCACGAGCCGATGCGGCGATCTCGGCCCGCACGGGTCGGTCGACGAAGCCGTATGTCCGCCCGCCCTTCGGAGCGCAGAACTCTCGGGTGAACCAGGTCTTCGGCAACGAGGGCTACCGCTACGACGTGCTGTGGACCGTCGACTCGCTGGGCTGGAAGGGACTGTCGGCACCCGACGTCGTCAAGCGATGCCTCGACCGTGCCGTGCCAGGCGCGATCCTCATGTTCCACCTCAGCGCCCCGTCCGACCTGACCGCGTTGCCGTGGATCATCCAGTGGCTGCGCGACCACGGGTACACGCTGGTTCGGCTCGACGCGTGGTTCGGCGAGTGACGTCTCCTGCCAGGCACCCACCGGCTCCGCCCATCATCGACCGGCCCCACCTTCCCACCACACCGTGACGACCTCGCGCCGCGCGGGCGGTGGCGTCGCGGCGAGCAGGCGACCCAGCTCGTCGTGACGGTCCTCGGTCAGACACAGCCGGCGGGCGACCCGGGCAGTGACGTCGCGGCTGCACTCACCGATCATCTGCAGCGGGCGCGACCACCTCCGCTGCGCGAACCCAACTCCCATCGCGGCGAGGACGTCGAGCGCGTCGTCGGCCGTCGGCCGATCGGGTTGGGTGACGCCATGGATCGCTTGCCAGTACGGGGCCATCCAGGCCATCGGATGCTCTGCGGTCAGCTCCACCACGACTCGCTGCTTCGCATGCGCGGTCAACGCCGCCGCGAACGCGGACAGATCGGCCACGTTGTAGAAGACGTGGTGGCAGACGACGACGTCCGCAGCAGCCGCCGTCACCTCGACGCCGGGCCACGATCCCTCGATCGTGGTGTAGGGCACGCCGAGCCGATCCGCTCGTGCTGCGAACGCATCGAGCAACTGGCGGCTGGCGTCGACGCCGACGACATGACTGGCACGGTCCGCCAGCCGCACGCTCGCCGCCCCTGCGCCCACACCCACGTCGAGGACGGTCCCGCCCTGCGGTAGCCGCTCACGGGCGATCGCGTCCGAGATCGTGTCCTCGGTTCGCGCCAGCGCCTCGTCGGCGGCGGCGATGAACACCGCCGGGTCGAAGAAGTACGGCGACTGCGGCGCGGCGGCGAGCAGTTCGTCGTCGATCGCCCACCGCCCCAGCATCTCCGCCCATCGCCCCGTCGCAGCCACGGCGTCTCCCACACCGGACCAGCGTATGAACCGCCGACCTCAGCGGAGGTCGACGCACGAGGATTCCTCGCTGACGACTCGGCCGTGGCTGCCTCGGGATACCGTCACCCGCGCGCGCAGGCGGATCCGAGGCCCCGATCGCTGACATCCCAACCGGGGAATCGTCCGGCGGGCCGGAAGTCGCCCGTGCGAGCATCCTGCACGTAGTCGACGGGGGAGGCGCGACCGCGGGCGATCTCGTCGACCGCGGCGACGAGCCGGTCGACGTCGTCGACCGTGGCCGACAACCCCGCGCTGGCGCGCACTGCCCCGGGGATGTTGCTGCGGTCGCCGCGATAGACCGCGCGACGGTAGGCGGCGACCTCGGCCTCCGACAGAACAAGCAATCGCATGAGATACGGATGGGCGCAGAAGCATCCGTGGCGGACACCGATCGCGTATTCGGCGCTCAGCCGCGCCGCGAGCAGCGCGTGGGGGACGCCGTCGACGGTGAACGTGGCGAGCGGCAGCGTCGGCGTGGTGAGCGCGGGCCCGAGCAGCCGGACGCGTGGGACGCCGGCGAGGCCGGTGCGGAGCCGGCGGGCGAGCTCAGCGTCATGCTGGGCGATGGCGCCCCAGCCGAGGTCGCCGAGGGCGTCGATCGCGGCATGCAGCGCGACGGCGCCGATGACGTTGGGCGAGCCGGCCTCCTCGCGATCCGGCGGGTCGGTCCAGGCCACCTCATCGAGGTCGACGAGGTCGACCGCGCCACCGCCGGCGAGGAACGGGTCGCCCTCGGTGAACGTGGCCCGTGGTC
>JBIOUO010000324.1:0-10212 GCA_044867195.1 Ilumatobacteraceae bacterium
GCACCAATGAGCACCACCACGCCGGAGATCACGCTGTCGCGGCGGCGGGCGGTGGCCGCCCTGTCGAGCCGCCCGACGCTGAAGGGGCACATCGCGATCCTGCGCCCCGACCACTGGTTCAAGCAGGTGTTCGCCCTGCCCGGCATCGCTGTCGCACTCAGCGACTCGCGCGCCGACATCCCCGCCGGCATCTGGGGGCGGCTGGTCGTCGGGTTCGTGTCGCTCTGCCTCGTCGCCTCGAGCAACTACGTGATCAACGAGCTGCTCGACGCACCGTCCGACCTGTCACACCCCACGAAGCGCCTGCGACCGGTGCCGTCGGGCAAGGTCAACGTGCCGCTGGCGTACGTCGAGTGGTTGGCGGTGATGGCCGTCGGCGTCGGGCTCGGCTTCGTCGTCAACGCCCAGTTCGGGTTCACGATGCTCGCCCTGTGGGTGATGGGCTGCCTCTACAACATTCCGCCCGTGCGAACCAAGGACCGCCCGTACGTCGACGTCCTGTCGGAGTCGATCAACAACCCGTTGCGGATGCTGGCCGGCTGGTACATGACCGGTATCGCCGCCTTCGCCCCGACGTCGCTGCTGGTCAGCTACTGGATGGTCGGCTGCTACTTCATGGCGCTCAAGCGCTACGCCGAGCTGCGCGAGATCGGTGATCCGCAGCGGGCGGCCGCCTACCGCGCCTCGTTCGCCTACTACACGCCCGAGCGGCTGCTGGAGTCGGTGATGTTCTACGCGTCCGCGGCGATGCTGTTCCTCGGCGCGTTCATCATGCGCTACCGCCTGGAGTGGATCCTGGCGTTCCCGCTGATCGCGGTCGTGATGGCGATGTACCTGAGCCTGGCGTTCAAGCCCGACAGCCCGGTGATCAACCCCGAGAAGCTGTACCGTCAGAAGCCGCTGATGATCGCCGTCGTCTGCTGCGCCGCGCTGCTGCTGGTGCTGCTGTTCGTCGACGTCCCGGCGCTGGACACGATCTTCGAGCCGACCGGCCTGCGCGTCCGGACCTGAGGTCCTGATGGACTGGTGGCGGGCGCCCCTCGCCGAGCTCGTGGGCGGGCGGCGCGTCGTCCTGGTCGGAGCCCCGGCGGTCACGTGGACGCCGCTCGTTGCGGTGGTGCGTGACCTGGGTGCTGTCGATGTGCTGGTCGTCGGCACCGGCGGGATGGGCGTCGGGCCGGCGCCGGACGCGACCACGGTCGTCGTCGAGAGCGCCGGTCACGGCGACCTGATGGCCGACATGCGCGCCGACGTGCGGGCGATCGGCGAGCCGCCGCCGCACATCGTCGACGTGCTCGACGAGTTCGACCCGGACTGCTCAGCGCTCGTGTTCGGCAACTTCCTCGCCGAGGCGCCGGACATCGCCGGCCGGCCGCTCGTGGCCCATCGCCGGCCGGCGTGGGTGGCGCTGGAGGACAAGACCAGCCTCCGCGAGGTGCTCGAGCGGGCCGACGTCGTCCAGTCCCGGTCGGCGGTCGTGCCGATCGGCGACGCCGGGCGCGTGTGGCGCGGCTTCGACGACGGTGCCGGCACGGTGTGGGCGGCGGATGCCAGCGAGGGATTCCACGGCGGCGCGGCGCTGACTCGGTGGGTCACCGACGATGCCGAGGCGTCGGCCGTCACCGCCGAGCTGGCGCGGCACTGCGCCACGGTCCGCGTGATGCCGTTCCTCGACGGCATCCCCACGTCGGTGCACGGGATCGTGCTGCCTGATGGCGTCGCGGTGCTGCGCCCGGTGGAGCTGGTCACGCTGCGCCGCGGCCACGAGCTGCGGTACTGCGGGTGCGCCACGTTCTGGGACCCGCCGGAGGCAGTGCGCGAGGAGATGCGGGCCGCGGCGCGACGCGTCGGCGAGGTGCTGCGCGCCGACGTCGACTTCCGCGGCGCGTTCACACTCGACGGCGTGGCGACCGCGGACGGATTCCGACCCACCGAGCTCAACCCCCGCTTTGGCGCCGGGCTCAACGTGATCACGCGCGGGCTCGGAGACGTACCGCTGACGCTGGTCCTCGATCTCGTGGTGGCCGGCGTGCCGCTGCCGATGTCGTGCCGCGAGCTCGAGGAGCTGCTCGTCACCGCTGCCGATGCGCAGCGCAGCGGCGGCACGTGGCAGCTGCACGTCCCGACGCCCGAGCCGGTGGACGGTCGCGACGCCTGCTACGACGGCGCGCGCTGGCGCTGGGCGGCCGACGGCGAACCTGCCGACGCACTCGTGTCTGCCGGCGCCGGGTTCTCTCGAGCGGCGTTCGTCGCCGAGCGCACGCCCGTCGGTGCGAGCGCTGGCCCACGATCCGCCGCGTTCTGGCGCTTCGCCGAGCACGAGTTGGGCATCGTCAGCGGCGCGCTGACGGCGGCACCGGATCTCACCCGCCATCTCTAGCCCCATTGGAGTGTTTCCGCCAGTGGAGTGTTTCCGGGAGGGGGGACCCGCCGGAAACACTCCGACGATCTCACACGTTGAACACCTGGCCGAGGTCGGGGTAGCGGAACTTCTCGTAGCTGTGCAAGAGCCCCCACGCCTCGTGCGCGGTGCACCCGCGCGTGTGCATCTCGGTGGCGACGACGGCTGCGACCTTCGGGGCGGCGAAGCTGGTCCCGCTCCACGCCGCCCAGCCGCGGAATCGGTTGACCGTGGCCGTGTCCGGGTCGACGACGTCGTCGTAGTTGGTGAAGAACGTGCTCACGACGTCGACGGCCGGCGCGCATGCGTCGACCCACGGCCCGAAGTTCGAGAACCATGCTCGCCCGCCGGCGTCGAGGGCGCCGACGGCGACGACATCGTTGAGCGCCGCCGGGAAGAACGGGCGCGGCGACGAGTTGTTGCCAGCCGCGGCGACCACGAGCGACGACGACAGGACGCGGGAGATCGCGTGAGCCATCGGGGGTGGCTCGTCGTTCAGCCCGTACGCGCCGAAGCTCATGATCACGATGTCGATGTGCTCGCCGCGTCGCTCGAAGTCGGCGGCGGCGCGCTCGATGGCGTGGATCACCGAGACGTCGTCGCCGTCGCCGAAGCTGGACAGCACGCCGTAGGTGTGGATCTCGGCGTTCGGGCTGAGGTGACGGACGATGCCGCTGATGAAGGTGCCGTGGCCCCCCTGATGGTCGAGGCGGTGCTGGCCGTCGTCGTCGGGCTCGTCTTCATCGTCCCACGACCCCGGCGTCCCGGCGTCGAGCCATCCCTCGTGGACGCGGCACGTGTCCAGCGCGGTGTGCTCCGGTCGCCGCCGCGCACCTCTGCCGACGGTGCGCAGACCGGTGTCGAGGATGACGACGTTGGGGCGAGCCCGTCCGTCGAGCTCGATGCGCGGCGGCATGACCGGGGCGACGAGCGCCGGGCGCGCCGACGACACCGCGGCCGACGGGCTGCCGATGACACCCGGGCTGCCGATCACCCCAGGGCTGCCGATCACCCCCGGGCTGCCGATCACGCCGGGGCTGCCGATCACGCCGGGGCTGCCGATCACGCCCGGACCGCCGATGTACACGTGGTTCGGCCGCGCCCGAAACCCCTTGTCGCGGAAGCGGTCGACCAGCTGGCGTGAGTCGCCGACGCTCCACCGGCCGTTGACCGCCCGCCCGCCGTAGCCGTCGATGCGGGCGGCGACGGTGCCACTCGGCGGCAGGCCCCTCGGCTTGCCCATCATCTCCAGCTTCTGTCCACGGATCGACTTGGTGATGTCCTCGAACCCGTGGTCCGGGTCTCCGTCGACGTCGACGACGATCGAGTTCGGCCGGACGAGAACCGGCCGGCCAGCGTCATCGGCGCCGACGGCGATGCGCCGGCGTTCGAATGCCCGCTCCCACAGACCGAGCGACGCGTCGTACTCCGAGAGCTGGCCGTCCACCCAGTTGTCCATCGCGCAGATGGTTGCACGGTCGAGCCGCAAGTGACGACCGATACAGTCATCCACCGTGGCCGCAGTGGAGACCAGGCCCGGTGTCTCGCTCCTGCGGCTGGTGCAACGCGACCCGGCGGCGGCGATCGACGAGGCGCTCGCCGCCCTCCAGGCGGGCTCCGACGAGGCCACGCGGACCCGCGCCCGATGGGCGCTCGGCATGGCCCGCCGCGAGCTCGGCGACCTGGCCGCCGCCCGCGACGACCTCGAGGCCGCATGGATCGGCGCGGTCGAGCTCGACGACGGCGCAATGGCGGCGCAGATCGCGGTGACGCTCGCCCTGGTCCTGTCCTACCAGGGCGACATCAAGGGCGCACTCGACATCCTCGACGTCTCCGAGCCCTCACTGACCGACGACGCCCTCGGTCACCTGCACATGCAGCGGGGCATCATCCTGTACCAGCGGGGCGACCTGGCGACGGCGCTGTCCGAGTACCGGGCCGCCCTCGCCGCGTTCGAGCGCACGGGCGACGAGCTCGGGGCGATCAAGGTGCACATCAACCTCGGCGCCCTGCTCGGCTTCGCTGGACGGCTGGACGAGGCTCGCCAGTACCTCGAACCGGCATCGCAGGCGGCCGACTCGCTCGGCGAGCACATCATGGCCGCCATCGCCGAGCAGAACCTGGCATTCATCGGCGCCCTGGCCGGCGACTTCCCCGCCGCGTTTGAGTCGTTCGAGCGTGCCGCGCGATGGTTCGCCGACGGGCACTACGAAGGCCCGTTCACTCGCTCGTTGCGGCTCGACCACGCGAGGGCGCTGCTCCAGGCGAACCTGCTCGACGAGGCGCGTGTGGTCGCCCGCCGAGCGGTCATCGAGGCCGAGCAGACCGAAGGCGATCTCGACCGGGCCGAGAGCCTGCTCGTCGCCGCCGAGGTGCTCATCGCGGCCGGGGAGATCGCCGAAGGCACAGCGGTCGCGGCGGCCAGTGAGGAGCAGTTCGCGATCAGCCAGCGGGCGTCGTGGGCGACGCTCGCCGAGTCCGTCCGGCTGCGTGGGCAGGCGCAGCTGACGCCGTCGCGGGAGACCGCCGCCGACGTCGCCGCCAACGCCGAGCAGCTCGCCGGCTGCGGCTACCACCTCGAGGCGGTGCGGGCGCAGCTGCTCGCCGCCGATGTCCTGGTACGGGCCGGCGACGCGAGCTCAGCGGCCGCCGTGCTCGCCGGCGTCGAGCGTTGGGCCCGTTCATCCGTCGTCCATCATGCGACGGCGCTGCGCATCCAGGCCGAGATCGAGCTGGCGGCCGGGCGCCGCGACCGCGCCCGGCGGGCCGTCAACAGGGGCGTCCGCGCACTCGCTCGGCACCAGTCGGTGCTCGGCGCGATCGAGCTGCGCGCCCACGCGGCGAGCAACAGCGACGGTCTCGCCGCGCTCGGGGTGCGGATGGCGATCGCCGAACGTCGCCCGCGGGAGCTGCTCGCCCAGTTGGAGGCGACTCGACGCACCGTCTCGCTGCTGCTCGCCGCGAGACCAGCCGACGACGATGTCCTCGCCAGGCTGCTCGCCCGCCTCCGGCTGGTCGCCAAGCAGGAGCGCGAGACGGCCGGTCGGGGAGATGCGACCGCCGAGCTGGAGCGGGAGCGGATGGGTCTCGAACGTCAAGTCCGCTGGCATGTCCGGCGGGCGCCGCCGGGCGACATGCGCGCGGACCTGTCGCTGGCGGACTCGATCAGCGAGCTCGGCGAGCGGGCACTCATCGAGTACGCCAACCTCGACGGCTCGCTGTTCGCTGTCACCGTCGTCGGGAACCGTGCCGCGCTTCACGAGCTGGGCACTGTCGACGGCCTGGTCGCCGAGGTCGACGCGATCAGCTTGGCGTTGCACCGGCTCAACCGTGCCCAGCTGTCGCCGACGTCTCGCGCCGCGGCGGCGGAGATGCTGTCGTCGCAGGCGGCCGAGCTCGCCGACCGGCTCGTGCCGGCGCGCGTCGGCAGGTCGGCGCGCCCGCTCGTGATCGTGCCGACGGGCGTCCTGCACGCCGTGCCGTGGGGTGCGCTGCCCGGGCTGGCCGGCCGCCCGGTGTCGGTGGCTCCGTCGCTCACCGGGTGGGCGCTCGCCGCGCCACGTCACGACGGGCTCGACCACGTGTGCCTCGTCGCCGGGCCCGAGCTGACGCACGCCGAGCGGGAGATCGAGATGCTCGCCGCCATCCACGCCGGCGCGACGACGCTCGTCGGACCGGAGGCGACGGCCGAGCGAGTGATGGGCGCGATCAGCAAGAGCGATCTTGCGCACATCGCGTGCCACGGGTCGTACCGGGCAGACAATCCGCTGTTCTCGACGCTGCGGCTGCACGATGGGCAGCTGACCGCCTACGACCTCGAGCGCTGCACCGCGATGCCGCGCACCGTGGTCCTGTCGGCGTGCAACGTGGCACGCGGCGCCCCCGCCGGCGGTGGCGCGCTGCTCGGCCTGGCGACGTCGCTGATGACGTTCGGCACGGCGTCTGTGATCGCCCCGCTGACCCCCGTCTCCGACGAGCGGGTCGTGACCGTGATGCAGCGCCTGCACCGCGGCCTCCTCGCCGGCGAGGACGCGGCGACGGCCCTCGCCGGGGCAACGGTCACCGATGACGGCGGCGTCGACCCGACCGCGGCGGCGTTCGTGGTGATCGGCGCGTGACGTCGGCGCCGGTTCGCGGTTGGCGTCAGATCGACCTGCCGGCGGCAGCCCAGTACTCGTCCTTGAGGTGGCGCTTGTACAGCTTGCCGGTGGGATGGCGGGGCAGCTCGGCGCGGAAGTCGACCGAGCGCGGGCACTTGACATCGGCGAGGTGGGCGCGGCAGTAGGCGATCAGCTCGGTGGCCAGGGCGTCCGCCTGCTCGGCGTCGGCGGGCATCTCGATCGGCTGGACGACGGCCTTGACCTCCTCGCCGAAGTCTTCGTTGGGGATGCCGAACACCGCGACATCGACGACCTTGGGGTGGGTGACCAGGACGTTCTCGGCCTCCTGCGGGTAGATGTTCACGCCGCCAGAGATGATCATGTACGCCTTGCGGTCGGTGAGGTACAAAAACCCGTCGTCGTCGACATAGCCGACGTCGCCGAGCGTGCTCCAGCCCTTCGGATGCCGGGAGCCCTTCGTCTTCTCCGGGTCGTTGTGGTACTCGAACGAGGCCCCACCCTCGAAGTAGATCGTCCCGCTCTCGCCCGGCGGGACTTCCTCGCCGTCCTCGCCGACGATGTGCAGCACGCACCCGATCGGCGCACCCACCGTGCCCTTGTGTGCCAGCCACTGCTCGCTGTTGCAATACACAAAGCCGTTGCCCTCGGTACCTGCGTAATACTCGTGAATGACCGGGCCAAACCAATCGATCATCTGCTGCTTGACGGGGACCGGGCACGGCGCCGCGGCGTGGATCACGCACTTCAGCGACGAGACGTCGTAGCCGGCCCGCACGTCGGGCGGCAGCTTGAGCAGGCGCACGAACATCGTCGGTACGACCTGGCTGTGGGTGATGCGGTAGCGCTCGATGAGCCGGAGGTACTCCTCGGCGTCGAAGTGCTCCATCACGACGACGGTTCCGCCGTGAGAGTTGACGCTCATGCAGAAGCGTAGCGGGGCGGCGTGGTAGAGCGGGGCGGGGGAGAGGTAGACCGTGTCGCTGTCGCCGCCGAACAGCAGCTTCAGCATGCCGGCGACGCTCATCTCCCTGGCCTCCAGCGGGTGGGCCGTGAACACCTGGGCGACGCCCTTGGGCATCCCTGTGGTGCCGGACGAGTACAGCATGTCGATGCCCGCGATGCGGGCGGGCAGGGGCTCGCTGGACTGCCCGTCGACTGCGGCCTCGTAGGGCTCGTAGCCGTCGACGGTGCCGTCGAGCATCAAGCGCATCCGGACGCGCGGCGTGTCGGGGACGATCTCGGTCGCCTGCTCGGCCTTGTAGCGCGACGTGATGTAGACGGCCGCCTCGCAGTCGTTGAGGATGTAGGCCAGCTCGCCGCTGGTGAGGCGGGAGGAGCAGGCGGTGTAGATCGCGCCGGCGTAGTGGCAGCCCCACGCCACCTCCAGGAAGCGGGGGTGGTTCTCCATGCAGAACGCGACGTGGTCGCCGGGCTGCACACCGGCCGCCCGCAGCACGCGTGAGAGGCGGTTGGCAGCGGCATCGAGCTCGGCGAACGTCGTGACGGCGCCGCTCGACGCCATCACGATCGCCGGCTTGTCGGGTTGGGTTTCGACGAACGCGCCGGGGAACATGGTGCCGAACGTAGTTGAGGCGAGCCGAACGCCGTGCGACTCGTGTCCCGGGATTCGTATCTGGGCGGGTATCGTCCCGGAATCCGAGACGATACCCGCCCAGAAGCCGATCGGATCCTGACGGAATAGCCTTCCAGAACACTACGAACCGGGTGCTCTCACAGTCTCGAAAATGAGCCTGTGCCCACCCAGAATGGCCGATGAGACTGTCACCACCAAGATGCGCGTCGACGCGACGGGATGCGTCGAGCCGCCAGGCGCAGGCCCCCGTTGGAACCAAACGACGGGATCGTCACGGCGTTACCGTCGGGCGGTGGACGCCGGTGCCGAGCACGGGGTGCAGCTCGCCCGGCTCGCCCGCTTCGCCGGGCTCGTCGCCGGCTCGCCCGACGAGGTGCCGCTCGACGCGGCGGCGCTGGCGATCGCCGCAGTGCTGCGGGCGCGGCCGACGGATCACGCCCTCGTCGAGCTCGACGAGATCGCCGCTGGATGTCCCGACACGACGTTCGCCGGTCTCCGCAGGTACGTGTGGGGCACGCTCGGATTCGCCGGCGACCAGCGCAACTACGACAGCCCGCGCAACTCCTTCCTGGACGTCGTCCTGGTCCGCCGGCGCGGCCTGCCGATCCTGCTGGCGACCGTCGCCATCGAGGTCGGCCGCCGGGTCGGAGTGCCAATGGTCGGGATCGGGATGCCGCTGCACTTCCTGGTTCGGTCCGGTGAGGACGAGGACGCATTCGTCGACCCCTTCGACGGCGCGCCGCTCGACCGGGCTGGGGCGCGGCGCCGGTTCGAGGCGCTGTCCGGTGGTCGCCTGCCGTGGGACGAGAGCCACTTGGCGCCCTCGGCGCGGCGCCAGATGGTCGCCCGCATGCTGGCCAACCTGCGGGCGTCCTACACGCGGCGCGGTGACCGAGTGGGCGTCGCACTCGTCGCCCGCATGCAGGCGGCGATCCCTGAGCTCGGCCCACTTGCAGCGGCGGAGGCGATCCGCCTCGGCGGCGTCTTCAACTGAACGGACGTGACTGCGCTGGGTCCGAGCCACCCCGGTCGGCAGCCCGATCCCGTTTGCAGCACGCGTTCGCGCAGCTGCGCCCGCGTGGGCGGCGCCAGTGAACAAACGCGACGCGCGGGCGGCCGGATCCTGCCGTCAGCGTGTGGGAGCGCGCGTTCGCGCAGCTGGGCTCGCCTGGCCGTGCGCTGGTGGACAAACGCGGTCCGGCCTGCCGTGAGCCGAATGCTCTGGTCACGCGTTCGCGCAGCTGTGCCCGCGTGGCGGTGCGCTGGTGCACAAACGCGACGGGACCGGGCCGGCGACCGGCGCGGCCCGACCGGCGCGGCCCCGTCGGTCAGCGCACGACGATGGCGTCGTCGCCGCCCCAGGGAGTCACCTCTCCCGCCGCGCGGAAGCGATCTGGCAGGTCCTCGACCATGTCCCAGGTCGCCGACAGTCGACCGACGCCGACGAACAGCGCGACGTTGAGGCCGAGCTCGACCATCTCCGGCTCCGTGAACAGCTCGCGCATCCGGTCGTGGAACTCGTCGTCGATGGCGAGGTGGTTGGTCGCGAACAGCTCGCCGTAACGGACAGCGAGGCGCTCGCGCTCGTTCAGGTCGTCGGCCTCCATCGGTCGCTCCAGCGAGCACACGAGGTCCTCGGTCAGGCCGTCAGCGAGGGCATCCGGGTAACGGATCGCCATGCAGCTGCGACACTGGTTGTGGAACGCGACCCGCAGCCGGACCAGCTCGATCAGCCGGTCCGGCAGCGTGCGGTTCACCTTCAGCGCCCGCGTGAACGCCCGCAGGCCCTTGGCCATCTCCGGCTGGTGCCCAAGGATCCTGATCGGTCCCAGCTCGACCCCGCTGCGCTCATCCGCCCTGGTGTCACGCCGCAGCTCGGGATCGAGCTGGCCAGGAGCGAGCATCGTGATGCGTGCCATCACCCCAGGGTGCCAGCCCACCGGCGGGCGCCGGAACCCGGCCGGCGCGGCCGCACCCTCCGCGTTTGTTCGCTGGTGCACCGTCCGTGGCGCACTGGCGCACAAACGCGGAGGCCGTCTGGTTCGGGGCGGCGACCCTACCGGCGGGTAGGTTGGGCGCATGACCGTGACCGAGTC
>JBIOUO010000325.1:0-11606 GCA_044867195.1 Ilumatobacteraceae bacterium
GGTACTCGAACGCCATCCGGGCGACGCGCGCGCACGCCTCCGGGTCGTCGCCGTTGACGTGGAAGATCGGCGCCTGCACGGTCTTCGCCACGTCGCTGCAGTAGATCGACGAGCGGGCGTACTCGGGAGCAGTGGTGAACCCGATCTGGTTGTTGATGATCAGGTGCACCGTGCCACCGACGCGGTAGCCGATGATCTCGCTCATCGCCAGCGTCTCGGCGACCACGCCCTGGCCGGCGAACGCGGCGTCGCCGTGGATCAGGATCGGGAGCACCGGGTACGAGCCAGGTGGCTCGACTTGGTCCTGGCGGGCGCGCACCATCCCCTCGACGATCGGGTCGACGGTCTCCAGGTGGCTCGGGTTGGCGGCCAGCTCGAGCAGGATGTCGGCGCCCGACGGGGCGACGTACTTGCCGCTCGCGCCGAGGTGGTACTTGACGTCGCCGGACCCCTGCACCGAGGTCGGGTCGAGATGCCCCTCGAACTCGCGGAAGATGGCGTCGTAGCTCTTGCCGATGATGTTCGACAGCACGTTCAGCCGGCCACGGTGGGCCATTCCGAGGACGCACGAGTCGAGGCCGGCGTCGGCGGCCGCCGAGATCACTTCGTCGAGGATCGGGATCGCCGACTCCGACCCCTCCAGCCCGAAGCGCTTGGTCCCGACGTACTTCGTGGCGAGGAACCGCTCGAACGCCTCGGCCGCGTTGAGCCGCTCGAGGATGCGGTGCTTGGCCTCCTTGTCGAACGGGGCGTGCGGCGTCTCGACCTTGGACTGGATCCAGCGCTGCTCCTCGGTGTCCTGGATGTGCATGTACTCGATGCCGGTGGTGCGGCAGTACGCGTCGCGCAGCACACCGAGCAGGTCGCCGAGCGCCATCCGGTCCCTGCCGGCGACGCCGCCCGTGAGGAACTCGCGCTCGAGGTCCCAGATCGTCAGCCCGTACGTCAACGGGTCGAACTCGGTCGGCATCGCCGGCTCCTGCCAGCGCAGCGGGTCGAGGTCGGCGATGAGGTGGCCGCGGACGCGGTAGACGCGGATCAGCGTGGCGACCTGCATCTGCTTGTGCAGCATCGCCTCTTCACGGTCGATCGGGTTGACGTCAGGCCGCCAGCGCACGGCCTGGTACGGCATGTCGAGCGAGGTGAAGACGCCGTCGTAGAAGCCGTGCTCGCCGAGCAGCAGCTCGTGCACCCGCTTCAGGAACAGGCCGCTCTCCGCGCCCTGGATGATGCGGTGGTCGTAGGTGCTGGTGATCGTGACGACCTTGCTGATGCCGAGTGAGCTGAGGTTGGCGCGGTCGGCGCCCTCGAACTCGGCCGGGTAGTCGATCGAGCCGACGCCCACGATCACGCCCTGCCCGGGCATCAGCCGGGGCACGCTCTGGACCGTGCCGATCGTGCCCGGGTTGGTCAGCGAGACGGTCGCCCCCTGGAAGTCCTCGACCGTCAGCTTGTTCGCCTTGACCTTGCGGATCAGCTCCTCGTAGGCGCCGAGGAAGCCGGCGAAGTCGAGCTGGTCGGCGTCGCGGATGACGGGCACGACGAGCGTGCGGCCGCCGGCCTTCTCCACGTCGACGGCGAGGCCGAGGTTGACGGTGTCATGGGTGACGAGGCGGGGCTTGCCGTCGGCGCCCTCGACGAACGTGTTGCGCATCACCGGCACGGCATCGGCGATCGCCCGCACGATGGCATAGCCGATGAGGTGGGTGAAGCTGACCTTGCCCAGCCCGCTGCGCTGGCGGTAGCCGTTGATCACCTTGCGGTTGACCTCGAGCAGCTTGGCCGGGACGTTGCGGAAGCTGGTGGCCGTCGGCACGGTGAGGCTGCGGGCCATGTTGGCGGCGATCGCCGCCCCCGCGCCGCGGATCACTTGACCCGGCTCCTCGGCGGGTTGCTCGGCCTTCGCTGGCGGAGCCGGAGCGGGAGCTGGAGCGGGAGCTGGCGCAGCAGCCGTTGGCGCGGGCGCCGGCGGGGCAGGAGCGGCCGCAACCGGCACCTGTGGTGGTGCCTCGGCTGCTACCTCGGTCGGAGCCGGGGCGGAGGCGGTGGCCTGGAGGGCGGGGTTCGACGACCGGTAGTCGGCGAAGAACTCCTGCCACGCTTCCCCGACCGAGTCGGGGTCCTCCCGGTACTGCTCGTACATCTCCTCGACGAGCCAGGAATTGGTGCCGAAGCCGGTTTCCCTCGACGTGACGCTCACGGTCGTCAGGGTACTGGCCGGGCGAGAACCCGATTCCCAGCGCTCGGCTCAGGCGCACTGTGTTCCCGCCGCCCGTTGTCGGGTCTCGGGCAACGGTCACTACAGTCCAGCCGGGTACGCAAACCAGCAACGGAGGGTCCGGATTGAGTAGCCCGTCGACCGACAAGATCCGCAACGTCGCCATCGTCGGCCACAGCGGGAGCGGTAAGACCACGCTCGCCGAGGCGCTGCTGCACCGGGCCGGCGTCATCGCCAGAGCCGGACGGGTCGAGGACGGGACCACGGTGTGCGACACCGAGCCGGAGGAGCTGAAGCGGACGATGTCGCTGTCGCTGGCGGTCGCCCCGTTCGAGTGGAAGGCGACCGACGGCGACGTCTACAAGGTCAACCTCATCGACACGCCTGGGTACGGCGACTTCGCCGGCGACGTCGATGCCGCGCTGTCCGTCGCTGACCTCGCCGTGCTCGTCGTCAGTGCCGTCGACGGCGTCGAGGTGGGTACCGAGTCGGCGTGGGCGCGGTGCGTCGCCGCTGGCATCCCGCGCCTCGTGTTCATCAACAAGGAGGACAAGCAGCGCGCCGACTTCCACCGTGTGCTCGACCAGCTGAGATCGATGTTCGGCACCGGTTTCGTGCCCCTCGAGCTGCCGCTGGGCGAGGAGGAACGGCTGCACGGGATCGCCGACGTGCTCACCGACCAGGGGTTCGAGTACGCCGCCGACGGTCAGCATCGCAGCGAGCCGATCCCCGCCGAGATCGCGGACGAAGAGCATCGCCTGCACGAGGAGGTGGTCGAGGAGATCGTCGCCGGCGACGACGAGCAGCTCGAGCGCTACCTGGCCGGTGAGGTTCCGACGTCGGTGGAGCTCGAGCGCACACTGGCCCACGAGCTGCTCGACGAGCGTGAGTTCCCCGTGCTGTGCGGGTCGGCGCTGACGGGCGTCGGCATCGACCGCCTCGCCGACTTCATCTGCGAGCTCGGTCCGTCACCTGCCGACCGGCCGACCACGGTGACAGCTGGGCAGGGCGACGCGGCGCTCGATGTCGAGGTCGCCGCCGACGCCTCTGGCAAGCCGCTGGCGTACGTGTTCAAGACGGTCGCCGACCAGTTCGTCGGGCAGGTGTCGCTGTTCAAGGTGCTGTCGGGGACGATTGCGCTCGACGACCGCTTGGTCAATGTGGGGAGCAGCGCCGAGGAGCGGATGCACGGCCTGTTCCATCTGCGCGGAAAGGAGCACCTGGCGACCGACCGCGTCGTCGCCGGTGACATCGGCGCCGTGGCCAAGCTCGGCGACACGGCGACCGGCTCGACGCTGGCGCCGAAGGATTCGCCGGTGCGGGTGGCCGCGCCGCCGACCCGGACGCCGGTGTTCGGGCTGGCGCTCAAGCCGCTGACGCAATCCGACGACGACAAGCTGTCGGGTGCCTTGCAGCGGCTGATCGCCGAGGACCCCTACCTCTCCGTCGAACGCAACGAGGAGACCGGCCAGACCGTGCTGCGCGGCAGCGGCGACACCCATGTCGCCGTCGCCCTCGAGCGGCTGGCGCGCAAGTTCGGCGTCAACGTCGAGACCGAGGACGTCCGGGTGCCGTACCGGGAGACGATCCTCGGCACGGCCGAGGCGGAGGGCAAGGTCAAGAAGCAGTCCGGCGGCCACGGGCAGTACGCCGTCGCCAACCTCCGCGTCAGCCCCAAGGGCCGCGGCGAGGGCACGGAGTTCGTCAACTCGATCGTCGGCGGCACGATCCCCAAGCAGTACATCCCCGCCGTCCAGCGCGGTGTCGAGGAGACGATGGCGACCGGCGGCGTGCACGGGTTCCCGGTCGTCGACGTCCGGGTGGAGTGCTACGACGGCAAGTACCACTCCGTCGACTCGTCCGACATGGCGTTCCGCACGGCGGCGTCACTGGGCTTCAAGGAGGCGCTGCAGAAGGCCGGCTCCGCGGTGCTCGAGCCGGTGTCGCTGCTGACGGTGACCGTGCCCGAGGGGCACCAGGGCGACGTGCTCGGCGACCTCAACTCCCGGCGCGGGCGGGTCAGCGGCACCAGCTCGCTGGGCGACGGCACTCACGAGATCGTGGCTCTCGTGCCGGCGGCCGAGATCCAGCGCTACGCCGTCGACCTGCGCTCGATGACGGGTGGCCGGGGCACGTTCCGCGCCGTGCACAACCACTACGACATCCTGCCCAGCCACCTCGAGTCGAAGATCAAGACCGCGAGTTAGCTGTGAGTTCGCTGCCTGCCCGCGTCGCGCCGCATCCATCTGGGTGGCCTCAGTCTCATTCCACTTTCCGGGTGGCGACAGTCTCACTTTCGAGACTCTGACCACCCAGTTCATCGATCACCTCTCCGCTCCACTGATTCCTCGGGCCCACCGCCGTAGACTCAGGTGTCAGGGTGGCGTTGCGACCCTCGTGATCGTGGCGGACGGAGAGAGGGACTCCATCGGTCATGTCCGCAAACGGGTCAGCCGACCTGTCGACGGTGCTGACGGTGATCGAGCCGTTCGGCCCGCCGGACACCGAGCACCTGCTGCAGAACCAACGCACGTTCCAGCAGCTCTACTGCTCGGCGACCACGACGCACCGCCAGGCCGCGTTCGAGCGGCCGGCGTTCATCGTCGGTCGCAAAGGCGCCGGCAAGACCGCGTTCCTGATCGGCTCCAACCTCAACGACGACACCGACGTCGTCGCCGTCCGCTCGCGGACGGTGTTCACGCTGGTCAAGGAGCTGTCCACCCGCTGGCGCGACCGCCAGGGCATCCTCGTCGCCGACAACCTGGTGTTCGTCTGGCAGTCCCTGCTGCTGCACGCCGCGGCCCTCGGCTTCCTGAAGGTCGCCCGGCCCCAGGACGCGCCGGCGGTCGCGGCCATCGACCAGTACCTGCGGCCGATCCTCGACGGTGACGGAGGCGCCGACCAGGAAGCGCTGCTGAGCGCGGTCGCTCGCCGCATCGAGCGGGACATCGAGGCCGGCACGGCGGCGGCTGACGGTCAGCCGACCCCGAACGGTGTGATCGCCCCGCAGCCGAGCACCGCCGCGCTGCTGCCCCTGCTGCGCGCCGCCCTCGAGCGACGGACCCGCCGGATGTGCGTCGTCATCGACAACCTCGAGGACCTCCACCAGCAGGTGCACGAGCTGTCGCCAGTGCTGCGCGGGCTGTTCCGGCTGGTCACGCGGATGACCGATCCCACAGATCGGGTCGACATCCCGTTCCCGGTCCAGTTCGCGTTCCCGTCCGAGCTGGTCCACCTGCTGCGCGAGATCACGGTCAACCCGGAGAAGGACTTCCGCCACCGTCTCGTCATCAAGTGGACGGCGTCGGAGCTGATCGCCCTCGCCGGCGCCCGCCTCGCCCAGTCGCTGGCGACGAACTTCACCTCCGACGGCCTGCCGCCGGACGTCCAGCGGATGATGAGCGGGGACCCCGACCCCGACGCCCTGCTGCGGCGGTTCCTCCCGGAGCGGGCGATCCGCAATGGCCTCGGCTCGATCGAGGATCCCGTCGGCTACCTGATGCGCCACACGCAGCTTCTCCCGCGCCACCTCATCCAGCTGCTCAACGAGGTCTTCTCGCCGATGATCCGCGAGGCCGGCGCGCGGCGCTGCACCGAGCGCGAGCTGGTGCTCGGCATCCGGCGCGCCGAGGAGATCATCCGCCAGGGGATACTCGCCAGCTACTCGACGGACTACCCCGAGTTCAGCATCGCGCTGGACGAGCTGCAGAACCGGCTCGGGCTGCAGTTCGACCTGAGCCTCCTCCACGAGACCTACAACCGGGCGTCGATCAGGAAGAAGACCGCGATGGACTACGACGAGTTCGTAGCCGCGGCGATGGACGTGGGCGTGTTCGGTATCCTCGCCCGCTCGACCGACCGCTACCACGTCGCCGAGTTCAGCTACACGTTCAGCCGCACGCTGCGCCCGGTCGAGGGCGACGACGAGCTGTGCATCCACCCGCTGTTCGTCCGCCTGCTGAACAACGAGAAGGGGCTGGCCCGGCTGCGGGCGGCCGGCGCCCTGCCGACGTATCCCTACGGCTCGATCCCCGGCGAGGAGAGCTGGTGATGGGCGGGCCGAGCACCAACGGCGACACCCCGCGCGTGGCCTCGACGTGGCGGTACGGGACCGAGCCGCCCGTCGGCAACCGCATCGGCGTCGCTGTCTCCGGCGGCGGCATCCGGTCGGCGAGCTTCGGCCTCGGCGCCCTGCAGTACCTGGAGCACGTCGGCCTGCTGCGGCGTGTCCGGTACCTCTCCACCGTGAGTGGCGGCAGCTACATCGGCGCCGCCGTGGCGTGTGCCCACACGATGAGCGACCCGGCTGCGCTCACGGACGAGGAGCCGGCGCCGTGGGCGCGTGGCAGCCGCGAAGAGGAGTACCTACGCAACAACCTCGGCTTCCTCGCCCCGGGCTCCGGGGGCCGGATCTGGTTCGCCGCCAACGTCCTCTACGGGGTCGTGCTCAACCTGCTCCCGCTGCTCAGCGCGTCGTTCCTCGTCGGCAAGGCGCTGGGCGCGCTGTACCGCCAACTGCACCCGGGCATCCACCAATCGGAGCTCTCGAAGCCCGTCATCATCGCCGCGATCCTCGCCGTGCTCGGTCTGACCGCACTGGCGATGGTCGTGGTCGCCGTCCGCCGGCTGTCGGAGTCGTGCCTCGGCCGGCGGGGCGACGTCGCCCGGCCCGCCGCCCCGGCGACGCCGGCCCCGGGCGATCAGTCGGCGCGCGGTCACGTCGACCTGTCGTCGCGCATCATCACGTCGCTCGTCGTCGCGGCCGGTGTCGTCGCGCTCGTCCTCATCGTCATCCCAGCTGCCGCCGCCGGCCTGGAGTGGCTGTTCGGCGCGACCGGCCTGCGCGATGAGAGCGTCAACGGGGTCGATTGGCTGCTGCAGCGGGTGGCGCGAGGGTCGGTGCTGGTCACGATCGCGCTCGCCCTCGGCGGCCTGGCGATGCTCCTGCTGCGGCTGCACCGCCTACCGCGGACGGCCTATGTCATTGCCCTCCTGGCTGGGCCGCTGATCATCTGCACGCCTTGCCTGCTCGCGGTCGAGAGCACCAGCATGCGCGCTTGGAGCCGTGCACACGGGCTGACCCTGGTGATGTTCTGCGCGCTCATCGTCCTGCTGTTCGCGTTCGTCGTCCACAACCGCCGCTACTCGATGCACCTCTTCTACCGGGAGCGCCTCGCCTCGGCGTTCTTCCTCGCCCGCACGCGCCAGAATCCGGACGGCCACGTCCGCGTCGATCCGGTGCCGTATCGCACCCGCATCTACCTGTCGACGGTCGACGCCGCGATCGCCCAACGCGACCTGCCCTTGCCCGAGCTACTGGTCGGCGCGGCCGTGAACACGAACGACCGCCGGGTGCCGTTCCGCGACATGGCCGCCCCGTTCGTGTTCGCCGGCCAGCGCAGCGGCGGAGACGCGGTCAGCTGGGTCGACACTGAGGTCCTCGAGCAAACGCGGCGTGAGGGCGGTGCCGACCTCACGCTGCAGTCGATGATCGCCATCTCCGGCGCTGCACTCTCGCCCGTGATGGGCCGCCTGACGCGACCTCCGTTCCGGTTCCTGATGGCGCTGTTGAACATCCGCCTCGGCGTGTGGATCCCCAACCCCTTCCGCCACGGCGGCACAGACGACAGCCGCGAGCCGACAACGGACGAGGGCGAGGACGCGGGGCTCACGGCCGTCCCGCCGCAACCGGCGGCGGATGCACCGCTGCTCGGCCGCGTGAGCCACTACCTGAAGGCGGGGTGGTTCGAGCCCGGCGCCTGGTACGTGATGAAGGAGGCGCTCGGCGTCGCCAACACGAGCGGCAGGTACATCTACGTCACCGACGGCGGCCACTGGGAGAACCTCGGGCTGTACGAGCTGGTGCGCCGGCGCTGCAGCCACATCGTCGTCCTCGACGCCAGCCTCAACCGGGCGACCGCGCTCGCCGACTTGTCGCGTGCGAGCGCGCTTTGCTTCACCCACCTCGGAGCGACGATCGAGTTCGACGATTGGCAGGCCATGGTCGACGGCGCGGCGGCGTCGGCACCGCCGGTGATGGTCGGGCGGGTGCGCTACCCGGATGCCGAGGACGGATACATCGTCTACTGCCGTGCCGCCCTGTGGTCCGGGGTGGCGTTCGAGCTGCAGACGTTCGCTCAGCTCGACACGCAGTTCCCTCGCCACAGCACGGCCAACCAGTTCCTGTCGGCGGACCAGTTCGACGCCTACCGCCGCCTCGGGTGGAGCGTGGCGGCCGAGGCCGTCCGGCGGATGGAGGTCGGCCTGCTCCCCGGCGTCGAGTTCGACGAACGCCGCGACGGTGTCCAGGAGGTCCACGCCGCGTCATTCGTGATGGTCGACTGAACGCCGTGGAGGCCGGTGGCCTCGGTGTCACCGGGCGGGAGGCCGCGAGCTCGTCTCGGTGTGCTGCCCGCTAGCCGGCGTGACCTCCGCCGTCTATGACGCCGGCGCGTTGATCGCCGCGGCGCGCGACGACCGGGCCACGTAGTTGGACGTCGAACGTAACGTCGGGGACCATGACCTGACTGAGCCGTGCCGGTCACCGACGGGAGAGAGGAACGTCATGTCGAACCGCTGCCCCCGCTCACGGGAGCCCCGGCCGGCCTCGCCGGCCTCGCCGCCTACTGAGTTGGCGCCTTCTGGGTGGCGACAGTCTCGGAATCGAGACTGTCCGGAATCGGAATCGAGACCCTGACGCCCCAGAAAGCGGTATGCGACCACGGCCACCCAGTTGTTCGGGGGCGCGAGCCGCCAGCGCGGTCCACTCACGGATCCCCGTCAGCGTCCGCGATCGGGCCGGCGACAGCCTCCAGGACGGGCAGCGCGGCGGGGTCGAGCTGGCCGGCACTGACCCACCCGGCGGCCTTGGCGAGCAGGCGCTCGGCCTTCTTGGCGTCGTCGCGGCCGTTGCCGTCGATCTTCGCTAGCTCGGCGCGCAGGTCCGCGGTGCGGGCGCCGTACAGCTGCGGGTTGGCCTCGAGCAACGCGACCAGGTCGCCGACCGACTGGGGCGCCGGCGGGGCGACCGTGGTGGTGATCGTGGTCGGCGGGTCCGTCGCGGCCGGCGTGGTGGCAGGGACCGCCCCCGCCGGGCTGGCCGCCGTCGGGGCAACCGTCGCCGGCGTCGCCGTCACGGCCGGCACGGTCGTCGCCGCGGACCCGTCATCGCCCGTGGCGTTCCAGCGCGCCGCGGCGACCGCAAACGCCGCGACCGCGACGAGCCCGATGGCCAGCGCCCACCACCATCCGCGCCGGCCCCGACGCCCGTCTACCCGCCGTGAGGACGGAATGGCGGGTGCCGTCGCCCCGACCGGCTCGGGGTACGCGGCCGTGCGTCCGGCCAGCGCGGCGCGCATCGCGCCGGCTGACACGAAGCGGTCGGCGGGGTTCTTGGCCATCGACCGGCCGACGGCATCGGCGACGGCGGGCGGCACGTCGGGGCGGGCCGCGGCGAGGTCGGGGACGGGCGCCGACTGGTGGGCAAGCGCCGTCGCCGCTGCCGACTCGCCGACGTAGGGCGGCGTCCCTGCCAGCATCTCGTAGAGGAGGACGCCGGTCGAGTAGATGTCGCTGGCCGGCGTCGCCGGTTCTCCGGCGAGCTGCTCGGGCGAGGCGTAGGCCGGCGTTCCGACCACCAGGCCCGTCGCCGTGAGGTCGTGGGCCAGGTCGTCCAGCCGGCGGGCGATCCCGAAATCGGCGAGCTTGACGGTGCCGTCCGCGGCCAGCAGTACGTTGCCGGGTTTGACGTCTCGATGGACGATGCCGGCGCGGTGGGCGGCATCGAGCGCCGCCAGCACGCCGTCGGCGACGTGCAAGGCGGCGTCCACCTGCATCGGTCCCGACAGCGCCAGCCGCTGCGCCAGCGACGGCCCGTCGATCAGCTCCATCACGAGATACAGCTGCCCGCCGTCGTCGCCCGCGTCGTACACGGTGACCGCGTTGGGATGGTTGAAGCGAGCCGCCGAGCGGGCCTCGCGACGGAACCGCTCGCGCCCGGCGGCGTCGACGCCGGCTGCGGGCAGCAGCTTGACGGCGACAAGCCGGTCGAGCAAGCGGTCGTGACCGCGCACGACGCGGGCCATCCCCCCGGCTCCGACGGGGGCGCCGAGCTCATAGCGCCCGGCGATCAGCTGCTCCACGACAGCCGAAGGTAGAGGCGGCGCTCAGCCGTGCGGACCGCGCCCGCGGCCGCCCAGCGCTGGACACGTTGGATCAGCCAGGTGGGCGAGCGCCGCTGCGCAGCGGCGGCGGCGGGCTCGGAAGGTGAGGCGAGCAGCTTGGCTGCGAGCCGAACCCCAATGAGAGGCCTCCCGCTAGCCTCGACGCCCGACATGGCGCATGAGTTCATCTACACGTGCTACAAGCTCGCCCGCTTCTACCCGCCGGACCGCCAGGTCCTGGAGAACATCTCGCTGTCGTTCTACCCCGGCGCCAAGATCGGCGTCATCGGCCCCAACGGCGCCGGCAAGTCGAGCCTGCTCAAGATCATGGCCGGACTCGACGACGGCTACAGCGGCGAGGCTCGCCTCACCCCCGGCTTCACCGTCGGCTACCTCGCCCAGGAGCCGCGCCTCGATCCGGCCAAGGACGTCCGCGGCAACGTGATGGACGGGGTGGCCGCTGTGCAGGCGATCATCGATCGCTACAACGAGGTGATGGCGATGTGGGCCGCGCCCGACGCCGACTACGACAAGATCGGCGCCCTCCAGGCCGAGCTGGAGGACAAGATCGCGGCGGCCGACGCGTGGAGCCTCGACCGCAACGTCGAGATCGCGATGGACGCCCTGCGCTGCCCGCCCGACGACGCCGACGTCGCCACGTTGTCGGGCGGCGAGCGTCGCCGCGTCGCGCTCTGCCGGCTGCTGCTCAGCCGGCCCGACCTGCTGCTGCTCGACGAGCCGACGAATCACCTCGACGCCGAGAGCGTCGACTGGCTCGAGCAGTTCCTGCGCGACTACCACGGCACCGTCGTGGCGATCACCCACGACCGCTACTTCCTCGACAACGTCGCACGGTGGATCCTCGAGCTCGACCGCGGCCGGGGCATCCCCTTCGAGGGCAACTACTCGTCGTGGCTGGAGCAGAAGCAGGAGCGCTTGGCCCGTGAGCAGCGCACCGACGAAGCCCGCCGGCGCACGCTCGAGCGCGAGCTGGAGTGGGTGCGCATGGCGCCCAAGGCGCGCCAGGCGAAGGGCAAGGCCCGCCTGGCCGCCTACGACAAGCTGCAGGCCGAGGCCGAGGCGGCCCGCGGCGACGACCAGCGCCTGGAGATCGCGATCCCGCCCGGCCCGCGACTCGGCGACACCGTGATCGAGATCAGCGGGCTGCGCAAGGGGTTCGGCGACCGGCTGCTCATCGAGGACCTCTCGTTCTCCCTGCCGCGCGC
>JBIOUO010000326.1:0-18910 GCA_044867195.1 Ilumatobacteraceae bacterium
CCCTTGACATCTTCGGTGACGACAAGGTGCTCGAACGACTGCTGCGGCGGGGCGGGGTGCTGGCTGCCGCCGGCCGCCAACCTCCCGAGCTGCGAGTGGAGGTCGTTCACCCGCCGATGGCCGTCGAACGCGTCAGTGCCAACGCCGGGTCCGGGCTGCTCGTCGTCGAGAACGGCACGACGTTCCATTCCGTGCTGCGGGCGGCCCGCCAGCACGCCAACGCGGGAACGATTGACCTCGGCTGGGTGGGCTACGGCAGCGGCGAGCAACTGCCGGTCATCCTCCCCTCCGTCGCGAGGCTCGACCCGCGACCATCGTTCGTCGGGTACTTCGGCGACCTCGATCCACCGGGGCTGCGATTCGCCGCCGCGGGTGCGGCCGTTTCGGCGAACGGCCTGCCCCGCATGGAACCGCATCGGCTGCTGTACGCGTGGCTCCTACAGCGCGGTCGGGTGCAGCCGAGGACTGACCGCGCGAGCTGGCCCGCCGAGGGGTTGGCGTGGCTTGGCACCCGCCTCGCCGCCCGAGTGCAGCAGGTCCTCGGCGACGAGGGTTGGCTCGCCCAGGAGTGGGTCGGCCTCGAACTGCTCGCGTCCTCGGCGGCTTGGGCCTCTCGTGAGGCTCTCGACTGATGTGGAACGGTTTGTCAAGCGCGTCAGCGGACGTGTCGTGGGCTTGGTTTGGGGCGTGCCGGTGGCCGCGGTTCGGCGGCTCCACGCGGCGGGTGGCGGGCTGAGAGGATCATCGAGAATCACTCGGGACTCACGAAACGGGACGTGGCCGTGGCGTTGGCGACGAACGCCGCGGGGTAGCGGTCATGGCGGTTACCTGGGGTCGCGGTTGAACTTCGAGGTCGACCAGAAGTAGCCGAGCACCGCGAGACCCAGGCACCAGACCACCGCGAGCCACCCGTTGTTGCCGATCTCGCTACCGAGCAACAGCCCCCGCAGCGTCTCGATGGCGGGCGTGAACGGCTGGTACTCGGCGATCGGTCGGATCCAGCCCGGCATCGAATCGACCGGGACGAAGGCGCTGGACAGCAGCGGCAGCAGGATCAGCGGCATCGCGTTGTTGCTGGCGGCCTCGGCGTTCGGGCTGACCAGACCGATGCCGACGGCGATCCAGGTGAGCGCCAGGGCGAACAGCGCGAGCAGCCCGAATGCCGCCAACCATTCCAGAACGGTCGCGTCGGCGGACCGGAAGCCGATGGCGACGGCGACGGCGCCCACGAGGACCACGCTCATGATCGACTGCAGCGTGCTGCCGACGACGTGACCGACGAGCACTGAACCGCGGTGGATCGCCATCGTGCGGAAGCGGGCGATGATGCCCTCGGTCATGTCGTTGGATACGGATACCGCGGTCCCGACCACGGTGCTGCCGATGGTCATGAGGAGCAGACCCGGGACGACATACGAGGTGTAGTTCGAGCGGTCCGCACCGCCGCCGCCGATGCCCGCGCTGATCGCGTCGCCGAAGACGTAGACGAAGAGCAACAGCAGCATGATCGGGGTGAGCAGCAGGTTCAGGGTGAGGGACGGATAGCGCCGGGCGTGCAGGAGGTTGCGGCGCAGCATCGTGGCCGAGTCGCGTACGGCGAGGGAGCTCATTGGACGGTCTCCTTGGGCTGGTTGGGGACGCCGGCGCTGCCGGTCAGGGCGAAGAACACGTCGTCGAGATCGGGGGTGTGGAGGGTCAGCTCGTCGGCCTCGATGCCGGCCGAGTCCAGCCAGTCGAGGACGGAGCGGAGCTCGCCCTGGCTGCCGTCGCTGGGGATCTGCAGCGCGAGGGACTCGTCGTCGCGGGTGGCGTCGCGAAGGGCGAAGCCCGCGGACTGGTACGCGGCCGGGTCGGTGAAGCGGAGCCGGACGTGCCCGCCGGGGATCAGTCGCTTCAGTTCCTCGGCGCTGCCCTGGGCAGCCAGCTTGCCGTCGTTAAGCACCGCGATATGGTCGGCGAGCTCATCGGCCTCCTCCAGGTACTGAGTGGTGAGGAACACGGTGGCGCCTTCGGAGACGAGCCTGCGGATGATCTGCCACATGTTGTGGCGGCTGCGGGGGTCGAGGCCGGTGGTCGGCTCGTCGAGGAAGATGATCCGCGGGTTGCCGACGAGGGTCATGGCGAGGTCGAGGCGGCGCTTCATGCCGCCGGAGTAGGTGGAGGCGGGCCTCTTCGCGGCGTCGGTAAGGTCGAAGCGCTCCAGCAACTCGGCGGTGGCGCGACGGCCGTCGCGCTTGGAGAGATGGTGCAGGTCGGCCATGAGGAGCATGTTCTCCGCGCCGGTGATCAGGCCGTCGACGGCGGAGAACTGGCCGGTCACACCGATCGCGGCGCGGACTGCCTGGGGGTCAGTGGCGAGGTCGTGGCCGCCGACGCGGACAGCGCCGGAGGCAGGATCGGGGGAGATGAGCGTGGAGAGGATCTTGACGGCGGTGGTCTTGCCGGCGCCGTTCGGGCCGAGCAGGGAGAAGATCGTTCCTTCGGGGACGGCCAGGTCGACGCCGTCGAGCACGACCTTGTCGCCGTAGGACTTGCGCAGCCCGTTCGCCGCGATGGCCAGGTTGGTCATGACGGATGCTCCTCAGAGGCTGTGGGCGACGATGTCGCCGTGGTCGGTGGTCGCGTGGATATTCAGGCCTTCGACCGTGGTGTCGGCGCGGTCGGCGGCGATGAATCGGATGCGCGCCGCCGGGACGTCGAGGAGGGCGGTGATCGGAGTGGGGGTGTCGAACCTGTGCATGGTTCTCTCCTGTCTTGTTTCCTACTAGTGAAACGCTACGTTGCATTCAGAGATCACGCAACATACCGATTGTACATGCAGGCATCGTCGCAGTTCAAGTGCAGAAAATCGTGGCAATGGGCCGTGAGTTAATGCAACGTTGGCGCGGGTCCCGTTGCAATGAACTAGGAGCGAACGCTATGCTCGAAGGATCAAGACGGACGAAGGAGGTCACCGTGCCGGGAGGCAGGCTCACTCAGCACGACCGCCAGCAAATCGCGCTGGGGCTCGCCGGCGGCCTTGCCTACGCGGAGATCGCCAGACGTGTCGACCGCCCCACCTCGACGATCACGCGTGAGGTGAGGCGAAACGGCGGACCAACCACCTACCGCGCCGACCTGGCCCACCGCGCCACGGAGCGCCGCGCCCACCGGCACCGGCACCGGCATGCCGCGGCCCAGGGGCCGGAGCCGCCCCCGCAGGCCCACGGACGCGACGCCGAGGCCGTGCGCGAGTACGAGGCGATGTTCACCACCAACCTCGTGCAATCGGGCCTGCCCAAGATGATGTCACGGGTGCTGGTCTGCCTCTACACCACGGACTCCGGCGGCCTCACCGCGTCCGAACTCGTCCAGCGCCTCCAGGTCAGCCCGGCGTCCATCTCCAAGGCGATCGCCTTCCTCGAGAGCCTGGACCTCGTCCGCCGGGAACGCGACGAACGCCGCCGCGAGCGCTACGTCGTCGACGACGACCTCTGGTACCAGTCGATGATGCGCAGTGCCCGGGACAACGCCAGGCTCGCCGAGACCGCGCGGCAAGGCGTCGGCATCCTCGGCCCCGGCACCCAGGCCGCTGCCCGCCTCGACAATGCCGCCCGCTACCTCGACTACGTCGGCGAGAGCATCACCCGCGCCGCGGAGCACGCCCGCGAGGTGCTCTACGGGACGTCCGAAGCGACCTCAGGCGGCGCTGCCGAGCCACGTTCAGATCGCGGATAGACAACCGACACCGGGGCGTCTCTCGGCCGCCTGTCTCGGGTGGTGCATTCGATGAGGCTGCTCGACGAGGAGCTCGGGTGAGCGCGCCTATGGGGGAAAGACGGTGGCCCAGTCGCGCGACATGCTGACGCTCGTCCAGCCGTTGCGCTCGGCGATCACCAGGAGCGGTTCGGTGTCGGCGGCCGTCGCCGCTTCGCTGGCGTAGGAGAACTCGCGCCCTGCGTCGTCGTGATCGATGAGCAACGCGAGGTGCGGGCGGTCCTGTGTCATCGTCCAGTCGAGCAGCTCGCGGTCGCCGACCGAGTTGCCGGCGGCGAGGAGGGGCCGACGCCCGAGCTGGGTCTGGATGTTGGCGACCTTGGCGCCGCCCTCATTCGCGTCGCCGAGCACGCGGGCCGTGCGCCGCAGTGACGGCCGACCACGTTCATCGCGGCGGAGGTCATAGGCGATGAGGGTGCCGACGATGAGCTCCGGAGGCACGCCGTACAGCTGACGGCTGACGGCGCGGACGAACTCGGTGCCGCCGCCGGTCGCGATGGCTACGGTGACCTCGAGCTGGCGGAGCGCGTCGATCAGCTCGAGCATCGGCTGGTAGATCGACGACGCCAGCGGCCGTCCGAGCACGGAGTGCCTAGCGGTGGCGAAGAACGCCGCAACATCGGCAGCGAATGCCTCCGGAGACAGTTCTTTGAACAGCTCGGCGAGGGCGAGAGCGACACGTGCCAAGCCGAGCTCGCCGATGGCGACCATGTCGCCGTCGAGCACCGCCGCGTACTCGGGTCGTTCCCGCAGCGACGACTCTCCGCTGGCACGCCGGCGCAGGGCGTCGACGAAGTAGTCGTACTGCACGTATGTCGGGCGTTCGCACCACAGAGTGCCGTCGTTGTCGAACACCGCCAGCCGCTCCTCGGGGGGCACGTCGCGGACGGCGTCGAGGAAGTCGATGACAGCCTGGCGAGTTGCCCCCGGCGCCCATGATGGCAGCAACTGCTCGGCGTACTGGTCGATCATGAACTGGCGGTGGCGGCGCGCAGCTTGGCGACCACCTGGTCGATGCTGAACGTCGCCGGGGTCTGGCGCGGCGGGAACTCGACGAGGGTCTCGAGCATCCGTGCGACGTACGCCTGCGCCGGGACGAGGAGGAAGATGCGCTCGAGCATCCAGTCGTAGTAGGTGTTGGACGTGATGTCGGCTCGCTCGTAGGGGTCGGTACGCAGGTTGAAGATCTTCGGCGCCCGCAGCTCCACGTAGGGCTCGAGCCAGATCCGCAGCGTGCCCTGAACTCGTTGCTCGAGGAACACGACCTTCCAGTTGTCGTAGCGCAGCGCCGTGAGGTCACCGTCGTCGGAGACGTAGAAGAAGTGGCGGCGCGGGCTCCTTTCGATCTCGCCGGTCAGGTAGGGCAGCTGGTTGTAGCCGTCGAGGTGCACTCGATAGGTGCGGCCGGCGAGGTCGGCGCCGGCGAGCAACCGGTCGGCGACGTCCGGATCGCCCGCCGCGGCGAGCAGGGTTGGGAACCAGTCGTTGTGGCTGATGATGCCGTTGAGGACCTTGCCGGCAGGGATCCGGCCGGGCCAGCGGATCACCTCGGGGACGCGGTAGGCGCCCTCCCAGTTGGAGTTCTTCTCGTTGCGGAACGGGGTCATGCCGGCGTCCGGCCACGAGTTCATGTGCGGGCCGTTGTCGGTCGAGTAGACGACGATCGTGTCCTCGGTGATGCCGAGCTCGTCGAGCAGATCGAGCAGCTCGCCGACGGCGTCGTCGTGGTCGAGCATCGTGTCGTGGTAGCGCGACTGCCAGCGACCGGCGCGTCCGATGCTCTCGGGCTTGGTGTGGGTACGGAAGTGCATGTGGGTCGCGTTGAACCACACGAAGAACGGTCTGCCGGCGGTGTGCTGGCGGCGGATGAAGTCGATCGCGGCGTCGCGGAACTCCTCGTCACATGTCTCCATCCGCTCTCTCGTCAGCGGTCCGGTGTCCTCGATGCGCTGCGTGCCGTCATCGTTCGCCCACGAGTGAATGACACCGCGCGGACCGAACCGCTGCCGGAAGCCGGGGAACTCGTCCTCGCTGGGGTAGTCCGGGTGCTCGGGCTCCTCCTCGGCGTTGAGGTGATAGAGGTTGCCGAAGAACTCGTGAAAGCCGTGGGCGGTCGGCAGGAACTCGTCGCGATCACCGAGGTGGTTCTTGCCGAACTGGCCGGTGACGTAACCGTGGGCCTGGAGCGCGGTGGCGATCGTCGGGTCGTCAGCGCGCAACCCGAGATCGGCGCCGGGCATCCCCACCTTCGTCAGACCCGTGCGGTACGGGTTCTGCCCGGTGATGAACGCCGCTCGACCGGCGGTGCAGCTCTGCTCGCCATAGGAATCCGTGAAACGAACGCCCTCGGCCGCCAAACGGTCGATGTTGGGGGTCCGGTAGCCCATCAGCCCGTCCGTGTAGCAGGAAAGGTTGGCGATCCCGATGTCGTCGCCCCAGACGATCAAGATGTTCGGACGGTCCGTCATGTCGATCTCCTCCATGGTTGATCGCGCGCAGGGGTTTCTGGGTGGCCACAGTCGCTGATTCGAGACTGTGGCCACGCAGTTGGGATCGTGGCAGGCGGCTCAGCGGGATTCGAGGATCCGCTTGAGCAGGGCGAGGTCGTTGCGGTTGGCGCGTCGCATCGCCCGTGCCATGAACGGCGCGGCGAGCTTGGAGAACCCGGCAGGCTCGCCGCAGCTCCGGAGCTCCATGCGTGTCGACGTCTCGCTGACCGCAGTCCACGTGTAGCTGGTCTCCATCGGAAACGGTCCCTCGGCGGTGCGCATGACCAGGCGCTCGCCGGGCACGTAGTCGACGATCTCGTAAGTGTACTCGAGGCGGCGGCCGAGGAACCGTGCGACGAACGCGACCCTGGCGCCGATCGCGACGTGAGGTTCGCTCGTCCACTCGACCGACTCGATGTTCGCGTACCACTCGGGAGCGTTCGACGGGTCAGCGGCGTAGGTGGCCACGACGTCGGGCGGGCGGTTGATGACGGTGTCGGTGGAGACGTCGACGGTCACGTGCTCGCCGGCTTCTGCTCGGACTGCCTGGGTGCCAGCGTCGCGGCGAGCTGGGAGCGGTCGCTCCTGTCGGCGGTGGCCGTCGCGGCGGACGCGAGCTGCGGCAGGAAGTGACCCCAGCCGGCCTGGTGTTCGTCGCGGAATGCGATCGGCAGTCCGGTGTGGCGGAGGGCGAGGATCGTGCCGTCGCCATCCGGCGTCAGGGTAACCTCGACGCGGGTCGAGCCGGGTGCGATGTCAGGTGCACCCTCTGTCGGATCCCAACCGAAGCTGAACACGATCCGCTGGTGGGGTACGAGCTCCACATACAGCCCGCGCATGATCGGCCCGCCGCCCATCTCGACGATGCAAGCACCGCCTGGCCGGGGGTCGAGCTCGGCGGCCGCGCCCCACCAGTCGCACATGCGGTCCGGTTCGGTCCAGTAGCGCCACACCGTCTCCGGGCGCGCATCGATGCGCAACGTCTGCTCGACAACGGTCCGGTCGGTTTGGGTCACGTGCGGTTCTCCTTCTTCGACGACACGCGCGACGCGCGGGTGCGCGCCGGCCACTCCTCCCGCTCCGCGGCGTGCTTGAGCCGGGCCAGCCGGTCCGACCACATCTCCTCGACGAACTCGGCGGCGTCTCGCAGGCCCTCGCGCCGCCATCGGTAGAGACGGCGGTTGCCGTCTGGTCGTACGTCGACGAGCTCGGCGCCGGCGAGGACGCGGAGGTGCTGGGAGACAGCGGGGCGTGAGATCGCGGGGAAGTGACTCGCAATCTCACCGGCCGTCAGCTCGTGATCGCGCACGAGCCGCAGGATCGCCCGCCGGGTCGGGTCGGCGACGGCTCGGAGCGATTCGTCGATGGTCTGCTCGGCCAACGGGTGTTGCGATCCTCGTCCTCATCCGCGAATGTGTGTAAGAAGTAGCTTACAGAGATCGGTGGCGCCGCGTGGACGTGGTGAACGCATTGGACGAGACGTTCGGGCACGCGCATGCCGTGATCGCGGTCGTGCGCGCCGACCAGCACGGCGACAAGACGCCCTGTACGGAATGGACGGTGCGCGACCTGCTCGAGCACATGATCGGTCGCGACGGCCTCGGCGCCGTCGGCAGCCTCGCCGACCACCTCCAGCTCGTCTGACGACGACAGGATCATCCGCAGACCGGCACGCACCAACGCGTCGTCGTCGACGAGAAGCACCCGGACCTTCACCACGGCAGGTCGGCCTCGACGACGAAGTCACCGGAAGCGTCCGGGCCGTGCACCAGGGTGCCATTGGCCAGCGTCACCCGCTCCTGCAGACCAAGGAGGCCGGTGCCCGAACCCGGCAGAGCCGGACGGTCGTGGGCGCCCACTGCGGGTGGGTTCCGAACGCTGACGTGCAGGCCGCGACTCGGCGCTCCCGCCACGCGAACCTGGGCGAGGGTGCCGCGAGCGTGCTCAGCACCACTGAACTGAGGCGAGGCGGCCGATCGGGCCGACACCGAGCCGCCTGGTGTCCGGTTCGGCCCGGCCACCAACGCGGTGCGTCGCTCCGGTGCCCGGCGCCTCACGGAACGGCCCGACACCCTCTGAGTACGCTTCAGTCGTGGCCGGAGACTCCGTGACGTTCCGCCTCGACGGCGAGGTGACGATCGAGCAGCTCTCCGACGCGTTCGTCCGGTTCCGCGCCGTCCTCGAGGCGCTCGGGGAGGACCAGGGCGCCCGTATCCGGTGGGTTCTGGCGGGGCTCGATTACGGCTCCGCGGCCGCGACGGCGCGTGCGGAGCCGCTCGACGAGGACTCCGCGGCCAGGATCCCGGCGGTCACTGAGCGGTACGTCGCTGCTGGCCGGCAGGTGTTGCGCGGCGAGGTCGACACGAGCCGCCGGCTCCTTCGAGTGGTTCGCGACCTGACCGACCTCGCCGACGAGAAGAACCGGATCATCCTCGAGACCGCCGACGACGAGGTGATCTTCAACGCCCCCGTCAACCACGCCCCGGGGGTCGTGGGACCGCAGACCACCAAGTCCTTCGGCACTGTTCGGGGTCGCGTCGAGACGCTCTCTCACCGGAAGGGTCTTCGCTTTACCCTCTACGAGCTGACCAGTGACCGGCCGGTCTCCTGCTACTTCCAGGATGAAGATGAGGACCAGATGCGCGATGCGTGGGGCCATGTCGCCGACGTGACCGGCGTGGTCACCCGCGATGCTGGCTCGGGCCGACCGCTTGCCGTGCGACGCGTGACGAGCGTCGACGTCGTGAACGAAGGCGAGACCATGGGGTTCCTAAAGGCGCGAGGTGCCGTCGGAGGCAGTGAGCCGGCCGAACGTGTGATCCGACGGATGAGGGATGCCAGTTAGCCCGCCTCGTGTCTACTTCGACGCGAACGTGCTTCTTGCGTATGTCGGTGACGAGGAAGGACGAGCCGACACCGTTCAGACGCTCCTCCACGAGGGTCGCCGCGGCGAGATCGAGATCCTGACGTCGGTACTGTCGATCGCCGAGGTCGCGTTCGGCGCGCTAGAACGGGACAACGGCCTGACTGTGGAAGGCGAGGCAGCAATCGAGGAGCTATGGACTCCGGCGTCACCGATCCAGCTCATTGATGTCACGCAGGCGCTCACCCGGCAGGCGCGCACCCTGATCTGAACGGCCAAGTCCGAGGGGCACGGGATTCGCGGCGCCGACGCGATCCACCTCGCCTCTGCGGTCATGTTCGGCTGCGCGTCGATTTCACCTACGCGGCCGAGGCGCGCCGAACACGATGGGCGCAATTGACCGGAATCGAAGTGGCCGAGCCGTACACGAACAAGCCGCAGCTCGGCGTCTAACCGCGGCCGACGAGTGCGTGATCTCGGAACTCGTGCCGGTGGCGCGCTCGCCGAGGGTGGAATGGGACCGTCCGCTGCAAGCGGTCCATAGTCGGCGCTCGGCGCTTCGTCGGCCTCGGGCGGTCGACGCGTATGTGACGCATATCGCCGCTCGTAATGCCGCTGTCGGCGCCTGCCGAGCCCGAGCACTTCGGCCCATATCTCAAGTCGGGTAATCACACCGCGGACACCGAGTTCGGTGATTCCGGGTCTCGCTGCGCAGGGGCCGCCCCCCAACTCTGTTGCGCATCTGCTACGGGCATGGTTGATGCAGCGCTCCTGGTGCGGTCCGCTCGCGAGAGGGCGCACATGTCGGCTCGTGACCTGGCGACAGCGTCCGGGGTGTCGCCCTCGACGGTCACCCGAATCGAGCGCGGCGAACTCAACCCGACGGTGGCGATGCTCGATCGCCTGCTCGACGCGTCTGGCAATCAACTCGACGTCGTCGTCAAGCCACGCGCCGCCCGTCCGACGTTGGGGGCGTTGCGCGCCCACCGAGCGGCGATCATCGAGATTGTCGATTCGTTCGGGGCGAGCAATGTGCGGATCTTCGGTTCGGTGGCCCACGACGACGTGCGAGACGACTCCGACGTCGACCTGTTTATCGACGTGCCTGCGGGTACTGGGCTGATCACCGTCGAGCGCAACGGTGAGGCGATCGAGGAGGCGATCCCGTGGCGCGTCGACGTCGTCACCAGCGGCGCCGCTCGTGGTCGCATGGCGCATGTCCTCGACGAGGCGGTCGTGCTGTGAGCGACGACGATCGGCGACTCGCCGACATCGTCGCGGCAGTCGACGACGCCGAGCTGATCGTTCGGCGTGGACGCGCGGCCGTTGATGCAGACGCGCTGGCGCGGTCCGTCGAGAGCGAGTACTTCGAGCGATGCCGTCAGGAATGGCCGCCGGGCGCCGTGCGCGATGTACCGGGCGATCGCCGGCTGGCCGTTGGTGCTCGTGATAGTTAGGTGCCGCAGCGACGGTGTGCCGATGGCGGCGATGAACGCGATGACGTCGTCGCGGCCCCGGAACCGGTGCGGGACGGCGGGATGCCGTACACGGCGTCCTCGATGAGAAGGCCGACCATCCAGTGTGGGCACCAGCACCCTCAGCTCCACGTGTGTCGCGCTCCGAGCTTGGGGCGGTGGCTGGCTCGACGCCGGCCTGCTGCCCTGATCCGGCAACTGGGTGCGATTCGTCGCGGATCCGAGCGAAGCCGCCGTCGGGAACTACGCTGCGTTGATGGCCGAGCCCAGCTCGCCGGCCGCGGCGCAGGCGGCGGCCAACGTGGCTGCCGTGAGCGACGACGCGGCGGCCCGGTTGCAGATGGCCGAAGCGTTCTACGGGGCCCACGGCGGGCCGGACTTCCGCTACGAACGGGCGCCCCTGGCGTTCATGCGCTGGGAGGTCCGGCGCGGCGTGCTGAACCCCGTCGCCGCCGGCGGGAGCCGATGGTGGAGGGCCGTCAACGGCAACTTCCTCCGCGACGCCGAGGAGGCCCGGCTGATCCTGGAAGCAGCCGGCCCCGGTGACGACCCTTGCTCCGGTGGCGACCGTGACGTCGCGGGCGTGGACGTCGGTTCGAGCGTGGCCGTCGATCGGTGGGTGGCGTTCGGGCGCGATCCGACCAGGTCGAGTTGGTACGCGGCGCACAACTCGAGCGTGGCGATGGGCTACATCGAGCACGCCACCCTGGCCGCCGACGAGAGCCCGGTCGAGCAGCTGCTGATGGACCACACCATCAGCCGGGTCCTGTTCGCCGAGGCGGTCGAGGACGGGAGCCGCCTCGATCTCGGGCCGGCGGCCGAGGTCGCGCGGTGGCTCGGTGATCCACGCACCGTCGGCGTCGGGACGTTCGTCGACGTGCCCGATTTCTACCCCGACCACTACCCGCTGACGCGCGAGGACGATCGCCGCCTGAACCACCGGACGCGCTCCGTGGAGGAGCTGCTGACGGCGACGATGGACGACGCCGTCGTGGCGCCGCTCGTGCCGCAGCTGTTCGCCGATGCGGCCGAGCGCCTGAGCCTCGCCGACCTGGCGCGCTTCGTGCACGCCGGCGCGGTGGCCTACCCCTGGCCGCTCATCGTCGCCGCCGACGAGCTGGCGAACGTGCCGATCGCCGAGCACCGGCCCTCGGCCGTGTGGCGCGCCCTCACGGCTCTCGTCCACCCACGGGGCACGCCGGCATGACCGCTGGGCACGACCTCGCCGGGCGCGCCGACCAGCTCGCCGCGGACGCGCCGTCGGGCTGGTCGCACACGGGGCCGTGGGTGTGTGCCCAGCGCTGGGAGCAGCTGCTCTTCCTGCACTGGCCGGTGCCGATGGCGACCGCCCGCTCGCTCGTGCCGGCCGCGATCGACATCGACACGTACGAGGGTCAGGCGTACGTCAGCGTGCTCTCGCTGCGCATGGCGCGGGTGCATCTGCGCGACCTGTTCCCGATGCCGGATCTCGGTGACTTCCCCGAGCTGAACGTGCGCACGTACGTCGTCCATGACGGCAAGCCGGGTGTGTGGTTCGTGAGCATCGACGCGCCCAGCCACCTCAACACGTGGATCGGGCGTCACGTCTTCCATCTGGCGTACGACACCGCCCACATGCGCATGACCGACGACGGCGGCCACGTCGACTTCACGAGCGACCGCGAGCGGGGGACGGCGCGGTTCGCGGCCACGTACGAGTTGCACGGCCCGGCTGCGCCAGCCGCCGCAGGGTCCCTCGAGGAGTTCCTCGCCGAGCGGTACTGCATGTACACGCTCGATCACGAGCGCCAGCTGCGGCGCGCCGACATCGAGCACCAGCCCTGGATGCTGCAGCCGGTGACCGTCGACGTGCACGAGAACAGCGTCCTGCAGGGCGACGGGATGCCCGACCTCGGCCCGCCGGCTCACGCGATGTACGCCGGCGCCCTGGAGAACGTCGTGTGGCTGCCCGTCAGGGCCTAGCGACCGGCGACACCGTCGAGGCGATCGCCCGGAGGGCGTTGACGTCGGGTTCGTCGACGTCGAGCACGACGCCGGCGAGCGCCGATCGCAGCGCCGGCTCGGCCGCATCGCGGTCGACGGCCTGCCACGCCGCCGCCGCCCTCGCCGCGAACAGCGCCGCGCCATCGCGGCTCGCCACGTCGACCCCGGTGCGCAGCGCCGCGGCCGCCCCGGCCGGATCGCCGAGCGCGGCCAACTGCTGGCCGCGGACGCGGTGGAGCTCGGCGGCGTATTCCGCCTCGCCCGTGGCCGCCACGAACGCGAGGGCGTCATCGGCCGCCTGCAGCGCCCGGTCGGGCATCCCGGCGGCCGCCCACGCCTCGGCGACGAGCAGACGGTAGGGCGATGTCGAGGCCATCGTGCCCTGCCGGCGGCAGAGCTCGAGCGACTCGTCGGCGCCGTCCGGTGAGCCGCCGCTGGCCTGGGCGTCGGCCGCGGCGCGCAGGATCGCGATGCGGACCCCCAACGTGAGGAAGCCGTGCTGGTCGGCGTCGCGACCTGCGATGGCCAGGTGCTCCGCAGCGGCCGATCCGTCGGCGCGCAGCGACGCCATCGTGGCCAGCTGGACCGCCGTCAGGCAGCGGTTGAACGGTTGTGCACGCGCCGCGAGCTCCTCGACCTCGAGGCGGGCCTCGCGCGCCTCGCCCACCCGGCCGAGCTCGCGTAGCACGATGGAGCGGTAGAGGAGCGCGGCGAGCCCGGCGTCGTAGTGGTTCGGCGCGTCGCCCGGGTGGTGGATCGCCCGGCACGCCTCGAGGAGCCGCAGGCCCTCGGCCCGCTCGCCCCACAACACCGCGTTGGTGCCGAGCGCGGACATCGCGTCGAGGCGTTGCTCGCCCCAGGTGTCCACGAGTGCCACCTGCTCACGCAGCAGCGGCTCGGCGCGGGCGCGGTCGGGCAACGACGAGTGGTGGGCGGCGGCGATCGTCAACGCCGCGAAGAGCGACTGCTGGTCGTCGACGACGCGAGCGAGGTCGATTGCCCGGTCGGCGACGGTCCGGAACCGGGCGTCGCCCGCCCCGGCCGTGCTGTGGAGCACGGCCGCCAGCTCGAGGAGCACACCGAGCTCGCGCCGGTCGCGACCCTCGACGGGAAGCGCCCGCAGCATCTCGAGCGCGTTCTCGTACGCCCCGGCGGCCTCGGTCAGCGCGTGCCGCGCCCCGGCCAGGCGTGCCGCGCTGCGCCAGGCGCGCAGCGCGAGGGCCGGCATCTCGGCGCGGGCATAATGGTGGGCGAGCTCCTCAGGGTGGCGGGCGGCCCGGTCGGGAAAGCGCTCGGCGAGCACCGTCGCCACGCGGTGGTGGACCTCGCGGCGGTCGCTGCGCACGAGCGAGCCGTAGGCGGCGTCGCGCAGGAGCGCGTGGCGGAACTCGTACGTGATCCCGTCCGGCGAAGGCCGCGGGCGCAGGACGTCACGCTGGACGAGCGTCGCCAGCCGCTGGGTGACCGCCGACTCGCTGACCGACTCCACCTCGGCCAGCACACTCGGGTCGACGTCGCGACCGAGCGCCGCGGCGACGGCCGCCAGGCTGCGCTCGCGCCCGAGACGATCGAGCCGCGCCCGCAGGATGTTCTGCAGGGTGTCTGGGACGTGGCCGGCGAGCGGCGCCTGGGGCACCTTGCGGGCAAGCCAGGCCAGCTCCTCGAGGTACAGCGGCACGCCCTCACTGCGAGCGGTGATGGCGGCGATCACGTCGGGCGCGAGGACCTCGCCACCGAGCTGGCCGGCGACGAGCTGCGCCGACTCCGCCGTGCTGAGGCGTTGCATCGGGATCGTGCGGACGTGGTCGCGCCGGGCCCAGGTCGGCACGAACTCGGGCCGGGCGGTGACGATGATTAGCAGCGGCACCGGCTCCGGTTGCTCGACGAGTTGGGCGAGCAGGGTGAGCATCGACGGGTCGAGCCATTGCGCGTCCTCGACCTGCAACAGGTGCGGCTGCTCGCCGGCGCGGCCCCGCACGAGGCGGCACAGGGCGTCGATCGTGCGCGCCCAGCGCACCTCGGGTGCGACGTCGTCGACGGCCCCGCCGCCCGGCGCGTCGAGCAGCGCTCCGATCAACCGGGCCGCCTCACGGTCGACGTCGCTCGACGCGAGGAGCTCACCGATCGACTCCACCGGTTGGCCGTCCGACCCTCGCCGCGCCAGCTCCAAGTTCTCGATCACCGGCGCCAGTGGCGTGTTCAGCTGATCAGGCTGTCCCCGCACGACGGTCCGGGAGAACGCCTGGCCCGCGGGGCCGTCGATGAAGGCGCGCACGAGCCGGCTCTTGCCGATCCCGGCCTCGCCGGTGACGACGACGACCTGGCTCTTGCCCGCTCGCGCCCGGTCGGCTTGGGACGAGAGCAGCACTAGCTCGTCGGCGCGACCGACGAACGCGGTGCGGCCGAGACGGGCGTCCACCCGGTCGACCGCGAGGGTCAGCCCGTTCGCCCGCCATGCCGTGACGGCGGTCGGGAAGCCCTTGAGCTCGAACGGACCCACCGGTTCACCGTCGATATAGCCCTCGACGAGCTGCCACGTCGCCTCGCTGCACAACACCTCGCCCGGTGCGGCCGCCGATTGCAGCCGGGCAGCCATCGTCGGGATCACGCCGAGGGCAATGACCGTGAGGTCGCCGCCGGCGCCGTCCTTGGCGCCGACGACGGTGGTGCCGGAGTGGATCCCGGCCCGCAGCCGCACCACGACGCCACCCGCCGAGCTGGTCCCCGAGCGCCCGACCTCGACGGCAGCCAGACCCGCACGCACGGCGCGCACCGCGTCGTCCTCGTGGGCGTCCGGGATCCCGAAGAACGCCACCACGCCGTCGCCCAGGATCTCCGACACGTAGCCGCCGGCGGCCCGCACGGTGCCGGAGACGGCCGACGTCACGGAGAGCAGCAAGGAGTGGAACTCCTCGTCGTCGAGGCTCAACGCCATCATGGTGGAGTCGACGACGTCGACGAACAGCCCGGTGACCGGCCGACGTTCGATGGCCGGCGTGGCCGGGGCCGGGGAGCGGCCACAGCCGGCGCAGAAGCGCAGGTCGAGGGCGTTGTCGTGGCCGCAGCCGTCGCATCGCCAAGCGAGCGCACCGCCGCAGCGGCCGCAGAACCGGCTCCCGTCAGCGGCCTCGAAGCGGCAAGATTGACACGGGATCGTCACCGGCTCCGCCTCAGCGCCGGCGCCCACAGGCCGCTGACCGAGTTGACGACGCGCATCCCGGTGGCGAGCACGTCGGACGCGGCGTGCTCGATGAAGCCCCCGCCGCCGTCCCACGGGAGCCCGGCGTCGTAGCGCCGCTGGTCGTGGCATCGGAACGGTGCCAGCACCAGAGGCTCGTTGACATTCCAGATCTTGCACCGCGGGGCCCGTGACCCGGCGGCGGCGATGATGGCGTTAGTCGCCCGCCGGCCCGCTTCGTTGGCACCCTCCATCGTGGCGAGGTCGGTGTACGTCTGGACGTAATCGGCGGCGAGGAACAAGTTCGGCAACCGCGTGTAGGCATGCGGCCGCAGCGTCCACGTGTTGGCGTCGTTCACGAGCAGCGGCTCGGCGTTCGTGGCGGGCTGGCCGTCCTGGAACGGGACGATGTCGGGGTCGAGGAAGCTGGAGTGGAGGTCGTCCTGCTGCAGCACCACCGTGCCGTCGACGTTCAGCCAGGCGGCGAGCTGGCCCCACACCTCGCCCTCGATCTCGGCGAGAGTGCAGTGCTGGGCCGTCTTGCCTTTGCCCGCGCCCGGGATGATCCCCGGCTCTGTCCAGACCGAGATGTCGACCGACATCACGTCGCGAACCTTGCCGTCGCCGAGATCGGCGAGCGGGAACCGGTCCCAAAACTGCTGCTGCGAGATCGATGTCAGCCCCCACGGCGACCCCATGTAGACAGCGTGGCCGTTGGCCACCGGCACCCTGCTGCGGAAATAGAACTGGATGCCGTTCATCCACTGGACGTGTGACTTCAGCTGGTGGATGCCGGCGAGCCCGCTGTCGGCCTGCATCATCGGCCCGGTGACGAGCCCCGCGGCGCGTTCGACGGGGACCGCCAGCACGTACACGTCGGCGGTCACCGGCGTCACGCTGCCACTGATCTGGAGGCCGGTGATGCGCCCGCCCGCGCAGTCGATGGCGGCGACCTCGGCGCCGCTGCACACCTGCACACCGAGCGTGGCGAGGTGCTCGACCCACGGCGTGACCACACGTCATTGGTCGGCCCGTTGAGGACGCGGTCGCTCGGGCCGATCTCGCTCCCCCCACGCATCAGCTGCACAGTGATGTCACCCACCGTCCGGGCGCTGGCCAGCTCGCCGGACGCCGCCACCAGGGCGCGGGTCATGGTCGAGCCGAACAGGATCTCATAGCGTGCGGAGAAGCGGTCGACACCGATGAAATCCGACCACACCAACCGCTCGTACTCACCGAGCCGGCGGTCGGCGCAGCTCGACATGATCTGCCACAGGCGGGCCGCGAAGTACTCGTATTCCTCGTCCGACAGCGCCCACACGTTGTCCAGCCACGTGCGCAGAAAGATCCGGAGCTCGGCTTCGTTGGTGGGAAGACCGGTCCCGACGAGGAAGCTCGGCCCACCCTGCTGGGCGAACAGGCTCTGGGTGGCGTCAACGAGGTTGCCGGCGACGCCGTCGCGGTTCCCACCGTACGGGATCCGCGACATCGTGTCGATGACGTGGCGGTAGAAGCGGGGGAAGAAGCGGAAGCCGTGCTCACCGGGCAGGGGGCCACGACCGTGGGTCCCGCTGCCGGGGACCGACATGCTGCGGGACTTGCCGCCGACGATGTCTTGGCGCTCGTAGACCGTCACGTCGTAGCCCCGCTCGGCCAGTTCGTGAGCGGCCGTGAGCCCGGCGACACCCGCCCCGACGATGGCCGCTGTGGGCATTGGTTAGGAGTGTAGAGATTCGATCATCCTCGCTCGGCGAGAAGCTACCGTCGCCGCGGTGGCCGCGCCATGTGGGTGACCAGCCAGCGGGCAGAGCGGATGATCGCCGCGCACTGGCCGGTCGGGCGCGACGTAATCGCCGCCCTCTTGCCACCGGCAGTCCGGGTCGACACAGCCGAGGGCACGGCGTGGGTGACGTTGATCGGGATGCAGGTCGCCGGCGCCCGACCCCGGTTCCTGCCGCCCATCGGGCCGCTGTCCACGTTCGGCCAGGTCGGTGTGCGTACCTACGTCCGCGTCGACGACCGGCCGGCGGCGTGGATCATCGCCGGGCTGGCCGGCGGTCGTCTCGGCGCGGTCCTCGCCCGCCGCGCCTTCCGCTTGCCGTTCGTCGCCGCCGACGTCCACGTGGACATGGACGGCTCTGGCGAGTGCACGCTCGTGGCCGGGCACGGCGGGCGATCCGTCGCCGTGTCGTGGGCGCCGAGCGGCGAGGCGGCGACCCCGGCGATCGGGTCACTGACCGCGTTCCTGGGTGAGCGCGACGTCGTGCTCACTGCCTCGGGCGGTTCGGTATGGGCAGGACGGGTCGCCCACGACGCCGTGCCGGTGGCCCCCGCCGACGTCGTGGTCGCCGAGAACACCCTCGGCCTCGCGGCGCTCCCGCCGGACTCGGACCCGGCGTTGGCGCATGCCATCGCCACGATGCGGACCCACGCCTGGCTGCCGCACCGGCTCCGGACGCGGCCGTGAGCGCCGGCGTTGTGTCGTGCACCGCGTCGCGCACGGCGGCACCCGCCTCGTCGACGGCCGCGTTGGCCGCCGGCACGATCGGAGCATGCCGAACAACCCATTGGATCAGCGCCGTCGCAGCGGATGGCCTTGGGTGGCCAGCAGCTGAAGCTTGAGCGGCATACCGTCGTCAACGCGTCGAAAGCGCCGTGACGGCAGACAGTCGGCTGCCTCCGGCGGAGTCGCGGCCGACCGCCAGGTCCCGACCCCGACTTCGCCGGCGCCTCTCCCGCGTCGACGGGTGGCCTCCGCCGGCAACATTCGTCAGCTGGGGGGTCCGCTACGGCGAGCCAGGTGCGGAGACTGATCGTCCCGCCCCAAAATGCACGGGAATTCCCTGGTTATGTGCATGAACATTCGCTGCCTCGGTTGAACATGCGATCGGGCATGACTTTCTCGCGGCAGCCTGCAGAGGGCTTGAAAGTACGGCGGGCCGGGTTCCCGAAACCAGGTCGACCGAGTTGCGAACACCACAGGTGCGACGCCCAATCAGCTGACGGGCGTCGGTGCCGGTGGCGTCGGTGGGGGCGTCGACCGAGCCGCCGGCGAAGCGGTAGTCGCCGCTGGCGGGTAGTTCGATCGGTCGACGAGCCAAGCAGTAGGCGACGGTCAATGGACCCTTCATGATGAGTGTGCCGTCGGCACGACCGAGCCAGAGGT
>JBIOUO010000327.1:0-2497 GCA_044867195.1 Ilumatobacteraceae bacterium
GCGCCGACGTCGCCAAGCGCGAGGAGGCGCTCGACGCGATGTCGCAGGAGGACTGGGACCGGGTCGGGTTCACACCCGCCGGGCAGGACACCTACGGACGGTTCATGCGCATCCGAGTGTTCGACCAGTGGATGCACGAGCTCGACATCCGCGACGCGATCGGGGAGGCGGGCGGCGACGCCGGGCCGGCGGCCGAGCTCGGGCTCGACGAGATGGCGTCGGCGATGGGCTACTTGGTCGGCAAGAAGGGCGGCGCGACGCCGGGTTCGCGGGTGCGGATCGAGCTGACCGGCCCCGCCGCCCGGACCATCAACGTCGAGGTGGGGGAGCGGGCGGCGGTCGTCGACGAGCTGTCAGGCCCGCCGACGCTCACGGTGACGATGCCCGTGCTCGTGTTCGCCCGCCTCGCCGGCGGGCGCGCCGACCCGGCGACACTGCGCGACCAGGTCACGATCGACGGCGACGAGGAGCTCGGCGAGCGGTTGGTGGCGAACCTGGCCTACACGATCTGACGCGGCAACCGTTGGAGTGTTTGCCCCGATGGAGTGTTTGCTCGGGGGAGGTCCCGCCGGAAACACTCCGACGGAGGAAACACTCCAACGAGGAGCGGTCGGTACGCTGCCGCGCGTGCGAGCCGGAGGAGGGACCTGATGGCCGAGGTGGGGATCGCCGGCGCCGGGTTCTCGGGCGCGGTCATCGCCCGCGAGCTGGCCGAGGCCGGGCACCGGGTGACGGTGTTCGACACCCGCGACCACATCGCCGGCAACTGCCACACCGAGCGCGACGTCGACACAGACGTGATGGTCCACGTCTACGGACCGCACATCTTCCACACCCAGTACGAGCACGTCTGGGAGTACATCAACCGCTTCGGCGTGATGAAGCCGTACAACCACAAGGTGAAGGCAACGTCCGGCGGCCGGGTCTACTCAATGCCGGTCAACCTGCTCACGATCAACCAATTCTTCGGTACGACGATGAGCCCGGCGGAGGCGCAGGCCTTCATCGCCGCCAAGGCCGAGCCGCGCGACGAGATCGTGTCGCACGAGGACCAGGGCCTGGCGTTCGTCGGCCGCGAGCTCTACGACGCCTTCTTCGCCGGCTACACCCGCAAGCAGTGGGGGACCGAGCCGAGTGATCTGCCGGCGAGCATCCTCCAGCGCCTGCCGTTGCGCTTCAATTACGACGACAGCTACTTCAACCACCCGCACCAGGCGATCCCCGCCGACGGTTACACGCCGATCGTCGCCGCCATCCTCGAGCACCCCGCTATCGAGGTCCGCTTGTCGACCGCCCTGCGCCGAGATGATCCGTTCGACCACGTCGTGTGGACCGGGCCGATCGACGCCTACTTCGAGTTCTCCCACGGCCGCCTCGGCTACCGCACGCTCGACTTCGACCGCCAGACCCACGACGGCGACTTCCAGGGCTGCCCAGTGATGAACTACTGCGACCCCGACGTGCCCTACACGCGGATCACCGAGCACAAGCACTTCGCCTCGTGGGAGTCGCACGAGCGGACGGTGACCTACACCGAGTACAGCCGCGCTGCCGAGCCCGGCGACATCCCGTACTACCCGATCCGCCGCGTGCGGGAGAAGGCGCAGCTGCTGGAGTACGTCGGGCTCGCCCGCCACGCACCGCACGTCACGTTCGTCGGGCGCCTCGGAACGTACCGCTACCTCGACATGGACGTGACGATCAAGGAGGCCCTCGACGCCGCCGCCGTCATCCGCGACGGGCTGGCCGGCGGTGACCCGATCCCGGCGTTCGTGGTCGACCCGCTGGCCTGACGAGCGGACGCCACGACCGAGCCACGACCGAGCGACGCGACGCGATGTGCGATCGTTCCCGAGTGCTGATCCGCGGCTGCGACCTCCACGTCGTCGACCACGGCGGCGGGGACCGCACCGCTGCTGCTCGTCCACGGATACACCGGCAGCGACCTCGACTGGGTCGACGTGCAGCCGGCGCTGGCGGCGAAACGGCGCGTCGTCACCTACACCCACCGCGGTCATGCCGGGTCGGGCCACGCCGAGCCATACACGCTGGACGAGTTGGTCGCCGACCTCGATGCCCTGATCACCGATCTCGACCTCGCCCCGCTGCATCTGCTCGGCCACTCGATGGGCGGCGTGGTGGTGCAGCGGTTCGCGCTCGACGCGCACCACGACCGCCTGCTGTCGCTGATCCTGATGGACACCGTCCCCACTGCGCCGCAGGGCGTGGTCCGCGGCATGCTCGACGCGCTCGAGGGCACCGCGCTCAACGAGGGCATGGTGGCGGTGTTCGAGACGATGCGCCCGTTCTTCGCCGACGCCCGCCCGGAGATCCGCGAGCGCGTCGAGCACAAGATCACGCACATGGACCCGAAGGCGTTCGTCGGCTTCGGCCGGGAGATGAGCTTGATGCCCTCGCTGGTCGACCGCCTCGGCGAGCTGGCGACGCTGCCCGTCACGATCATCGTCGGCGCCAACGACGTCGATTTCATCGAGCC
>JBIOUO010000328.1:0-13563 GCA_044867195.1 Ilumatobacteraceae bacterium
GTAGTCGAGCTCCTCAGTCACCCGCTCGCGGATCTCGGCCACCATGTCCGCCGGGTCGAGCCCGCTGAACCCTTGCTTGAGGAGTGTGCCCAGGAGGTCGGTGTTCGCCAGGTCGGCCGCGATCGCTTCGCCGACTCCGGGGTACTGGACCTTGACGGCGACGGCCCGCTCCTGACCAGTGACCGGGTCGACGGCGACGGCGCGATGCACCTGCCCGATCGACGCCGCGGCGATCGGCTCGGGGTCCCACTCGACGAACACGTCGCTCGGCGTCCCGCCCAGCTCGCGCTCGACGACCGCCGCCGCGAGGTCGGCTGACATCGGCGGAGCCGCGGTCTGCAGCGTGGCCAGCGCCTGGCGCACGGGGTCTGGGAGCCCGTCGTCGAGGTAGCTGACCATCTGACCGACCTTCATCAGCGCGCCCTTCATGTTGCCGAGCCGCGCCGCGACCTGCTCGGCGCTGCGCAGGTGAGCTGCCTCGTCGAGCTCGACCCGGCGCTCGGCGGAGGCGAACAGCTTGCGGGCGTTGGCGCCGGCGTACGTCGAGCCGACGGCCAACCCGAGGCGGGCGAGCTCGAGGTTGCGCCCCGCCCGCGTCGTCCGGTTGACCGGTCCGCGCACTCCAGCGCGCCGCCACGCGAGGACGAGCCCGGCCAGCGTGGTCGCCACCGCGAGCGCGACGAGGTGCCGGCGAGCCCTCACACGCGGGTGGCGTCGAGCACGAACTGGCAGGCGTCGATGATCGTCGGCACGGCCCGATCGGGGCGGGCGACGATGGCGTCGTGGGCGGCATCGATGCGGAACGGGCGGGCGCCGGGGATCGCCTCGAACAGCTGGATCTGGTGAATGAGCGGCACCACCGCGTCCTGCATCGTGACGACCACAGCCGTCGGCACGTCGACCTCGCCGAGCCAGTCGGCGGAGCGGAACGCGCCGATCGCCCCACCTGCCTCGAGAATCATCCGCCAGTCGTGGCTGGCAGCCTGATCGACCGCCCACCGCGACCACCGGGCGGTCTTGCGACGAAGGTACAGCTGGTGCGTGAGCCGCCGGCGGATCTGCGCCGGCGTGAGGCGGGCCAGCCGCCCGAGGCTCTTGAGGCCGAAGAACGAGAGCCGGTCGTTGCCGCGTGCCTTGAAGCGCGCCGCGGTTGCCGCCAGGACGAGCCCGCGCACCACGTGCGGGTGGCGGCGCCAGACGAGTTGGGCGACCGCTCCGCCCATCGAGTAGCCGAGGACCACGGCCGGACCGCCGACCTCGGCCTCGATCATCGCCGCCACGTCGTCGGCGCAGTCCTCGAGGCGGAAGCGGCGGCGCGTGCGGATCCCCCTGGCGTGGCCGCGATGGTCGAAGGCGAGGACGCGAAAGCGCTCGCCGAGCGGTTCGTAGCAGCGCACGAAGTTGAGGTCGGCCGACGCCGTCCAGCCATGCAGCAGGACGACCGTCGGAGCATCGGCAGGGCCCGGCACCACCCGCAGCAGCACCCGCCCGCCGGGCAGGTCGATCTCTCGGCTGGCGGGCAGGATCGGTTCGTCGGGCGCGACCGCGAGGACATCGACGACGTCGTCGAGGACGTCGAGCGTGGCCGCGTCGGTATCGGCGTCGGCGCGGGGGGCGGACGCGTCGGTCAGGCCGCCGTCACCTCGAGGACGCGGACCCGCAGCAGCGCGCCGGTGGGCGTCTGGTAGGAGACGGAGTCACCGATGTGGGCGCCAATGAGGGCGGCGCCGAGCGGCGCGGTGGGGCTGACGACCTCGAGGTCGTCGGTGCGCTCCTCGATGTGGCCGACGAGGTAGCGCTCGGCATCGTCGTCGCTGTCACCCTCGTAGACGATCGTGACGATCGTGCCCGGGCCGACGACACCCGGCTCGGGGGCGGCGATGATCTCGGCCGACTCGAGCAGCGCCTCGAGCTGGCGGATGCGACCCTCCATGTGGCCTTGCTCGTCCTTGGCGGCGTGGTAGTCGCCGTTTTCGGAGAGGTCGCCGAGCTCGCGGGCGCGCTCGATCTTCGATGCCACCTCGATGCGGCCCCGCGTGCTGAGGTCGTCGAGCTCGGCCCGCAGCCGGTCGTACGCCTCCTGGGACAGCTGGATCGATTCCATGGTCGCACGATCCTACCGGCGGGGTGCGCGGGCCAGATCGGGGTTCCGGCCCGCGCCGTGACGCGATCCGTGAGGTGGGCGAGCGCCGCTGCGGAGCGGCGGCGGCGAGCTTGGAGGTGAGGTGAGCAGCTTGGCTGCGAGCCGAGCCCGGGCAATAGCTTCACGGCCATGGCAGCGCATCGGGTCGCCGTGATCGGTGGCGACGGGATCGGACCGGAGGTCACCGCGGAGGCGATGAAGGTGCTGCGCGCGGCCGGGGTCGCGATGGAGACCGTCGACTACGACCTCGGCGGGCAGCGCTACCTGCGCGACGGCGAGATCCTCTCCGACGCCACGCTGGACGAGCTGCGCGACTTCGACGCCATCCTGCTCGGCGCCGTCGGCACGCCGGATGTCCCGCCGGGCGTCATCGAGCGGGGGTTGCTGCTGAAGATGCGCTTCGAGCTCGACCTCTACATCAACCAGCGGCCGTTCACCTCGCCGCCGCGATCTTCGGGGGGTGCACGGGGGGCGGAGCCCCCCGTGGGTCACGACTTCGTCGTGATCCGCGAGAACACCGAAGGTCCGTATGTCGGCGAGGGAGGCGTGCTGCGGCGCGGCACACCGCACGAGGTCGCCACCCAGGGGAGCGTGAACACCCGCCACGGCGTCGAGCGGTGCGTGCGGTACGCGTTCGAACTGGCCTCCACGCGCGCCCACCGCCACCTCACGCTCGTCCACAAGACGAACGTGCTGACGTTCGCCGGGGATCTGTGGCAGCGCACGTTCGACGACGTGGCGGCCGAGTTCCCCGCCGTGTCCACGGCCTACAACCACGTCGACGCGGCGACGATCTACTTCGTCCAGGACCCGCAGCGATACGACGTGATCGTCACCGACAACCTGTTCGGTGACATCCTCACCGACCTCGGCGGGGCGGTGTCCGGTGGGGTCGGGCTGGCGTCGTCGGCGAACCTCAACCCGGCGCGCACGGGGCCGTCGATGTTCGAGCCTGTCCACGGGTCGGCGCCGGACATCGCCGGCACGGGTCGCGCCGACCCACGCGCGGCGATCCTGTCGGCGGCGATGATGCTCGACTTCCTCGGCGAGGGCGGCGTCGCCGAGCGCATCCGGGCGGCCTGTGGCGAGCCAGTTGCCGGGAGCACCACCGAAGTGGGTGACTCCATCGCTGGACGAGTGGGAGACTGACGAGATGCCGATCACGCCGACGTCGAAGATCTGGATCAACGGGGAGCTCGTCGACTGGGACCAGGCCCGCATCCACGTGCTCACCCACACGCTGCACTACGGCACCGGCGTGTTCGAAGGGATCCGGGCCTACGAGACGTCGCAGGGGCCGGCCGTGTTCCGCCTCACCGACCACATCGTGCGGATGCGCAACTCGGCGAAGATCATCGGGATGGAGCTCCCCTACACGGTCGAGGAGCTCGTCGAGGCGACCAAGCTGACCGTCGCCGCGACCGGGCTGGGCTCGTGCTACGTGCGCCCGATCGCCTACTACGGCTATGGGGAGATGGGCCTCAACACGCTGCCCTGCTCGGTCGACGTGGCGATCGCCTGCTGGCCGTGGGGCGCCTACCTGGGCGACGACGCGGTGACCAAGGGCGTGCGGATGAAGATCTCGTCGTGGACCCGCCACGACCACAACACGATGCCGCCGGCGTCGAAGACGACCGGGAACTACGTCAACTCGTCGCTGGCCAAGGTCGAGGCGCTGAAGGCCGGCTACGACGAGGCGATCATGCTCGCCCCGAGCGGGCTCGTCGCCGAGTGCACGGGGGAGAACCTGTTCGCCTCGCGCAACGGTGTGCTGATCACACCGCCGCTGTCGGCAGGGGCGCTGGAGGGGATCACCCAGAGCTCGGTGCTGACGATCGCCCGCGACCTGGGTATCGACTGCCGGGTCGACAATCTCGCCCGCAGCGACCTGTACATCGCCGACGAGATCTTCGTCTGCGGGACCGCTGCCGAGATCAGCTCGGTGAACGCCGTCGACGATCGCATGATCCCCTGCCCCGGCCCGAAGACGCTGGCCATCGCCGAGGTCTACAGCCGCGCCGTGCGCGGCGAGGAGCCGCAGTACAAGGAGTGGTGCGAGCTGGCCGTGTGACGCCGGCTGCCTCGGCCGTGGCTCGGCCTCCAACCCCGCCCACCCGAGTATCTGCGGTCACCGGAGTACCGGGAGGCCGGAAATCCGGCACTGCGATACTCGGATGAGCACTCGGGTGCCTCGTGCACGAGGGGCCTGCACGAAGCACCCGGTGCCCGTGACGTGACCGCCAGACCGCCGCGACCGGGTGAAAAAGCGAACCGCCCCGGGTGGGCGGCGGCCGGAGCCGCTGCGCCGCCCAGGGCAGCTCTGGAGGGGCGAACCATCCACCGATGGTCGACCTGCTGGCGTTAGCCTCTCGCTCGACCTCACATCGCCCGTCGTGCCCGAAGGCTCGGCGGGCGATGCCGCGTTGTCGGCCCGGTCACCGGTTGCCCGGCCCGTTGCCGTCACGACGCTGTCACGCTGCCCCGGACAGGTCCGAGGCACCGATCCGGCGCCGCGAGGACCGTGGCTGCGACGAGCCAGTTGGGGTGACTCGCCGTTTCGCATCGGCCCGTCCACCGCGCTCGTCCACCCGGCGAACCGGGCAGCTTCCCGAGGTGGGTCGGTGGTGTTCGTCCCTGCACCGTCTCCGCTGGCGCTGGCCGTGCCGAAGCGTGGACCGGACCGTGGTCCGCGGCGACCCAACCCGCAGGTTGGGTCCCGTCGAACTCGGCTCCCCGGCCCCGGTCGGCGCTGCGCTGTCCGGTACGGGGCCACCTTGGCGCACGCATCACCCCAGGTCAAGGGGTATTTCCGAATCCACACACTTCTCCCCAGAAGTTCCTTGTTACGCACAGGAAGCGTCGCTTCGTCCACCGTTCATGCACAGCGTTGCCCCCAGCGGGCGACGGCAGATGACGGCAGATGGCGGCGAGTTGACGAACCAGCGACGGTCCGGTTGAATGGCCGCCGTGATCACGCCGACCGCTGCCGCCAGCCGCCGCGCGATCATCGTCATTCCGTAGTGCACGTGGCCCGTCCGCGTGCACGCCGAAGCCGCCCCTCGGGCGGCTTCTTGCGTTCTCGGGCTGGCTCTACCAACCGAAGGGACCGCCATGACCACCAGCGCCACGAGGGCCGTCGAGGTCTTCGACACCACGCTCCGCGACGGCCTGCAGGTCGAGGGTGTGTCGGCCACCGTGGAGGACAAGCTGCGCATCGCCGAGCAGCTCGATCACCTCGGCGTGCACTTCATCGAGGGTGGCTGGCCGGGAGCGAACCCGAAGGACATCGAGTTCTTCGCCCGCGCCGTCAGCGAGCTGCGGCTGACCTCCAGCACGCTTGTCGCGTTCGGGTCGACCCGCCGACCGCGCGGCAAGGTCGACGACGACGCCACGCTGCGCAACCTCGTCGCCGCCGGCACCGAGGCCGTGTGCATCGTCGCCAAGAGCTCGGAGTACCACGTCACGCAGGCGCTGCAGACCACGCTCGACGAGGGTGAGGCGATGATCGCCGACTCGGTGGAGTTCCTCGTCGGCAGCGGTCGGCGGGTGCTCGTCGACGCAGAGCACTTCTTCGACGGCTACCGGGCCAACCCCGAGTTCGCGCTGCGGGCCCTGGAGGCGGCGGTCGTCAACGGCGCCAGCCACCTCGTGCTGTGCGACACCAACGGTGGCTCCCTACCGCACGAGGTCGCGGCAACCGTCGAGGCCGTGCGGGCCCACTTCGGCGACGAGGTGACGGTCGGCATCCACTGCCACGACGACACCGGCTGCGCCGTCGCCAACACGATGGCCGCCGTGCTCGCCGGTGCCGGCCACGTCCAGGGAACGCTGAACGGGCTCGGTGAGCGGACCGGCAACGCCAACCTGAGCACGATCATCCCCAACCTCCAGCTCAAGCTCGGCTACACCTGCTTGCCGGACGGGCGGATCGAGCGGCTGACCGCGGTCAGCCACCACGTCGCCGAGCTGCTCAACCGGGCCGTCAACCCGCAGGCGCCGTACGTCGGCTCGTCGGCGTTCGCCCACAAGGCGGGCCTGCACACCAGTGCGATCGTCCGCGCCAAGGACGCCTACGAGCACGTCGATCCCGACCTCGTCGGTAACGGCACTCGGTTCGTGGTCAGCGAGATGGCCGGCCGGGCGACGATCACGATGAAGGCGGCCGAGCTCGGTCTCGACATGGACGGCCCGGCCGTGGGGGCCGTGATCGACGACCTCAAGCGGCTCGAGCACGCCGGCTACCACTTCGAGGCGGCTGACGCCTCGCTCGAGCTGCTGATGCGCCGCGCCGCCGGGTGGGACCAGGAGCTCTTCCGGGTCGAGAGCATGCGTGTGATCACCGACGAGCAGAACGGCGCCGACTTCTCGACCGAGGCCACCGTCAAGGTCTGGGTCGGCGACGACCGGCGGGTCTGCACGGCCGAGGGCAACGGGCCGGTCAACGCCATCGACACCGCCCTGCGGGCCGCGCTCGACGGTGCCTACCCGCAGCTCGGGCGGATCCACCTCACGGACTACAAGGTGCGCATCCTCGACGGGGCCAGCGCGACCGGCGCCGTCACGCGGGTGCTGCTCGACGCCACCGACGGCGAGCGGGACTGGACGACGATCGGCGTCAGCAGCAACATCATCGAGGCGTCGTGGCGGGCGCTCGAGGAGAGCATCGTCTACGGCCTGCTGCACTCCCCACCGGCAGGTGTCTGACGCCCCGCGCGCACGGCCCAAGGTCTGACTGCACCCGAGTGTTTCGCGCACTGGAGTGTTTCATGCGGGGCCTTCCCGCGCCAGGCACTCGGGTGCCGCAAACACTCGGGTGAGCAGTCAGGCGTGGGCGCCGTGGAGCGCCTGGTGGTGGGCCAGCCAGCGCGCGGCGATCGCCGCCTCGGTCGCGTCCGCCACCTCGTAGGCCGGCGACACCAGCGCCGCGGCGGCGGTGACCTCGACGACGACGACGTGGTGGACCCGCTCCGATGGGAGCGTCGACCCGCCCTCCCGCAGGATCGCCAGCCCGCGATCGTAGGCCTCGCCGCTGGCGTGGACCGACGCCACGCCGCGGAAGCGGTAGCCCTTGCGCACGATCGGGTCGACGACGTTGACCTCGACGTTCGGGTTCGACGCCAGGTTGCGGATCGTGCCCGGCGAGCAGATGTCGCAGAACATCAGGTGGCGCTCGTCGATCACCGTCGTCGTGCCCTTCGGCGACAGGTTCGGCAGCCCCTCGGGCGTCACGGTGGCGACGAACCCGAGCCGCTGCTCGCGCACCACGCGTTGCATGTCGGCGGACAGTTCCACGGCCGGACTGTCGCGCCGCGCCGTGGCGCCCCACAACCGGATTGGCTGCCATGATTGGCCGCCATGGCCGCGCCGAAGTTCGCACCGGTGACGCCCCTCGATCGCGCCCGCGGCTACGAGTCGCCCGACTACGTGCCCGAGTCGTGGCACGCCGACCGTCCCGCCGAGGTGCGCGGGCGCCAGCCGGTCGGCGAGCGGCTCGGATCCCAGGGGCCCGACCAGGGGTACGCGCTGCGGCTTGCCGAGCTGCTGCGACCCGAGGTGCGGGTGCAGGCGGGGGAGTCGGTCGACGACGCGCTGGCGGGGTGCACGGAGATCGGCCTGCGGCGGGCCTCGCTGTACGGGCGGGCGCCAGTCATCCACGACCTGCGGATGGCGTTGACGATGTGGGGCTTCTGCGATCCCGACCCGCCGGCCGAGTTGGTGGAGGAGCGGCGCGCGGCGTTCCTGGGGGTGGCCGACCCGCTGCACCACTACGAGGAGCGCCGCGCGCTCGTCGACTCGGTGCCCGAGGCGACGCTGCGCCAGACGCCCGAGCAGCTCCGCTCGTCGTACCCGTCGGGGTGGCGAACGCTGCTCGACCGCTGACCGTCCCCCAATCTGGGCGGGAATCGTTCCGGCCGGCGATCTGGGCGGGGATCGTCTCGGTTTCCGAGACGAATCCCGCCCAGATGCCAGGGCGAGCACGAGACACTCGGATCGGCGAACAAGGCTCAGCCGCTGGCGACGGCGTGCGAGCGCAAGTCGGCGAGGTCGACGAATTCCAGGGCCGAGACGTGGGTGCTCTCGAGCACGACCGGGCAGGCCGCGCCGGCCTCCAGCGCCTCGGCCCAGCGCGCCGCGCAGACGCACCACTGGTCGCCGGGTCGCAGGCCGGGGAACCCGTACTGCGGCATCGGCGTCGACAGGTCGTTGCCGTGGGCGGCCGAGAACTCCAGGAACTCGGCCGTCACCCGGCAGCACACGACGTGCATGCCGGGATCGTCGCCCCGGTTCTCGCAGCAGCCGGAGCGGTAGTAGCCGGTGAGTGGGTCCATCGAGCACGAAATCAGCTCGTCCCCGAGCACGTTGCGCTGCTGCATCCGTCCATCTCATCACGTCGCCGCGCCCGTCGCCGGCCCGTCTACCCTCGGCCCAATGGTGCTCGAGCCTGCGATTCGCGACCTCGCCGCGAGGGGCGCCAACTTCGGCGCGATCGCCGTGCAGCTGCCGAACGGGCAGATCGCCTGCCAGCTGACGTGGGTCGACGCCAACGACGACGAGCTGCTCGTCAACACCGAGATCCACCGCGCCAAGTACAAGGCGATCCAGCAGCAGCCGGGTGTGACAGTGACGATCTGGGATCGCGCCAACCCGTACCGTTACGCCGAGGTCCGTGGCAAGGTGTCGGGGGAGGTCCGCGGCGACGAGGCCCGGTCACATGTCGACACCCTGTCGCAGCGCTACCTGGGCCACGAGTACCGGGCGTCGATCCGCAGCGAGCGGGTCGTGCTGCGCATCGCTCCCGTCCGCCAGCGCTCCAGCGGGCTGTGAGCGCGACGACGCCGCGCGTGGCGGTGCTGATGGGCTCGGCCAGCGACTGGTCGACGATGCACGCCGCGGTCGAGGTGCTCGAGCGCTTCGGCGTGGCCCACGAGGCCAGGGTCGTCAGCGCCCACCGGATGCCCGACGAGATGTTCGCCTACGCCGCCGCCGCCCGCGAACGAGGGATCCGGACGATCATCGCCGGCGCCGGCGGGGCGGCGCACCTGCCGGGGATGCTGGCAGCCAAGACGACAGTGCCGGTGCTCGGAGTGCCGGTGCCGTCGCGCCACCTGCAGGGCCAGGACTCGCTGCTGTCGATCGTCCAGATGCCGGCGGGCGTGCCGGTGGCCACGTTCGCGATCGGCGAGGCCGGGGCGACGAACGCCGCCCTGTTCGCCGTCGCCCTCCTGGCACTCGACGACGAGGCGCTGGCCACGGCGTTGGCGACCGATCGGCAGCAGCGTCGCGACGAGGCGGCGAGGGCGACCCTGCCTCCAGCGCCGGCGTGAGCGAGCGCAGCGAGCTCACAGATTCGAACTGGGCGCCCAGCCTGACAGCTGTTGGCAGCGTGCGCGCCCAGAACGGGATTTGGCAGGGATCGCGCCCAGATGGCCGTGGCTGGAGGGACCGGTGAGCACGCTCATCGTGCCGCCGGCGGCCATCGGGATGCTCGGCGGGGGCCAGCTCGGCCGCTACACGCTCGTCGCCGCACGGTTGATGGGCTACGGCACCGTCGTCCTCGACCCCGATCCCGCGGCGCCTGCGGGTGCGGTGGCCGACCTCCACCTCGTCGCCGCCTACGACGACGCGGCGGCGCTCGGCGAGTTGGCCGGGCGCTGCGCGGTGGTGACGACCGAGTTCGAGAACCCGCCGGCCGCTGCGCTGGACCGGCTCGCCGGCGACGCCGTCGTCGCGCCCCCGCCGCCGGCCGTCGCGATCGCCCAGGACCGCGTCTCCGAGAAGCAGTTCCTCCAGTCCCTCGGCGTGGCGACGGCGCCGTGGATCGTCGGCGGGACGGCTGCCGCGGTCGGCTTCCCTGCGATCGTCAAGACCGCCCGCCTCGGCTACGACGGCAAGGGCCAGCGGGTGGTCGCCGACGCGGGCGCGCTCGACGCCACGCTGGCCGAGCTCGGCGTGCGCTGCGTGGTCGAGCAGCAGGTGCGTCTCGACGCCGAGATCAGCGTGCTCGTCGCCCGTACGGCCGACGGGCGCGCCGTGTCGTATCCCGTCAACGAGAACCATCACGCCGGCGGCATCCTCGACCTGACCGTGGTGCCGGCGCGGATCGACAGCGCGCTGGCGGCGGAGGCGCTCGCCCTGGGCCGGTCGATCGCCGACGCGCTCGACTACGTCGGAGTGCTGGCCGTGGAGATGTTCGTCAGCGATGCGCGGCTGCTGGTCAACGAGCTCGCCCCACGGCCGCACAACAGCGGGCACTGGACGCTCGACGCGTCCGCCACCAGCCAGTTCGAGCAGCAGGTGCGAGCCGTGTGCGGATTGGCGCTCGGGTCGACGTCCCTGACCGGTGCCGGCGCGGCGGCGATGGTCAACCTGCTCGGCGACCTGTGGGCTGGCGGCGAGCCGGACTGGGCGGCGGTGCTGGCGGAGCCCGACGCTCACCTCCACCTGTACGGCAAGGCGCACGCGCGGCCAGGGCGCAAGATGGGTCACCTCACGGTGGTCGGCGCCGACGCCGACGCGGTCGTCGCCCGGGCTGTGGCGCTGCGCGGCCGCCTCAGAACGAGCGCCCAGAGGCGCTCGTTCTGAGTCGGGGGACTTTGCTCCCCGACTGCCCCTATACGGTCGCCGCCTACGGCGGCGGCCACTTCCCCTCTCGCGGGGGTCCACGGGGGCGGAGCCCCGTGGTAAGAGCGTGCGCCTGTTGGCGCACGCTCTTACACACTGACGCCGACGAGCTCGCCGATGGCGTACGTGATCCCGCACGCGACGAGGACGATGAGCATCTGACGCACTGACGTCCAGAGCATCGGGCGGCCGCCGAAGCGGCCGATCAGCGCGCCGACTATGGCCGCCGCGACGACGCCAATGAGGACCGACATCACAGTCGGTGCCACGCCCGATCCGCCGGCGATCCACGGCACGACCGGCAGCAGAGCACCGAACATGAACGCGACGAACGACGACACCGCAGCCCGCAGCGCGGAGGGCAGCTGGGCCGGATCGATGCCCAGCTCGGCCCGGGCGTGGACGGCGAGCGCCTCCTCGGGGCGGCGCATCACGTCGGCCGCGGCGCGCCTGGCGTGCTCGGGAGCCATCCCGTCGGCCTCGTACATCGCGACCAGCTCCTCGGTCTCGGCGACCGGATTGTTCGCCAGCTCGCGCCGCTCGACCAGGATCTCGCGCTGGATCAGCTCGTTCTGCGCCGACACGCTGATCCACTCGCCGGCGGCCATGCTGATGCCCCCGGCGATCGCCCCCGCCAGCCCGGCCAGGCGGACGATCGAGCTGTCGGCGCCGCTCCCGGCGAACCCGAGGATCAGCGACACGTTCGACACCAGCCCGTCGCTGACCCCGAACACCGCCGCCCGGGCGGCGCCGCCGGACACCGGCCGGTGCTGGTGGTGGATCTCGGCGCGAGCCATCGGAGGTGCAGCGTAGGCGGGTCGGCTGGGCGCCAGGCGGGGCACCGCTACGCTCCGACCGGCGGGCGACGACGATCGCCTGGCAACGACCGACAACGGCGTCGGGAGGAGGTCGACAGAACGTGGACGCGAAGAACGAGCCGGCCCCGGCCGAGCACGCAACCGCCTCGGCGGCCGAGCACACAACTGGCCCGGTGGGCGAGCACGCAACCGCCTCGGCGGCTGAGCACGCAACCGCCTCGGCCGGGCACGCAACCGACTCGGCGGCCGAGCACACAACCGCCCTGGGGGCCGAGCACGCAACCGCCCTGGCGGCTGAGCACGCGACCGCTCTGGCGGCCGGGCACCTTGTGGCCGAGGCGCTCGGCCGGCTGTGCGACATCGCCGGGCTGCGCCAGCCCGACGACCCGCTGCTGGTGCGCTTCCTGCCGCTGTACTACTCCGAGCTACCGGCCGACGACGTCGACGAGCGCAAGCTCGACGACATCTACGCCGTCGCCGTCGCCCACCTCGCGCTGGGCCGGGTGCGCGAGCCGGGCGCCTGCGTGGCACGCGTGCTGTCTCCGGAACGTGAGCGCGATGGCTGGCACTCGCCGCACTCGGTCGTGCTCGTCGTCACCGACGACATGCCGTTCCTCGTCGACACGATGCGCATGGTCCTCGAGCGCCGAGGTCTGGGCGTGCATCTACTCGTCCACCCGATGCTGCGAGCCACTCGCGACGATCACCACCGCCTGGTCGATGTGGCACCCGACAGTGCCGCCGGTGACGGATCGATCGAGGCGTGGACGCAGATCGAGATCGACCGCACCGACTCCGCCACAGCGGCCGCCGTGGAGGCCGACATCCTGCGCGCCGTCGCCGCCGTGCAGCTCGTCGTCGACGACTTCCCGGCCATGCGCGACCGGATGCAGGCACTCGCTGACATCGCCCCGATCCTGCCGTGGTTCGCCGAGAGCCAGTTCGTGTTCCTCGGCAGCGCGATCTACGAACGTGCGCCGGACGGCGGTCTCACCCTGCGACCGGGCTCCGCGCTGGGGATCGCCCGCCACCACGAGGGAACCACCAAACCGCGCCCGATGCCGCCGGCGCGGCCGGTCGCGCTCGCGCGGACCAACGAGCACTCGGCGGTGTTCCGCGACGAGCGCCAGACTGCCATCGCCGTGACGACCGACGGCGGGCGGACCGAGACCCGCTTCGTCGGGCTGCTGGCGACCAACGCCTACCGGGTGAGCGTCCTCGACATCCCCGGCGTGGGCGCTGCCGTGGCCGACGCCCTCGGCCTCACCCCGAGCCGCCTGCACACCCACACGGGGCGGGCGACGCGGGCCGTGCTCGAGAACCTGCCTCGGGCGCTCGTGCTCGAGCTCGAGCCGAGCGCGCTGGCCCGCCTCGTGGCGTCGATCGTCGGTCTCCAGGAGCGCCAGCTGGTGCGTGCGTTCGAGGTGCCTGAACCCATCGGCACGTGGGTGACCGTGCTCGTCTACCTTCCCCGCGACCGCTTCACCGCCGAGCTGCCGGAGCGGGTGGCCGACGCCATCGCCCACGCCTACGACGCCGACCTGCGGATGTTCGAGAGCGACGTCGGTGCCAGCTCGCTGGCACGCATCACGGTCAGCGCCCGCTGCCGAGAGCGAGGCGTGCACGTCGACGTCGGCGGCCTGGAGCACGTGCTCGACGACGTGTCGACGTCATGGTCCGACCGCTTGCGGGCGGCGCTGCTCGAGCAGGCCGGCGACGAGCGAGGGCGGGCAGTCTTCGACGCCGTCGGCGCCCACGCCCCGGCCTCCTACGCCGCGGCGGTCCCGCCCGAACGGGCCACCGGCGACGTCCAGCGCATCGCCGCGCTGATCGCCGGCGACGCCTCGTTGACCACCGCCCTCGGTCGGGACATCGACGCACCCTCCGGCGACTGGCGCTTCCGGGTCTACCGCCGCGGCACGCCCGCCGCGCTGTCCGAGCTGCTGCCGCTGCTCGACCACCTCAGTCTCCAGGCCCTCG